>JAFZRN010000030.1 GCA_017619835.1 Eubacterium sp.
AAAGAAACCAAAAGGCAAGAAGGTAAGTACACACATTGCCAAGTATCGTTATGAGAGCCTGGATGAATCAGTTGCAACAGTAGATATTCTGGGTAGAGTAAAAGCTGTTTCCAAGGGTAAGACAAGTATTCTTGTATACACCCAGAATGGATTATGTAAGAAGTTTAACATTACTGTAAAATAAATTTTGAAACAAATTGATTAAAAAACTTGGGGACGGAGGATCAATTCCAGACTTAAAATTACACGGAATTAGTGGAGGTTTAAATTATATGTTCAAGAGATTAGTCATTTTATGCTGTACCGTGTTAATGGTAATTTTGTTCGTCCCCGCTTTAACTGTGAAGGCGGCAGGAGAATATGAGGGGCCTGCCGTCCCGATCGGTCAGATAGAGGCTGATGCTGCTTCAGAGGAACCGGGAGATTCTTCTGAAGTGACGTCAGAACCTAAACTTGATGAAGAAGTATTAAAAGAGTTTCCGAAAGCAGAGAATGTTTGGGTTACCGAAAAGCAGAAGATGATATTGAATGCCAACACCGATAAAGGTGATGTAGAAGGTTCAACACAGAGATTCCTTCAGCTGAAAGGTACAGCAAAGAATAAAAAATCTATCAAGCTTACATGGAAGACAATAAAGCAGGCTGACGGATATATAATCTATGGTTCGAAATGCGGATCTAAGATGAAATATGTAACTACGATAAAGAAACCGGCAGCGAAGTCATTTACCATTAAAAAGCTTAAAAAGGGAACTTACTATAAATATATGGTTGTTGCATATAAGACGACTGAGTCAGGTGATGTTGTGCTTACGACATCCAAGTCAGTGCATGTGGCAACCACAGGTTCAAAGAAGGGTAATCCTTCGAAGATTACGGTTAAGAAGTCAAAGATCAGTGCTAAGGTCGGAAAGACCGTAAAGATTAAAGCAAAGTTTAAGAGTCCGAAGGGTAAGAAGATACATACGCATATTGCAAAATTCCGCTATGAGAGCTTCGATGAGAAGATCGCGACTGTGGATAAGAAGGGCAAGGTGAAGGCCGTATCAAAGGGCAAGACGAAGATCCTTGTTTACACCCAGAACGGATTATGTAAGACGATAAATGTGACAGTTAAATAGATGAAGACTTGTCAGCAGCTGAATAGCTGAAATAATTAATTAGCCGAACAGGGAAATATGACAATGGGGAAGGGTTCATATTTCCTCAAACTTAGGGACGGAGGTTGAAATACACCCCCGTCCCCATTTTTATGAGTAAAAAAGTATAGTCCCTATTTACTCATGATATTTCTTTGATTATGTGATATAATCTATTGCATTATGAAAAAGCTTTTTATTGCGGAGAAGCCGTCGGTTGCCCAGCAGTTCGCCGATGCTTTAAAGGTGAATGGTTCGAGGAAGGACGGTTATCTCGAGGATGACAATTATATAATCACATGGTGCGTCGGACATCTCGTAGGGATGAGCTATCCGGATGCTTATGATGCGTCTTTAAAGAGATGGTCGATGGATACGATACCCTTTATCCCGGACAGTTTTAAGTATGAGGTCATACCTGCTGTAAGTAAGCAGTTTAATGTGGTTAAAAAGCTCCTTAACCGTAAGGATGTTGAGACTATATATGTCTGCACCGACTCGGGACGTGAGGGTGAATATATCTACAGGCTTGTGGATATGCAGGCCGGTGTTCCGAAGGATAAGGACAGAAGGAGAGTCTGGATCGATTCCCAGACCGAGGAGGAGATATTAAGAGGTATCCGCGAGGCAAAGCCTCTCAGCGAGTATGATAATCTCGGCTGCTCGGCATATCTTCGTGCCAAGGAAGATTATCTGATGGGTATCAACTTTTCGAGAGCGCTTACCCTTAAATATTCTTATCCGATAAAGCAGTATCTTCATACCGATAAATGCGTTATTGCCGTGGGCCGCGTCATGACCTGCGTTCTCGGAATGGTAGTTAAGAGAGAACGTGAGATAAGAGACTTTGTAGTCACCCCTTTCTACAGGGTTGTTGCCAGGGTAGGAAAGAAGCCCGAGGAAGCGGACGGCGTGACTCTTTTTGATGCGGAGTGGAAGGCAGTCAAGGGAAGTATCTATTATGAGAGCCCAAAGCTTTATAAGGAAAATGGCTTCAAAGAAAAAGAGGATGCCGAGAAGCTTATCGAATATCTGAAGGATCCTGATCCGGTAGAGATGGAGATAAAATCCATCACCAAGAAGACCGAGAAGAAGAATCCGCCCATGCTTTATAACTTGGCGGAGCTTCAGAATGACTGCTCGAGACTTTTCAAGATAAGCCCTACCGATACTCTGAATACAGTTCAGGAACTATATGAAAAGAAGCTTGTGACTTATCCGAGAACTGATGCCAGAGTTCTTTCTACGGCTATTGCAAAAGAGATAGATAAAAATATCCGCGGACTCTGTAATTATGAGAAGCTTGCCCCCTTCGCACAGAATATAATCAACCAGGGCGGCTATAAGGGTATAGCTAAATCAAAGTATGTTAATGACAAGCTTATAACAGACCACTATGCTATAATCCCGACAGGCCAGGGACTAGGACAGCTTGGAAAACTGACCTCGATCCAGGCAAAGGTATATGAGCTTATAGCAAGAAGATTCCTTTCCATCTTTTATCCTGCTGCAGAATATCAGAAGGTATCTGTTACGCTGGGAAGAAAGACTGAAGAATTCAGTGCATCCTTTAAGATACTTATAAAGCCCGGATATCTTGCTATCGCCGATCCTTATTACGGGAAAAAGAGAGAAAAGCAGGAAAATGATCAGGACGGCGAGAATCAGGACAAGGAAGAGGATTCACAGCCTGCAAGCGAAGAGATAATGGAATATATCTCCTCTCTCAAAAAGGGCAACATCCTTTCCTGCAACGGTTTTGAGATTAAGGAAGGAAAGACCAGTCCTCCGAAGAGATATACCTCGGGTTCCATGATCCTTGCAATGGAGAATGCGGGACAGCTCATCGAGGATGAAGAATTAAGAGAGCAGATTAAGGGAAGCGGAATCGGTACTTCCGCAACGAGAGATGCTATCATAACGAAGCTTGTGAATAACAAGTATATCGCTCTTAATAAGAAGACTCAGGTGCTGACACCTACCTTCCTTGGCGAGATCATATATGATGTTGTACTTTACTCGATAAACGGACTTCTTCGTGCGGACCTTACCGCGAGCTGGGAGAAGGGACTTACCGGAGTTGCCGAGGGTACGATCTCGGAAGAGGAATATATGGGCAAACTTTCGGATTTTGTAGTAAGGTATACAAATGCAGTCAAGGCTGTTAAAAATCAGAACCAGATGCATGTGATATTTGATAAGACAAGGCCGTATTATAAGAAGTGATAATGGCAGAATAAAATAAGCTTAAATCATTTGACATTATCAGTTTGGGGCATTATAACTATGTAGGAGACTCCAAAAAGTAAAAGAGGATTTCTATGAAACAGGGGATAATTGTTGTCAATCACGGAACTACGGATCTCGAGACGAGACAGAGGACGATAGAGGATTTTATGCTCTCTATCAAGGACCGTTTCGAGGATGCAGATGTCATCGCGGCATATACCGACGGAGATGTCAGAAAAAGGCTCAGAGAAGAGACAGGCGAGAAGGTTCAGAACCTTAAGGCTGCCATGCTTTCGATGAAGGAAAATGGCGTCCAGAGCCTTGCGATCGTTACAACAGATATCCTGGAAGATGAAGAGCATAAGCTGATAAGAGAAGAGGCAAGAGGAATCGCCGGATTCTTTAATGAGGTGGGGATATCCAAGCCGCTTATATCGGAGCCCATAGATGCAGAGCTTACAGCAAGAGCATTCGGCTCTGTCTTCGGAGAACTTGTGGGAGACGGTATACTTATAGTTGTCGCAAAGGATGAGAAGACGATATATTCGGACGCTGAGCCCGATATTTTCAGCAGTGAGCCATCATTTCCAAAGCCTCTCGAAGTGCTGGAGGAGAAATTAAAGACCCATATACCAGAAAGCTATGTTGCATCCCTTCGCGGATCAAGAAGGCTTTATAAGGTCATAAAAGAGCTTGCAGGACGTGTTCCGGAAGCAGGAAAGAGAGTAGTTCTTGTCCCCATGGAATTTGTGGCGGGAGAAGAGATTGAAAATGAGCTCTCAAATGAGTATAATGGTCTGGTGCAAAGACTGATTGATGAAGGTTATGATGTAGAACCCGTATTCAGAGGTCTTGGTGAATATGATGATTTTCAAAGACTTTATATGAGACATTTATATGAGATTATCAGATAAATCGGAGAGAGAATAATGAAGATAATTATTGCCGGTTGCGGCAAGGTTGGGCGTTCACTTGCGGTCGCTCTTGCCGGATCGGGACATGAGGTAACGGTAATCGATAAGGACAGCGATGCGCTGGCATCCGTAACCAACAGCGTGGATGTTATCGGTTATCAGGGAGATTGTACAAGTATCAAAAGCCAGATCGAGGCAGGAATAAAGAAGACTGACCTTCTGATCGCAGTGGCTAATGATGATGAGATCAACATGCTGGCCTGCCTTATCGCGCGTAAGACCGGTCATGCACATACCATAGCCAGGATAAGAAGCCCGCAGTATACCGAGGAGATCGGATATCTTCGTGATGAGCTTGGCCTTTCCATGGCTATCAATCCGGAGAGAGTAGCGGCAGCCGAGATCATAAGGCTGATCCAGATCCCGTCAGCTCTCGAGGTGGATACATTTGCCAGAGGCAAGGTAAGTCTTATCGGAATCGAGATCCCGGAGGATTCGATCCTTGACAATATGAAGATAAGGGATCTTTCACATAAGGTTAAATCCAATGCCCTTATCTGTGTTACCGAGCACGAAAAGCAGATCGAGATACCGAACGGTGAAACCGTGCTTCATGCCGGCGACAAAATGTCCGTGACGCTTTCACTTGCAGAGGTCAGTGACTTCCTCAACAAGATCGGTATCAAGGCAAAGAAGATCAAGAATGTAATGATAGCCGGCTGTGGCACAACGGGATATTATCTCGCACAGAGGCTTGTCTCTCACAGGATAAATGTCAAGATCATCGAAAAGGATCCGAAGAGATGTGAGGAGCTTGCGGATCTTATTCCGAAAGCTATGATCATCTGCGGAGATGCTACGGATAAGAATCTGCTTCTTCAGGAATCCGTTGATGATATGGACGCAGTATGCTGTCTCATGCATCAGGATGAGGCAAACATCCTTCTCAGCCTTTTCATTGGCATGATGAACTCCAAGGTTAAGACTATCACGAGAGTTCATCGTAATTCATATGAGGATCTGGTAACAGAGCTTCCCGTAGGAAGCATCATCAGTACCAAATCCATCACTACCGACTATATCGTAGGATATGTACGTTCAATGCAGAACTCCATAGGCAGCGAGGTGGAGGCTCTCTATCAGATCATGGATAACAGAGTCGAGGCGCTTGAGCTGGCTGTGGGTCAGGACTTTGAATATGCAGGTGTTGAGCTTAAGGACCTTAAGCTCATTGATAATACGCTCATCTGCTGTATCAACAGAAAGGGCGAGATCATAAGACCGGGCGGCCGCGACACACTTGAGGTTGGAGACAGTGCTGTTGTAGTTACCACCCAGAAGGGTCTTAACAGTATACATGAGATAGTCAGGTAATTGATCAAAAGGGATTAATCAGATGAATGCGAAAATCGTAATTTCCACAATAGGAAAACTGCTCTTTATAGAGGGACTTCTTCTTCTGATACCCACTTGTGCAGGAATATATTTTAAAGAAACAGCGACCTTAAGCTTAGGCGTGGTTGCTGTTTTGTCTATAATAGTGGGACTTCTGAGCAAACTTTTAAAACCGACAAAAACCATGATCCGTGCCAGAGAGGGCTTTGTGATAACCGGTCTTTCATGGTTCATCTTAAGTATGGTAGGTGCAATTCCATTTCTTATCTCGGGAGCTATTCCCTCCTTTACGGATGCCGTATTCGAAACGGCTTCGGGGTTTACGACAACGGGAGCCAGCATCATAACCGATCTTGAGAGCATGCCGAGATGTCTTCTTCTCTGGAGAAGCTTCACGCACTGGATTGGTGGTATGGGTATCCTTATGTTCATGCTTATCTTTATTCCGTCAAATGCCGACGAGATGAATATCATGAGAGCAGAGAGCCCGGGACCTTCAGTGGAGAAGGTTGTTCCGAAGGTAAGAGAGACAGCACTTATCCTTTATGCGATATATACAGTACTTACGACCTCTCTTATAATCGCGCTTTTCATAGCGGGAATGCCGCTTTTTGATTCGGTCTGCATTTCCTGGGGAACTGCAGGTACCGGAGGTTTCGGTGTTCACAGCAGCTCCATCGCAGACTACAGCAGCACCTGTCAGGTGATAATTACCGTGGGTATGCTTCTGTTCGGTATAAACTTCAGTGTCTATACACTTATCGTAATGAGAAAGTTCAAGAATCTTCTTCACTGCGAAGAGGTTTTCTGGTATCTGATGATATTCCTTGCCGCAACGACATTCGTTACCCTCGGAACCTATGCAGGTACTACGGAGTTCTTCGGCTGGACAGGATTTGATACGTTTGATACACTGGGTGATGCGATCCATCATTCGGCATTTCAGGTTGCGTCCATCATGACGACCACCGGATTTGCTACGCGGGATTTTGCGGCATGGTCTTTCCTGCCCCGTGCGGTCCTGGTAATGATCATGTTCTCGGGCGCCTGTGCCGGCAGTACGGGTGGAGGAGTCAAGGTCAGCAGGATCGTCCTCTATGTTAAGCAGGTATTCCAGGAGTTTTCGCATTTCGTTCATCCGAATGCCGTAACAAGAGTAAGACTTGACGGAAAGTCAGTTGATAATGCGGTCTTAAGGACCACAAATGTTTTCCTTATGGCCTTCATTACAGTATTTACCGTTTCGTTTATTATCATATGTTTCGATGGTTATGATCTTGAGACGTCATTTTCAAGTGTGGCTGCAACGATCAACAACATAGGCCCCGGTCTCGGACTGGTAGGACCTACCGGAAGCTTCTGTGGATTCAGTAAGTTATCGAAATGGGTATTTATCTTTGACATGATCGCGGGAAGACTTGAGCTGTTCCCGATCCTTATCATGCTTTCACCACGTACCTGGAGAAGAAAGTAATAATGCAAAATGATTTTCTGAGAGAAACTAAAAAGAAATTAAGCAGCGCTCAGCTGATACCCTTAAGTTTTTTTGTGGCAATAGTGATCGGAACTATCCTTCTGATGCTTCCGTGTGCCACGGCTGAGGGAAAGAGTACCGGGCTTATAACGGCGCTTTTTACCGCCACCACTTCAATCTGCGTGACGGGACTCGTAGTCGTTGATACATATGCCCACTGGACGCTTTTCGGTCATATCGTGATCCTTATCATGATCCAGCTGGGAGGACTTGGTATCATATCGGTGACCTCCATCGTGAGCCTTGCGATATATAAGCGCTTCTCACTCGAGCAGTCAGTCATCCTTCACGACGCCTTCAATCTTGATTCGGTGTCGGGACTGATGAAGTTCCTTTCAAATGTCTTCAAAGGAACATTCATAGTCGAAGGGATAGGCGCGCTTATCTACATGATCTCATTTGTGCCAAAATTCGGGCCGGTGGGGATCTGGTATGCCGTCTTCACATCCATTTCCGCCTTTTGTAATGCGGGAATAGATATCCTCGGTCCGGACAGTCTTGTGAGTTACAATGCAGACTCCGTGGTGCTTATCAATACGATGGCTCTCATTATCCTCGGCGGTCTCGGATATGTTGTATGGTTTGATTTTATAAACGGAGTTAAAGAGGGCCGTAAGAGAGGCTACAGCCCGAAGATCATTCTGAAGAGGATAAGCGAGCATTCCAAGCTTGTCATAAATGTTACCGTATTTCTGATCCTTACCGGAGCTCTGGGAGTATTCATAATGGAATATTCAAATCCGGATACGATCGGAAACATGAGTCTCGGCGGCAAGATAATTAACAGTATCTTTCAGTCGGTGACCTTCAGGACGGCTGGCTTTGCGGCTGTTCCCCAGGGTAATCTGACCGAAGCCACCGCAGTAATGGGTTCACTCTTTATGTTCATCGGCGGATCGCCGGTGGGTACTGCGGGTGGTGTTAAGACAGTAACCTTCTTTGTAGTGATCTTAAGTGCCGTGACATTTATCAGAAACAGAAATGAAAATGTGGTCTTCGGCAGAAGGATAACCTCGGATCTGGTACATAAGGCATCCTCCATAATAGCAGTAAGCTTTATGGTGACATTTATCCTGCTGATCCTGCTTCTTTTCATCGAGAAGGTGGATCTTGTGGATGGCGTATATGAGATGTTCAGTGCGACAGCTACCGTAGGACTTTCGAGAGGTATAACACCTCTTCTCGGAAGGCCCGGAAGACTTATCATAATAATAGCGATGTACCTCGGAAGGATCGGACCGATATCAATGGCATTCTTCTTTAATACAAGTGCCTTGAAGAAAAGAAATAATATAAGCTATGCGAAGGGTAATTTCTTCGTAGGATAGGAGGCTTTATGAAACAGGTTGCAGTAATAGGACTCGGAAGATTCGGAAAGAAGCTTGCGCTCAGTCTATATAAGAACGGCGTCGACGTAATGGCGGTCGATAAGGATGAAGAACTGGTGGAGAGGATATCTTCCGATGTTACTTATGCCATAAGAGCCGATGTAAATGATGTGGAAGCGATAAAGGGCCTGGGTCTTGAAGATGTGGATGCGGTAGTTGTAGCCATAGGTTCTGATCTTACTTCCAGCATAATGGCTGTCATGGTGGCTAAGGAAGTCGGTGTTCCGTATGTTATGGCAAAGGCTGCTGATGAAAGAATGGGCGAGATTCTCACCAAGATAGGTGCCGACAAGGTCATCTATCCCGAAGAGGAGACAGGCGAGAGAACTGCAAGAAAGCTCATGTCCGATTCATTCATGGAGTTCTTTGATATCGATAACAACCTCTGTCTTGTAGAGATCCGTCCGAAGAAGGAGTGGATAGGAAAGAACCTGGTAGAGCTTAAGCTCAGGGAAAAGTATAAGATAAATGTCGTCGCAGTTAAGGATAACCATAAGATGCATTCCACTGTGGATCCGATGAAGCCGGTGGAAGAGGATATGACATTCCTCGTTATCCTTAAGAAGGCAGATTTAAAGGGTCTTACGGATTAATGGATATAGTAAAAAAATACGGCTTCTCCGTTTTCGGAGAAGCCGTATTTTTTATCTACGAGAGATGGTCGATTTCGCCACCGTCATATATAAAGTTTAATCCGGATATTCCGCCTGCGGATACAAGTCCGTCAAGCTGAACTTTAGCCTTGCAGAGAGGACATTCATGTGAGTTGTAGGAAGCATAGCCTTCGATATCCTTCATACGGAATATAGCATGGATGTCATAATTCTGAACTGTATCGATAGCAGAGAATATAGCAGATATTCCTGCGATGGAACCGCCATAATACTTGATGCATTCGATAGCCTTCTCGGTTGTATGTCCGGTGGTTGCCGTAGCAAGGAGAAGCAGAACATGTCTGTTCTTGATCATCGGTATAACATCATCCCTGAAGGTATACTGACCAACGGAATTAACCTCGGGTGTCGTTATATACATGGTATCATGCTGGTTCATTGACATGATTCCGGAATCCGTAAGCGCATCGGCAAGATAAGCACCGATAACATTGGTTCCGTCTATACATACGATAGTATCCACGATCGTGGTAGCAAGGTATTCCTGGCTCATGGATTTTGCAACGGCCTTGGCCTCATTTGCTCTTGCCTTAAGTGTCGTAAGATCGATGTAGTAATTGATATGAGATGAAGTAGTTGCAAAATGTCCCTGAATAACCTTGAGATTGATCAGGTTATTGTAAGGTGAATTGATTTTAAAGGTCTGCAATTTCATAACCCCCTTTGATGTAAGAATTAACAAATAAGATTATACTAATAATCCTTTCTTATTACAAGGATTAACTCATTTCTTTTTCAAAATATCCCATGTTTTTTATTTATGATAAGCCCGATATATGTTATAGTTATCTGGTAAGATTTATTGTCATATCAGAGTATTGAAGGGCTTATCTATGAGTAGTACGTTCAAGATACTTGCCGGCGGATCAATGTCCGGCAAGACCTATAAGCTGTGCAGGGAAGTTCTTGAAGCAGCTTACGAAAATCCTGATAAAAACTTCATAATAATAATCCCCGACCAGGCCGGAAATGCCTACGAAAAGAAACTTATCGAGATGAACCGGATGTTCTGCGGACGTCCCGGTTTCATGAATATAGATATAATCGGTTTTAACAGGCTGGCATTCAGGGTATTCGAGGAAATGGGCATGAAGAGTACTTCCGTTATCGAGGAGTACGAAAAAAGCATGCTTATTCGTGTGTGCACCGGAAAACTTGCGGATAAGCTTAAGCTCTACTCCGGAAGTGTGGATAAGACAGGCTTTATCTCGGAGATGAAGTCTCTTATCTCGGAGCTTATCCAGTACAATATCACGCCCGATGACTTAAAGAGTGCCGAAGCCATGGGTGAAGGCAGCCTTTCGCCGGCTCTTTCGGCAAAGCTTAATGATATAGGGATAATCTACGAAGAATTCTTAAGAGTATTGAGTGAGGGAAATGAGGGACTATCGGAAGAAAGACTGAAGTTACTTACAAGGCTTCTCCTATCGGATGCTCCCTGCAGTATAACGGATGGCACCGAGTTCATATTCGATGAATTCAGGGGCTTTACACCTGATCAGCTGAGCGTGATAGGGGCTCTCGGTAAAAGAGCCGGAGCCATGACATTTGGCATATGTATTGATGCTGCTATAGTGAGGAGCGGTGAAGAGGTGGGAGACCATAACATCTTCCATAAGAGCTCTTTTACGATAAAGGCGCTTCAGGAGACCATGGGCTTTAAACCTGAGATCATTAGTCTTGAGGGAAGGCATGTGAGGCAGATGCCGGATGCGGCAGAGGCTGACGGGCCGCTTACTCATCTCGGACGTCATCTCTTCAGATTCCCGGTGGTGGAATATAAAGGCGGCGGTAAGGAAAGTGGTGAGATCAGCATATCGGTAATGCCGGGACCCGAGGACGAGATAAGATGCGTTGCAGGCGAGATAAGGCGCTATGCCTCACAGGGCTACAGATATAAGGATATGGTCATCGTGACCGGAGATATCGAGGGCTTTGACAGAGTTGCGACGAGGATATTTGAGGAGTATGATATACCGCTTTTCTGTGACTATAACAGACGTCTCAGGAAGAACCCTTATACAGAGGCGCTTATCAGGCTGCTTGATATAGTCGACCGTGATTTTGATTATGACAGTATATTCGGTTTTGTTAAGACCGGAGTTCTTAAGGTGTCCGATAATTACGCGCTTGATAACTTAGAGAATTATGTCCTGAGAACAGGTATCAGGGGCAGGAAACTCTGGGATAAGGAGATAGTTTCCTATAAAAAGGATCCGACCGAGGAAGATATAAAGAAGGCGGCCGATATGGATAAGGTCAGGATGGAGATCCTCGATTCGATTGGGGCTTTGAAGTCATTTTCGGCAGGAAAATATAAGGCGAAGGAATATATCGCAGCATTAAGAAGCGTAATGGAAACGCTTAAGTTTAAGGGCGCGATGGAAGCATCCTCGGAGTATCTTGATGAGGCCGGGCTTAAGTCCGATGCGGGCGTTATGAGGAGTCTCTATGGAACGATCGATGACCTTCTCACTCAGACGGATGAATTCCTGGGTGAGGAGGAGATGAATATACATGACTTTTCCGAGATAATCCAGTCGGGAATCAGTGAGATCACGATAGGAGTGATCCCGCCGACTATCGATTCGGTGCATGCGTGCGACCCGGGAAGGTCGAGGATTATAGATACGAAGATAATTTTCTTCATGAACATGAATGACGGAGTGATCCCGATGAAGGCGGGCTCGGGCAGGATACTTTCCGATAAGGACAGGGAGATCGTATCCGGACTTCTCGAGGCGAAGACTCCCGGGAAGAGGCTTGCCCAGACTTCTTATGAAAAGAGTATCGATGAGATGTTCATGCTTTATCAGATACTGTTAAAGCCGACGGATCATCTTAATATAAGCTATGTACAGACAAATGACGAGGGGGCGCCTCTGGAGCCGTCCTTCATAATCGGAAGGATAATGAGGCTGTTTCCGGAGCTCAGAGTACAGTATAAGAGTCCGGAGCCATTTATGGGGACGCCGGAATCCGACAGGATCATGTATCTCAGTTGGATGAGAAGAGCGCTTGAGGTAATCCACAGTAAGCAGGAGGACGGAAGTGTTCTGAGAAAGCTTCTCGAAAAGGTGTCCGGCTACCAGCTTCTGAGTAAGGAAGGAATAACCGAAGAGGTGCTGCAGGCACTCGGCTTCAGCAATGCGATGCCATGTGTTCCCCAGAGCATAATGAGAAATCTTGATATCAGGCTTTCGGTTTCGCAGATCGAAGCTTATTCGGCATGTCCTTACAGCTTTTTCGCAAAGTATATCCTCGGACTTAGGGAGAGGCCCGAGAAGAAGATCGAGAGCTATGATATTGGAAATGTCATCCACCGCGCACTTGAGCTTACAGTCCTGGATGTAAAGGATAAAAGGGATAATGACTGGAAGGATATAGCTGAGGGCGAGCTTAACAGCATCATGCTTAAGAATCTCGACTCCGCCTGGAAGGAATATGATATGAGTGCTTCCTCCGGAGAAGAGGACGGAAAGACACTTCAGGTTTATGAGAATCTGAAAATGCTTTCCAAGAGGACGATAAAGACCCTGAGAGATCATATAGTCAGCGGAGAGTTCCTGCCCGAGGCGGCAGAGCAGAAATTTAATGCACAGTTTATCGCAAACCGTCCCGACGGTGAAGAACTTCCGATCACGATAGAAGGTAAGATCGACAGACTTGATACCGTTAAAGACGAAGATAAGCTCTATATAAGGATAATAGATTACAAGACCGGTGGCGATAAGCTTGAACCGGAGAAGATAAAGGCGGCGACGGCGCTTCAGCTTCTTGTATATACGGGTCTTATAACAGAGATATTGAGAAAGAAATATGAAGGGACCGAGGTGGTGCCGGCGGGTATGTATTATTATCATGTGCATGATCCGGTGATCGGACCGCCCGGACCTCAGCTTATTAAGAAATGCGGAGACGATATTGAGGCCGCTACCGAAGCTGAACTTATGAAGAGTCTTAGACTGAGCGGTGTTTCAAATGATGATCCAAAAGAAAATCATGTTCTCTTGAATCTTCATGAGATAGGTCTGGTGAGCCCGGAGACGGGAGCACTCATGAGAGATGGCAAGGTGATTCCTGTGGCAGCGAACAGAGAGGGAGATTTTAAAGATAGCAGCATAGTGCTGAATTCCGAATATATGGAAAAGCTCTGCAGCTACGGAAGAAGCAGGATGAAGCAGACGGCCGACCTGGTACTGGCCGGCTCCTTTGAAAAATCACCGCTTTATGAAAGCTCAAGAAATAGTGCCTGCACCTATTGCGGCTATAAAGATCTTTGCAGATTCAACAGCTGCTCCGGTAAAAAGAGATATCTTGATAAGCTTCAGGGAACGGTGAGAGAGCGGCTTGAAGGTATAGCTGATGAAGAGCTCTGATGAAGATATATGATAAAGATAATTAATTGAGATTATTGATTGAAATTATTGATTGAGGTAAGTGTCAGATATGGCTGATTGGAATGAAGCCCAGCAGGAAGTATTAGACAGCCTGGATGAAAAACAGAATATACTTGTATCGGCTGCTGCCGGATCCGGCAAGACGGCTGTTCTTGTCGAGCGTATCATCCGTACCGTGCTTCAGGGTAAGGCAGGGATAGATGAGATCCTTGTCGTGACATTTACCAATGCTGCCGCTGCTCAGATGAAGGAAAAGATAATCGCAGCTCTGGAAAGGACCATATCCGAGTCCGGTAATCCCGCGCTCGAAAAGCAGCTCGCTCTCGCAGAAAACGCGGACATAATGACGATCGACAGCTTCTGCGGAAAAGTCGTACGAGATAACTTCAGCCTTGCGGATATAGACCCGTCGTACGATATCTATGATTCCGAGGAGATAAGCCTGCTGCAGGAGGATATCCTGGATGAGGTTCTGGACGGATATTACAGGGATAATGCGGTGATGAAGAAGCTGGCGGGATTTCTGATGTCAAAGAATAAGGATGATTCTTCCATAAAGAAATTCATACTCGCGATATCAAGAGTGGCCGATTCATTTGCGGTACCGGAAAAGTGGATAAGGGATGCGCGTGAGGGCGATGATCCGGCTTGGATAAAGGATTATCATGAAAGCCTTAAGGCGCTAGCGCAGGATTCACTTGAATACCTGATCAATTGCCGCGACTTCATGTATGAAAATGGGTACGTGGACCTGGATGATAAAAAGAAGAAGGCGATGGATTCCATACTGGAAATGTATGATGAAGACATTTCGCTAATGATGGGAATTATCGGCAGTGAGTCGCTTGCAGATTTAAAGCTCAGGCTTTCGGGCGGATGGAAATCATTTCAGAAGAAAAAACTGGAACCCTATTTTGATGATGAGCTTCTGGAGGATTTCAAAGGTAAGCGAGAAAAGATTAAGAAAGCATTCGATTTAAAAGATATCTATGACGAGGATCAGATCCATCATGAGCTTCAGGTTTCACGTGATTATATAGATGTGCTTCTTGATATCACTCTTTCATTCAGAGAGAGGCTCATGCAGGAAAAGAAAAAGCAGAAGAAGTACGAGTTTTCGGATATCAGCCATGCTGCATACAGAGTTTTGTCGGACGTTGAGACCGGCGAAGAAACTGCTGTGGCCAAGAGGCTGGCTGAGGTTTATAAATATATCTATATTGATGAATACCAGGATAGTAATGATCTTCAAGAGAATATATTAAATTGTGTTGCCAGAAAGAATGATCTTGGTAATACGAAAAATGTCTTCATGGTCGGTGATGTAAAGCAGAGCATTTACGGCTTCAGACTTGCAAGGCCAGAGCTCTTTAATGAGAAGGCCGGGCGCTACGCCGAAGATGACGGCGGAAGGCTTATTCACCTTAATATGAATTACCGTTCCAGAGCCGATATTCTCGCGGCGGCGAACTTTGTGTTTGAGAGTGTGATGACGAAGGCATTTGGCGGAATCGAGTATGATGAGAATGTCAAGCTGAATACTCCTCCGAAGGATGTATATGATGATAATTTCCCCGAGGCTGATGATGAAAGCAGAGTCGGAGGAATACCCGAGGTAATACTTATTAATACCGATCACGATGATAACGATGATGATCCGGATTTGGTGGTCGAAGAGGATTATTCAAATGATGAGGCGGAGACGATAGAGATCGGAAGAAGGATAAAGCTTCTCGTTGAGGGTGATCCGGGGAACGGAATCGAGCCGCTTCTTATAAGAAATGAAGAATATAGGAAAGACAGGCCAAAGAGCGAGCGGAACCAGCCCTACAGACCTGTAAGATACGGAGATATTGTAATTCTTAAGAGAGCTACAAAGGGAAGCTCATTTATGCTCGGAATCTTCGAGCAGATGGAGATCCCGGTAAGCCTTGAAGACCGAAACGGCTACTTTGATGCGATCGAGATAGTGACGGTTCTTTCGGCACTCAGGGTAATAGATAATATTCAGCAGGATATTCCTTATGCGTCGCTTCTGACGTCGCCCATGGCAGGAATAAGTGAAGCTGAGCTTGCAATTATCGTAAGCCTTTCTGTTGACAGGTTCATGAGCCTTGCGGATAAATGCAGGTTATTCATGGAGGGTTATATTGATTCGGAGGATGCTTCGTTAAAAGATATAGCCCGGAAGCTTAAGAAGATAAATGATCTTATTGAAAAGTGGAGCGGCTTAAGACCATATGTAGATATTGCGACGCTGGTGGATACGATAGTTTCGGATACGGACTATGATGCATATGTAGCTGCGATGCCTGATGGTGAGAGACGTATCGCAAATCTTAAGATACTCGGAGTGAGAGCCCGTAAGTTTGAGGCGGTTAAGACCTCGGGACTTATGGACTTCCTCAGATATATAGATAAGTGCAGGATCCATGATATTGATTTCGGAGAGGCGCGTGCTCCTCACGATGTGGGAAATGAAGTCAGGATAATGAGTATCCATAAGAGTAAGGGACTTGAGTTTCCGGTTGTCTTTGTAATGAGCCTCGGACGCGGATTCATTATGAAGGATCTGAGTGAAAATGTGATCGCTGACGGTAATTATCATGTGGCGATGAATCAGTTTTCTCTCGTTAAGGATAAGATAAAGGTTAAAGATAAGAGCATAAAGAAGGAAATTATAAAGACTCTCAAGCAGCAGTCTCTTAAAGCAGAAGAGTCAAGACTTCTCTATGTTGCGATGACCCGTGCGAAGGAAAAGCTTATCCTCAGCGGATGCTACTCCAAGGCGACACCGGTAATCCCGGCACTTTCGGATAATCTTCTTGATTTTGTCAGATATGCTGTGGAAAAACATGATCCTTCGGATAAGAGGCTGGTGGTGGAAAAACTCAGTAAGGATCTGATCATAGCGGATTTCACGAAGGCATTTGTCAAAAAGAATTTTGATTATACGGAGGATATAACAAAGCTTCTTTCGAAGATAGATGACGAGAAGGAGAAAAATAAGGAGAAGTATGAGGCTTTCGGAACGGATGAATCTCTTTACGGATTCGAGTATCCGTTTATGGATGCTGCGAACACCAGAGCCAAGAAATCTGTTTCGGAGATAAAGCATGAGGCGATGGAAGATTCTCCGACCATAGAGATACCAGAAGAGGTGCTCGAACCGGAGTATCCGGAGAAAGTGGCTCTTGAGGAATCGGCTGAAAGTCCGGATGATGCAGCTGTGGAGAAAGCAGCTGAGATGGAAGCAATGAGAGCCCGCGCGGCAACCAGAGGAACCATCATACATGCGCTCTTCGAAAAGCTGGATTATGGTAGGGTGGCTTCCAAAGAGACGCTTAAAGCGGAGTTCGACAGAGTTCTGGCAGGAAGCCATTTTGAAGAAGAGGAAAAGGTACTGGTCGATACTTCCATGCTGATACGCTTCTACTCGGAAGATGAAGATTCTTTATTCGTACGAATGAAGAGAGCTTACCTTGCAGGGAAGCTTTACAGAGAACAACAGTTCATCGCAGGGCTTAACCTAGATGAACTGAAGAGCCCTGAGGACTATACGGTCATTCAGGGTATCATAGATGCATTCTTCTACGAAGGAGATGACGAGCATATAATCCTGGTGGATTATAAGACTGACAATGTTAAGACCGGCGATGAGCTGATCGGACGCTATGCGGCGCAGATGTATCTCTATGCCACCACGCTCGAAAAGCTGACCGGCCACAGGGTTGTTGATGTCATCCTTTACTCGACACGATTCGGAGAAGTGCATTATACAGACTGGCGCAAGAAAAATTTCTAAAGAAGAAAGGGTAGCAGTGATTATGAAAAAAATAGGGAAGATGATGCTTGGCATATTGGCGATATGTTTTATCGTTGGGTTTATTATGCCTTATGAGGTACATGCTTCGGAGGTATGGGATGGAACTACTATTGCAACTGGGTTTGCTGGTGGTGATGGAACTGAAGAAAATCCGTATCAGATAGCCAACGGAGCGCAGCTTGCGTATCTGGCACAGCAAGTTAATAATGTGGATAAATATTCTAAAGGAAAGTACTTTGTATTAATGAATGATATTGATCTTGGAGAGGAGAATGAGTGGACGCCGATAGGGGTATATGATTCTTCATCATATTATTTCTATGGGAATTTTAATGGCGAAAATCATAAGATAAGTGGTTTATATATCAGAAATATAGATGATGATAATTTTGGTTTGTTTGGCAATGTAGTTAGTGGTGAGATAAAAAACCTGACTGTTGAAGGCGATATATTATTATCTCCGGATGTAAAATATGAAACATATGTAGGAGGAATATCGGGTTATTGTGATAGTTCTACAATCATTAATTGTGTATATTCTGGAATTATTACAATCGAGCAAAATGGTAATGAGATTTATCTGGGTGGCATAGTAGGCAAACCGGTTAATTCGAATATTACTGAATGTAACAATATGGGTAAAATATTAGTTACCAGTAAGAACTCAAAAAACTCAGATAATGTGTATATGGGTGGTATTATAGGTTATTTGTATGATTCGGAATTATCTGATTGCTCCAATTCGGGATTAATTGAAGCTTTTGGTGATATTATAAAAGATCAAATGAGTATGGAAATGGGTGGCATAATAGGCTATTCAATAAATTCGAAGGTGTCTGATTGTACCAATTCAGGAAGCATTCATTTTTTCGGTGATAATCCAGATAACTATGATTATTCTACAATAGCATTAGGCGGTATAACAGGAGATATTGATTATTCGGAAATCTTTAATTGCACTAATTCAGGGGAAATTTCATTTAGTGGTAATAATATATACTTTGCTGTTTTAGGTGGTTTGACAGGATGTTTATATTATACAGATTGTATAAACAATAGTAACTCGGGAGATATATCATATGCTGGAGATGGTTCGGAATATGTTTATATAGGTGGCATTTCAGGACAAGCATCTTATTATTCGATGGCAGAGGATTGTAGTAATTCCGGTAAAATACTAAATAACTGTTCAAAAACGTTATATACATTGGCCGGTGGAATATTGGGAATATCGTCAGATGATTCGACAATTACAAACTGCGTTAATTCGGGAATGATTTCGGGTTACACTACAGAAGGAACGGCATATATCGGAGGTATAGTAGGAATTAGTAGAGGTGATACAACCAAATGCTTTAACTCCGGTTCGGTTGAGTCGAGTGATTATGCAGGCGGGATAGCGACATATGTTAGTGAATATTATAAAGAAATGATTAAAGACTGCTATTATACTGAGATTGCTTCAGTTTCGGGTGACGTAATATGTGATGCTGGAACAAAATTAACTGAAGATAACTATTATACTGAAATGACATCCTTATGGGATATTGTTGAAGGAGTTCCTCGTTTACGTATGGGAACGAAGGATGATCCATATTATGCTGTAAACTGGAGTAGTTTATACGAAACTATGCAGAGGGGTGGATATATAAAGCTTGATTCTTCAGATGGCAAGATAGTTTATGGTACCGGAAATGAGACTAATAAGGAAAGTGAACTCGTCGTTCCCCAAAAAACGGACGTTATTATTGATCTTAATGGTAACACGGTAGATAGAAATGATACCGATGACCCTCAGACTGCAGATGTAATTACGGTTGATGGCAATCTTGAGCTTATGGGTAAAGGAAGCATCACTGGTGGTGCAAAAGGAATTGTATTTGGTGACAAAGGAACACTCAGTATATCAGGTGATCCAATTATCAAAGATAATGTTGAGAATGTATATCTTTCGACGGGAAAGGCAATCATGGTTAATGGAACACTTGGTTCGGATGCATGTATAGGTGTTACTACGGAAGCTATTCCTGGAGAAAACAGTCTTGTAGTTTTAACATCAGGACTTTCAGATAAAGGTAATTATGAAAGCTTTATAAGTGATAATACAGAATATGCAGTTACTTTAGATAGTAATGGCGAGGCAGCTATATGCTTAGGTTGCACTGTTACATTTGTAGATGAAGATGGAACTGTTCTTCAGAGTGGCAAAGTAGGCCTCGGAGACTTACCAAAATTTAAAGGTGATATACCGACGAAGGAAGAGACTGATCAGTATACATATGAGTTTGCAGGATGGACACCTGAGATTGAAGTGGTGACGGGTGACGCTACCTATACTGCAACGTATACAGCAACTGAAAAACCTACTCCTACACCGGAGACTACACCAACGCCTGAAGTAACACCGACACCGGAGGTTACGCCGACATCGGAAGTAACACCAACGCCGGAGGTTACGCCAACATCGGAAGTGACACCGACGCCGGAGGCTACGCCAACATCGGAAGTGACACCGACGCCGGCAGAAATCCCAACACCAGAAACCACACCAACTCCTGAGGAAAATGTGACACCGATCCCAGAGATAAATGTGACACCGACACCGGAAGCGAGTGCGGTTCCTACGGAGCAACCTGTAAATCCTTCAGAGGAATTAAAGGATGCTAAAACTGTTGAAGCTGAGATACTGTCATTAGATAATGACGAAGATCCTGTTGATTCAAGCTTTATTGTTCTTCAGCCAAAGGCTTCAAAGGTTACAAAGAAATCCATCAAGCTTACATGGAAGAAGGCTGAGGGTGCTGTTAAATATGTGATCTACGGTAATAAGTGCGGCAAGAAGAATAAATATTGTAAGATAGCTGAATCTACAAAACTAAACTACACTTTAAAGAAGATCAACGGTAAGAAGATCAAGAAAAAGACTTTCTATAAATTCATGATAGTGGCAGTTGATAAAGATGATAAGGTTGTATCAAAATCAACAGTAATTCATGTAACTACTACAGGTGGAAAGAATGGGAATGCCAAGTCAGTCAAGACAGCTGCAAAGAAAAACAAGGTAAGCTTAAAGTTTGCGAAGTCATTTAAACTTAAAGCAAAAAATGTAGCACCTTCAAAGAAGGTTAAACTAAAGAAACATACTGGTGTATCCGGACTTAGGTATGAATCAAGTGACGTTTCTGTTGCAACCGTATCCCCGAAGGGAGTCATCGCAGCAACTGGCAAGGGAACGTGCAAAGTTTATGTATATGCTCAGAACGGAGCATGTAAAGTGATTACCGTAAAGGTTAAATAACATACAGTTTTATATGTAAAGAGGGTGACTGCTATCATATTGTTAGCAGTTACCTTTTTATGTGTGTTTTTTTAATAAAATATGTGTATATTCGATAGACAAAAATAGTATAAAAATGATATTCTATTTCTGTTGTTTTCAAATTTGGAACCATGCATATCAGGGGATGAAATGGTTCCGATAAATGAATTAGAAGGGAAGTATTTATCATGAAAAAAACAAGTAAATTGATGCTTGGAATACTGGCGATATGTTTTATCGTCTGCTTTGTTATGCCGTATGAAGTAAATGCGTCGGAAGCATGGGATGGCACTATAGCAACTGGGTTTGCCGATGGTGACGGAACCAAGGAGAATCCGTATCAGATTGCTAACGGAGCGCAGCTTGCATATCTGGCACAGATGGTTAATAGCGAACCGGGCAGTTCTAAGGGAAAATATTATATTATTACCGATGATATAGACCTTGGAGAGGGAAATGAGTGGACACCTATTGGAAGGTTTGATAGTAATTATAATTTTTCTTTCTGTGGGTATTTCGATGGTAAAGATCATACGATAAGCAATTTATATATAGCGAACAATGTGACAGCATTAAATGGCTTGTTTGGCTATATAATGGATAGCAAGATTAAAAACCTGACAGTAAAAGGCGATTTTTCAATTTCATCAGATGTATCTTCAATTATAGAAGTGGGAGGAATATCAGGCTATAGCGAAAAATCGACGGTTACCAGTTGTACATATTCAGGTTCTATTACGATTGACGGAAATGGATTAAGTAATGATATATTTGCAGGTGGAATAATAGGATATTCTGTTGATACTATACTAGATGATTGCAGTAACTTAGGTGATATCAAAGTATTAAGTGATGATATACGTACATATTTAGGTGGATTAGTAGGATTATTATCAGTAAAATCAGAGATTATAAATTGCAAGAATACCGGGGATGTTTCTTTCTCGGGATCCTGTAATATACTGTCGCTATTAGGTGGTATAACAGGATGTATGGACAAACAATCTTATATTGAAGGCTGTAGTAATTCAGGATCGATTGAAAATGCTTCTACAAATACAAATAATAAGACTGCTGGTGGAATAGTAGGTTCGGCTTACGATAATTCGGGTGTTTCAAACTGCAATAACACTGGGGTGGTTTCTAATCCTGATTCAAACGGATCATCATATGCGGCTGGTATTGTGGCATATGGTGATACTTCTATTGAAGTTGAAAAGTGTTTTAATTCCGGGTCAATAGTAACAAGTGATTTTGGTGGAGAAATTACATCGATTAATATAAATGTTGATGATTCATATTATAAAGAGGATACCAAGCTTGAAGCAAAGAATATTGTTGATAGTGGAACAGGGTTAACTGAAGAAGAATATTATACGGAAATGAAGCCTTGGTGGGAGATAGTTGACGGCGTTCCTCGTTTACGTTTAGGAACGAAGGATGATCCATATCTTGCAATAAACTGGAGCAGTTTATATGAAACATTGCAGAAGGGTGGATATATCAAGCTTGATGGTACTGATGGAAAGATAGTTTATGGTACCGGAAATGATACGAATAAAAACAGTGAACTTATAGCTCAGATAGATGAGGACATTATAGTTGATCTTAATGGTAACACGATAGATAGAAATGATACCGGAAGTCCCAAAACTGCAACTGTCATTATGGTTGATACCGATCTGGAGCTTACCGGAAAAGGAAGTATCACCGGTGGTGCAAAAGGAATTACATTCGGTGATTATGGAACCCTCAGAATATCAGGTGATCCAATCATCAATGATAATACCGAAAATGTATGCCTTCCGACAGGAAAGACAATAAAGGTTACAGGAGCGCTTGGTTCAGATGCATGTATCGGTGTGACTACGGAAGTAGTTCCTGATGAAGAGAATACTGTTGTAATAACATCAGGACTCTCGGATAAAGGCGATAATTATAGCTTTATAAGTGATAATGATTATGCATTAACTCTAAACAGTTCCGGTGAGGCGGCATTATGCTTAGGCTACAGAGTTACGTTTGTTGACGAAGATGGTACTGTGCTTCAGAGTAGCAAATTAGGTGTTGGCGATACTCCTATATATAAAGGTGAGACACCTACAAAGGCAGAAACAGATGAGTATACATATGAATTTGCAGGATGGGATCCTGAGATAGATAAGGTGACGGGTGATGCAACCTATACTGCAACTTATACATCGGTTGTAAAACCTACACCTACACCGGAAGTGACACCTGCACCGGAAGGAACTCCTACTCCTGAAGCAACTGCTGTTCCTACCGAGCAGCCTGCAAATCCTTCAGAGAAATTAAAGGATGTAAAAACAGTTGAAGCTGAGATACTGGCATTAGATAATGATAATGACCCGGCTGATTCAAGCTTTATTGTTCTTCAGCCAAAGGCTTCAAAGGTTACAAAGAAATCCATCAAGCTTACATGGAAGAAGGCAGAAGGCGCAGTTAAATATGTGATCTACGGTAATAAGTGTGGTAAGAACAATAAATACTGTAAGGTGGCCGAATCCCCAAAATCAAACTATACTGTTAAGAAGATCAATGGAAAGAAGATAAAGAAAAAGACTTTCTATAAATTCATGATAGTGGCAGTTGATAAAGATGATAAGGTTGTATCAAAATCAACGGTTATCCATGCAACTACTACAGGTGGTAAGAATGGAAATGCCAAAGCAGTCAAGACTGCCGCAAAGAAAAATAAGGTAAGCTTAAAGGTTGCGAAGTCATTTAAACTTAAAGCAAAAAATGTAGCGCCTTCAAAGAAAGTTAAACTAAAGAAACATACAGGTGTATCCGGACTCAGATATGAATCAAGTGACGTATCGGTTGCAACTGTATCCAAGAAGGGTGTCATCAAAGCAACCGGCAAAGGAACATGTAAGATTTATGCTTACGCACAGAACGGTGCTTGCAAGGTGATCACTGTAAAGGTTAAATAAATATTTTTATCTTTTGCTTGACGAATCAGATATGAGATGATATTCTGACCATGATATTAAGCGAAATGCTTGATCCACGCTTGTTAGGGAAAATTCTTTCCCTGACAAGCGTTTTTCTTTTTCATGGGTTTCGCACCATAACATAAAAAAATTAAAGGAGGAGCATGTATGGTCACTATCAGCAGATTTGATTTTGATAATCCGCGCTATCTGAATCTTCTTTCGAGAAGAAGCAGCATACCCGAGACTGTCGAGATCACCGTAAAGGATGTTTTAAAGAATGTAAAAGAAAAAGGAGATGCGGCTCTGCATGCTTATATGCAGAAGTTCGACGGAGTTGATATCAGTGAGATAGGTCTCATGGTATCAGATGAAGAGTTCGAGGCTGCAAAGAAAAATGTATCGGAAGAATTCAAGGAAGCAGTCAAAAATGCCTGCGATAATCTCTTCAGATTCCACAAAAGACAGCTTCCTAAAGGTTTCACCGAAGAATTCGAAAACGGTGCGGTACTTGAGAGAAAATATACACCGCTTAACAGTGTAGCGGTAACGGTTCCCGGAGATATGGCACCGCTTATTTCAACGCTCTGTATGAACCTGGTTCCTGCAGTGGTTGCGGGAGTTCCCAATATCTATATCCTTACAAAGCCTAAGAAGGATGGAACGATTGATGATAGACTTCTCTATGTCGCTGACTATCTCGGCGTAAGGAATTATTATAAGATATCCGGCTCTCAGGGACTTGCGGCAGTAGCCTACGGTACTGAAACAGTAAAGAAGGTTGATGCTATTACGGGTCCGGGAAATAACTATACACAGATGGCTAAGAAGCTTCTTTTCGGAGAGGTGAAGATTGACTCCATAGCAGGTCCGTCCGAGATTGCGATAATCGCGGATGAGAAAGCTGATCCGACCTTCATAGCGGCTGACATGATGTCGCAGGCAGAGCACGGAACAGGTTTTGAGGCAAGCACGGCATTTGTATTATCTGAGGAGCAGGCTGAAAAGATCCGTGCCGAGATCAACCGTCTTACAAAGGAAAATGATTTGGTGAGTGCAACTGAGAAGACATTTACCAATTACGGAGATATATTCGTTGTCGATTCTATCGATGATGCAGTGAAAGCTGTAAATGCCATCGCACCGGAGCACGTTGAGGTACTTCTCGAGAATAATGAGGAGGTGCTTCTGAAGCTTACCAATGCAGGAGCGGTATTTGTAGGCGAATACAGCACTGAACCGGTAGGAGATTATTTCTGCGGAACAAATCACATCCTTCCGACCTGCGGTACCGCAAGATTCTCATCGGGAATGTCGGTGAACGAATTCATGAGAGGCTACAGCGTTATAAAGTATCCCGAAAAAGCTTTAAAGGAAAATGCAGATTACATCATCGAGCTTGCCGAGGCAGAAGGCATGCGTGCACACGCCCTCGCAGTTAAAGTCCGTAAGTAAGAATAGGGCTCATTACTCATTTGTTTGACATGGAATGGTCGGAATGATAATCTGAATATATGGAAAAGACAAATGATATCAAAACTGAAAAAACGTTTGGAGCAAGGATGGGAGAGGCAGGCTTCTCGATTATCTATCTTGTGTATGCCATTATCCTTGCAATTATAATGAAGAAAAAGTATGATGCGGGAGTTCCCGATTCTAGTCCGATGGTGGTTATACCTTCGAATCTAGAGGCGTATAGATACGGATTCGGATTCCTTCTGGCCGCGCTTCTTGTAGGTGGAGATGCATTTCACCTTATTCCGAGGATCATCGTGAACCTGAAAGGCAGTATGCCAAAGCAGGACTTTTTCCTTGGTCTGGGAAACCTGATCTCATCCATAACTATGACGGTATTTTACAACCTGCTTATCGCGCTTGGAGATACGCTTGAATTTCATGGTTGCGAATATAATTTTCTTATAGAGCGGTTAATCCTGTTGCTGACTATTATAAGGATTCTAATCATTATTCTTCCATGGAATAAGTGGTATACGAATGAGCCTAACCGTAAGTGGGCTGTCATAAGGAATGTGCCGTTTGCCATGATAGGGGTATTGACCGTTGTTGGTTTTTTGAAAGTCATTTCCTATGCTCTAAATTATCCGGTTTCATTCTATGTGATCATATTGATAACAGTGATCTTAAGCTTCATGTTTTATCTTCCGGTTGCGATATTCGGGAAGGAAAAACCGAAGCTTGGGATGCTGATGATACCGAAGACGATATGCTATATGATAATGCTTTCGGTTATATGCTTTTACTAGAAGAATTAGCCTTGTGTAAACAAGGCTAATTTTATTATATTCATATTGACAATACGCCAATATCTGATATTATAATATTGACAAAATGCCAATGATTTTGATATTTGACATTATAACTTATAAGTTATATAATAATGGGGTGGATTATGGGAAATATAATTGAAATTGAAGGATTTATAAATAGGATACTATGTAGTGATGAATATGTGGTATATTATCCTGATCATATTCCGATAGCGATGGAAAGAATGAGAATAGTAAAAGAAAGGTTGTGATGATAGTGAGTGATATTATGCTTAAAGGCGCTTCTGAATTATATAAAAATGTAGATGATGAAACTCGAAAGGATATTAAAATTGAGGAGTTTCTTGCTGATCTTGCTGTCATATTTGTAAAATATAGAATCAATAATAATTTGTCTCAAAAAGAACTTGCTGATAAACTTGGCATGTCTCAGGTTATGATATCAAAGCTGGAAAGCGGAGAATATAATCCAAGCATTAAAAAATTATGTGAAATGTTTATGACACTTGGTCTTGGTGTCAAACTTTCGGTTTTTAAGCCGGGCGAGAATAACTATATCGGTTCTTGTGACTTAATGCAGGGGTAGAAAAATGGAATATAAGCTGGCTGATAAACTAAAGGAGTTAAGAACAAATAAAGGTGTAACTCAAAAGGAGATATCGGATTATCTTAGTGTGGATGTAACAACTTATGCTCACTATGAGAAGGGCAGAAGAACACCCAATGCGGATAAGCTAAGAATGCTTTCTTTGTATTATGGGCTAACAGATGAATTGTTTGATGTGCATAAAGGAGAAACTGAAAATGATATTAATCATTCAGTTGAACTTACTAAACATTATGTAGATTCTTTAATGAAAAACCTTAATATAAGTGAAAATGATGCGATAAATATTCTGGACATACCTGATGATGTAAAAAAACGAATGCTAATATATTATATGGCATTATATAATTCAAAGAGAGAAAGCCAAAAGGAAAATAATAATTCTAAAAAGAAAAAAATATAATATAATAATTTATGATTAACCAGAATAGTAGGAGAAAAATAGATATGAGAGAAAAAGAAGATCTGACGTTACTTGGAAATCAAAATACAAAATACCCTCAGGATTATTGTCCCGAGGTCCTTGAAACCTTCGAAAATAAGCATCAGGATAACGATTATTTTGTTAAATTCAATTGTCCGGAGTTCACAAGCCTGTGTCCTATCACCGGCCAGCCGGACTTTGCAACGATATATATATCTTACGTGCCGGATGTGAAGATGGTCGAGAGTAAATCGCTCAAGCTGTATCTTTTCAGCTTCCGTAATCACGGCGACTTCCATGAGGACTGCGTGAATAAGATAATGAAGGATCTCATCAAGCTGATGGATCCTAAGTATATTGAGGTATGGGGCAAGTTCACTCCACGTGGAGGAATATCGATTGACCCATATGCAAACTACGGCCGTCCCGGAACCAAGTGGGAAGAGGTAGCCTGGGACCGCCTTTCTCACCACGACATGAATCCCGAGACAGTTGATAATCGTTAAGGAATAATACTGAAAATGAGTTCTTACAAAGAAGCAACTGAATATATAAGCGGCATCCCGAAGTTTGCTCCCAAGACGGATCTTGAGAATACGAGGATAATCTTAAGATATCTGGGAAATCCTCACATGTCATATAAGGTGGTGCATGTTGCCGGAACAAACGGCAAGGGCTCCGTATCCAAGATGATCTCACTTATGCTGAGAGAGTCGGGCCATAAGGTAGGGCTTTTCACCTCACCGCATCTTGTAAAGATGAATGAGAGAATGAATATAAATGGTGTGGATATATCTGATGCCGATTTTACGGATATATATGATAGAGTCATGGATGCGGTAAATGATTTGGTCAGTGACAGGAGCATGAGTGATAACTGGTCTTTCCAGCATCCCGCATACTTTGAATTTATATATGTGATGGCAGCCCTTTACTTTAAGGAGCAGGGCTGTGACTATGTGGTCTATGAGACCGGTCTCGGTGGAAGACTGGATGCGACGAACACCGTTACACCGGAGGTGTCGGTGATCACATCCATCGGTCTTGACCATATGCAGTATCTCGGTGATACACTAGAGGAGATTGCAAATGAGAAGGCTGGGATAATCAAACCAGGCATTCCCGTAGTATATAATACGGGAGAGGAGATAGCAGATAAAGTTGTCGAGGACCGCGCAGCAAAGCTTAAATCCGACACTGTAAAGATAAGCTATGATCATGGTGACAGTGATTCCGAACTGACGAAGCTTTTCGAAGCTTCCTTCGGTAAGGCTCAGCCACTTTATCAGTATGATAATGCGGCAACTGCCGTAGCAGCTTATATGCTGCTAAAAGGAATACATGATATTGGTGAAGCGAAAGAAGATATCACCTCAGCACTTAGAGAATTCACCTGGCCCGGAAGATGCCAGAGGCTTGCTCCGAATGTGATAATAGACGGCGCTCATAATGAGGATGCGGCACATAAGATAGTTGAGTCGGTAAATGATATCTGCCAAAGAGAAAGTTTTGAAAAGGTCAGTCTATTCTTTGCCGTCAGCAGCGATAAAGATTATGAGAGCATAATCAGGATACTTGTCGATGGTCTTAATATCGAAGATGTATATATCAGTGAGATCAATTCGGACAGAAGGCTTGGAATTCAAACAGTCATGAAGCTTTTTAAAGAATACCTTCCGGCTGAAAAGTCCAATAACGTTTATGGAAGTACCAGTCTTCGACATCATTTTCAACTTGCAAAGAGTGAGTTGGATGAAGATACGCTGCTTCTTGCAGTGGGATCGCTCTATATGGTGGGCGAACTGCTTGATGATAACTGAGAAATATGCAAGTTACCGCTTTGACATAGCTTGAGATTAGTGGTATTCTGAAAGGTGTGTTTTAAACCGGTAATCAAATATTATATGAGGTTTTGATATGATCGATTTTGATGAAGAGATTAAAAGATTCGCGCCCAGCCTTGAAGTAAGTCAGGCGGACGAAGATGTATATAAGGACGATCTGAAGGATATAACGGATATCGTTATGCAGATGACCGAGGATCTGAGAGGAAGCTTTACGAATGGCAGGTAAAAGAAGCTGTATCTATTGCGGAGGACTTGTAAGCGTAAATGGCTACTGCAAATCCTGCGGCCTGGGCCAGAGCTTTCTCTGGAAAGCCGGTAATACTTCTGAGTATTACTACAATGTGGCTCTGGACCGTATCGGTGTCAGAGATCTGAGCGGTGCCATCGAAGCCCTCAAGATGTCCCTTCGCTACAACAAAACGAATACAAATGCCCTTACCCTGCTGGGTCTTGTTTATTACGAGATGGGAGAGACCGTTCAGGCTCTCAAGCTCTGGGTCATCAGTGTGAATTACAGGCCGAAGGATAATCTCGCGGTGAGATATCTGAAGGAGCTGAGAGACGACCCCGAAACTCTCGTTAAGGCAAATGAGACGGCAAGGGATTTTAATAAAGGACTCGAACTGGCTGAGAACCATGATTTTGATCTGGCGATAATGCAGCTTAGAAAATGTATTAGCGCCAATCCGAAATATATTAAGGCATATCTTCTCCTCAGCCTTATTTCGTGTGCCCAGAAGAGACAGGGCGTAGCTAAGAAATACATTTCCAGAGTTATCGCAATTGACAGGTCCAATCCGATCGCGCTGGACTTCCTTCGTGAGATGGGAGAGTCGGAGCTTGATATCAGCAGGCTTGCCGAGGAAGGCATGAACGATGCTACCGATCTTTTCAGCTTCTATGGTATGGAAGACACTACCGGTCGTCCGGCCAAGAAGATAATCCCGAAGGAGCATAAGCTGAAGAGAACCCTGAAGTTTTCGAAGAACAAGGATCAGAACCTTGTGAGGTTCTCGAACCTTTACATGATCGCAGGAATCATCATCGGACTACTTGTTTTCTATTTCCTGCTTTCGCCGGACATCAAGAAGAATTATGAAGAGAAGGTAAGAGAGCTGGAGACATCCTACAGCAGGACTATCTCCACCAAGAATAATGAGATTGAAAATCTTAACCAGGAGGTCGAAGGACTCGCAGGCAGAAATGCCGAGCTTACCGCAAAGCAGTCTTCCTATGAGAAGAAGATCGAGAACCTGACCTCAGAGGTTGATATACTTAAGAAGACCGTTGAGAATGGCGGACTTGTATCTCCCGAGATGCTTGCCGAAGCAACCGGCGAGAATAACTCCGATGTTGAGACATCCAATACCGGTGTTACGAGAAAAGAAGACGAAGAAAAGGCTATCAATGCTGCGGCTGAGCGTAATAATGCAAATGTGATCGGTATCACTACCAATTCCATAGAGGGTATAATCAATAATGAGTAGCGGGGGCGTATCATTTCGCATTAAACAACATATCAAGATGTTCGTTCAGAATGTTTATCTTCCTTCCGTATATAAAAAGGCCGTTCGCAGGACTAAGGTGAACCCGAAGAGAGTGATCCTTGCGGATATGCACTCGGATAAGATCCCTTACAGTATGAGGGAGATCGGTAAGCGGCTTAAGAAGGAAGGCTACGATGTAAAAAGCTTCTGCAAAGATTCGGACAAAATGTCGCTCTTTGAGATAACGCGGTTTATGAAGACATTTATGAAAGAATATGCAGCTGCGGGTTATATATATATCTGCAGCTATTTTCTTCCTGTCTCCTCGTGCGAAAAAAGGCCTGAGACCAAGGTCATCCAGCTATGGCATTCCGGCGGCCTTTTAAAGAAGATGGGATACGATACCGCAGATGACATCCCGGAATATTATAAGGGAAATGTCACGGCTAACTACGACCTTGTCACAGTAAGTGCTGATATATGTATTCCCGTCTGGGAAAAGGCACTCAGGCTTCCCAAAGGGATCACGAAGGCCACGGGCCTCGCAAGAACTGATATATATTTTGATGATGAATGGAATCTTGAAAGCAGAGAGGCATTCTATCAGCTTTATCCGGAGGCAAAGGGTAAGAGGGTGGTGCTCTATGCGCCGTCATTTACCGGAAATGCCGCCGACCCGAAATGTGTCGGGATAGATATGGTAAAAGATGTATTCAGCGGACTGGATGAGAATTATTATCTGATAATAAAACCGCATCCGCTGCTTAAGGCCAAGTATCCGGAATATAATGATGAAAGAGCAAGAGCGCTTCTCACTGAGGATATCCTGCCCGTGACATCGGTTCTTATAACGGATTATTCATCGGTTCTCTTTGATTACTGTCTTTTCAGAAAACCATTTATCCTCTTTACACCTGATATTGACGGGTATGAAAAGACAAGAGGATTGTATGTGGATATAGAAGAGTTTCCGGCACCGGTTGCGAAAACCGGGGAAGAATTGAAAAAAATCCTCATGGAAAAGACCTATTTTGAATACAGCGAACAGGACTTTGAGGATTTTTACAATAAATATATGGGTGCGTGTCAGGGACACAGCATCGATAATATACTAAATGAAGTTAAAAGCTTATGATTTATGGGAAGCCTTCAGAAGATTCTGGAGCCCGACAAAATAATCCATGATAACATTGGTATCATGAAGTGTCAGATCGGAAGAATTGTTTTTGATGATCTCAAGCAGATTGATCTTTTCTTCGCTGTCACTGAAGAGCTGATTCGGCTGGATATCATTTCCCGTGCAGATCTTACATAGGATGGTCGCTCTCGGATTCTTGTGACCGTTTTCAATCTGCGAAAGATAGGAAACGCTGATACCGGCTTTTTCGGCGAATTCCTCCTGAGATATATTTCTGCTCATCCGGATGGATTTGATCCTTTCGCCGAGAAATATGATAAATTCTTTGTCTGTTATGAATTCGATGTTGTTCATATCATATATCTCCTTTGTTCGGTATACGAATATGATAATTTAATCCACGGCAAAATTGAATTTACAAACGGCACAATCTGTTAAACTCCCGGCAAAGTTTCGGGTAAAATAAGGAGCATTCATGAATAAGAAAACTATAAAAGATTTTCTTCAGAAGAATTCAACATCTCTGGCAGTGCCTTTGATGATGATCGTAATAGGACTGTTTTTCATAGCGTTTCCGGGAGGGGCGCTGAACCTTACGGTTAAAGTGATCGGTGTGATCTTCGTGGTGGTAGGCCTTGTCCTTTCGGGGACTCTGATCGCGGCATACTCATCGGTCACAATGGTTATAGCGATAATCACGATTCTGCTGGGGATCATCTGTATAGCTCTGCCGGGCTCGGTGGCAGCCTTCGTGATAAAGCTGATAGGACTGATAATAGTGATAAACTGTGCGCTCAGGATACATGATGCCTACCAGATAAAAGGCATCAGCGACAACTTCGTGCTTTATATAATAAATGACCTGATAACACTTGTGCTTGGAATACTCCTTCTCGTGATGCCCATGAGATCTGCAAAGGTCTTCGTTATCATAGTCGGTGTGCTGATGGTAGCGCTTGGAGTATCCAATATCATCACGGCTGTAAGGATATATAAGGACGGAAAATATATAGACGACGGAACAGACGTGGTCTGGGAGGAATAGTATGAAGATAGGAATGGGTTATGACGTTCATAAGCTGGTCGAGGACAGACCTCTGATCCTCGGAGGAGTAACGATCCCCTACGAGAAAGGGCTTCTCGGACATTCGGACGCAGACTGCCTTACACATGCGATCATGGATTCGCTGCTTGGGGCTGCGGGACTTGGAGATATAGGAAAACATTTTCCGGACACTGATCCCGAGTACAAGGGTGCCGACAGCATAAAGCTTCTCGAGAAGGTTTACGAGATGCTGACCGAAAGAGGCTATAAGATCGGAAATGTCGACGCAACGATAATTGCGCAGAAGCCGAAAATGGCTCCCTACATAGACGAAATGAGAGATATCGTGTCCCGGACGCTTAAGGTGGACAGGGACTCGGTTAATATAAAAGCTACTACCGAAGAAGGACTTGGATTTACCGGCGAAGGACTCGGCATCGCCTGCCAGTCTATCGCGCTGATAAACTAGCGGAGGAAATTTAAATGGATAGATATGATGAGAGAATAATCAAGGGAAAGCCGGCACCGGTTTCGTTTTTACTTATCGCGCTTGCGGTTTTACTTACTATTGTCGGACTGGTACTATTCCTTGTTTCGCCTATGCTGAGCTGCATGGTGGTTTTCGCCGGAGTGGCATGGATAATCTTCGCAAAGGACGGCCTGGATATCGAATATGAATATATCCTGACCAACGGAGATGTCGAGGTTGCAAAGATCCTTTCAAAGAAGCGCCGCAAGACTATGAAGGAGATTGAGTCTTCATCGGTGACAAAGATTGATTATGCTTCATCGGAATATGTAAAGAATGATATATCCCTTGGCAAGGCCAAGGTAAGAAAATATGTCGGCAAAGAGGAAGAGGGCAAGCTTATCGCCATCTATACCGGAGACGCCGACCATCAGACCATCACACTGATCGATGCAAATGATAAGATGATCGATCATCTCAAGGCTGTTTATAAAGTAAAATGTAATCTTTAGGGTAAATTAAAAGCAGGTGCCGAATGCACCTGCTTTATAACCTCACCCCAATATAAGATTCACGGATCCAGAGGAATCATCTTGAGACCCTTATACATCTTTGTGTACATGCTTTTCTCATCCTTATAAAGCATGATCCCTCTTGAACCATCGCGGATGATGTAAGCATATTTATTTTTCTGCACGTTCATGTATAATACTTCATCAACATTAAGCTCCTGGGCTTTGACTTTTGCAGTATATACATTAACCGGCTCTAATTTGTACTTTTTAACAGCTTGCTCAACGGTCATTGTCAAAACCTCCTTCACTCGTAAACTACTATATCAAGTATATGGTAAAAATTGCACAAAGTCAATTGTCAAATTTCACCAAAAATATAAAAATATGACAAATTATTCCTATTTTGAAGACCAATTGAATAAGGTTAAGGAGCAGGGTGTAAAACCGCGGATTCTCCTTCAGGCCTGCTGCTGTCCATGCAGTTCTCATTGTCTGGAAGTATTATATGGATATTTCGATATCACGGTATTTTTCTATAATCCGAACATAGATGAGCTTGAGGAATATACCAAGAGACTGGATGAGCTGAAGCGATTTACCAAAGAAGCGGATTTTGCTCTGGATGTTAAGGTTGTGGAAGGACCTTACGAGCCCGAAAAGTTCTATGAGATGGCAAAGGGAAGGGAAGACCTTCCGGAAAGATCCGAAAGATGCTATGACTGTTATAAGCTGAGGCTTTCAAAGACTGCGGAGTATGCCGTGGAAAACGGTTATGAGTATTTCTCAACAACTCTTTCAATCAGTCCCTATAAGAATAGTGACTGGATAAATGAGATCGGCTTTGAGCTTGAAGATGAAATGAGAAGGCAGGGAAAAGATCTTACATTCCTTTTCAGTGATTTTAAGAAGAAGAACGGATATAAAAGATCCATCGAGCTTTCGGAGGAGTATGGTCTTTACAGGCAGGATTACTGCGGCTGTGTATATTCAAAAAGAGACAGGGATCTGAAGAAATCCCTGTCGAAAAAAGATTAGATATTGTCATATATTTCCTGCAGTTCGGGAATGCTGAATTCGTAATCCGTATTGCAGAAGTCGCAGTGGAGATTGACCGGCTTTTCGTCATCCAGCATGGAACGTATCTCTTTTTTGCCGAGACTGATGAGAGCCTTTGTTACGCGGTCTTTGCTGCAGTTACATTTATACTGAACATCTCTTGTTTCTTCGATGTTCAGATCACCCAGGATAGATATCATCATATCCTCGGGAGTCATACCTTTGTTAAAGAAGTCTGTTACGGAACTGAGCTCTGACAGGCTTTTTTCTAATCTTGTGATGGTTGCTTCGGAAGCAAAGGGAAGGAGCTGGATGATGAAGCCTCCCGCATGCTTTATCGAAAGGTCCCTATCCACAAGAACGCCCAGACCTACGGAGGTCGGAATCTGCTCACTTTCTGCAAAGTAGTAGGTAAGGTCTTCACCGATCTCGCCGGTTGCAAGACTGGTCTGGCCTACATAGGGTTCGCCGATACCCTCATCACGTATGACGGTGAGCGTTCCTTTTCCGACAGCACTGCCTACATCCAGGTGGCCGTTTGCTTTAAGCGGAAGATCGACAGCATTATTATATATGATACCTTTAACGTTCGGGGAAGCATCGGCAGTAACTGTTATGCTCTTTATCGGGCCGGAGCCATTTACCTTTAAAGTAAGTACATCGGAATCATTTTTACACATCGCACCCATAAGTGCGCCTCCGGTAAGCAGCCTTCCGAGAGCGGCGCTGCACACTGGACTTGTGTTATGGATCTGCCTTGCATCCTCTACGGTCTGCCTTGTATATGCGGCAAGAAAACGGACTTCATTTCCGAGTGCCATGCCTTTTATAAGAATATCTTTCATTTTTATTCCTTTCTGTTGCAATAATGTGTTATTATAGTATAGACGAGTATCAAAAGTCAAAGATAGCGGGGTACGAACTATGAGAACTGTTATAGGAGTACACTTCTGGGAAAGACAGGCGAGACTTTGTGTCTGTGATGCTGATTCCGTAAGTGTAGCAGCGATAGATCTTCCTTCGGATATAAAAAGACTCAACATCGTTGCTACGGATTTTGCGTTGGTAAAAGCCTTTGAAGTGATCGACAACTTCATAAATGAACATATGAACGTCGAGGAATATGCGCTTGTAATGTGTGTTTCTGATGATACCGGTCTGAAAGAGATTGAGAGTATGTATAAAACGGCCGAGCAGTGCGGTGTCACTGTCATCAGGACCATGACCGAAACGATGGCTATGGCTTACTTCTCATATGTTGAATATGAGCTTGTGGGTCCGGTCATGATAGCATTTGCTTCTCCGGCAAAGCTTGCGGTTGCGGGCTATTATATGGATGAGGGTGAAGTCGAGCTTGAGGATACATTTATCGCAGGAAGATGGAATTCGTCCACTCTGAAAAATGAATTCCTGACGCCGGCGAGCAAGAGGTTCTTTGATAATACCGAAGCACCGATCGTTGTCTGTGCCGGAACCATGGACAGATGTCTTGAATTCGACCAGGCATTAAAGAGCTATATCAACAGTACCAATCTTTTTGTAAATACGAATATTGAATATAAAATGATCGACCCCCAGTCAGTTATCGAGGGCATCGGATTCTTATGCGGCAAGCTTGAGGGAAGACAGGCATTCCAGGGACTCAAGGCACTGGATACTCTTTCAGCTTACGAGCTCTGCGTATCCATAAACGGAAGCATGTTCCCGATAGTTGATATGGACAGCCTGTTACCTGTCGAGGAGGAGATAGAAATTGAGAAATACCCCGAAGCTCCGAAGTCATTTGACGAAATAATCTTCTTTGAAAAGAGAGGAAGAGCTTTCGTTGAGGTATGCAATATAAAAATGCCGAGGGACCAGATGGAGTTCTTTTACAGGAAACCCTGTAAGCTGACGGTTTCGGCAGATGCTAACAGAAGATTGAAGCTCGGGATAAGGACCAGCCTCGGAGATAAGGATATCAAGATTGATGTTCTTCAGTCCATGAGTACCGAAGAGGTTGAACAGCCCAAGGAAGAAAGCGTTGCGGATTTTCTTGCAAAGATGCTTCCGATAATAGATGATCTGGAATATGCGATCAAGTTCGCTGCTGACGAGGATAATCCTTATACTCAGGGAATCATGAAGACATATAATAAGGCGATTCAGATACTTGAGAGTAATGGTGTGACGATAATCACAGGAGAGGGCGAGCCATTTGACTATAACACTCAGACGGCGGTTGCCCACGTATCAGATTTAAACCTGCCCGATAACACCGTTAAACAGGTTATGCAGGCAGGTTATATGTACAAAGGAAAGGTCATAAGACCGGCTTCCGTTATGGTTGCTAATTAGGCTTCGGTTTTAGCGGCTTTTCCGGCCTTATCCTTAACCAGAAGGATGCAGACGATAAGTGCTACTACGTAAAGCCCTCCTGCAGTCAGGATGACAACATTGTAGTTGGTTCCAGATACATTCAGCAGAAGCTCTGCTGCATTGTTACCGGTTATTCCTGCGGCTGCCCACGCTGTAAGCGTGATACCGTGGATCTTGGAAATGTTATCCATTCCGAATCTGGATGAGAGCAGGGCGGGGAGTGTTGAGAAACCACCACCGTAGCCGAGGTTGATTATCATCAGAAGAAGGATGATCATTATCCTGAATATAATATTTACATGGAATGATAGAAGCAGTGTGATGACGCAGGCTGCAATGCAGCTTGTGAAGATTATCTGATACACAAGGCTTCTATCTTTCATTTTGTCTGAGATAGTTGAGTAGCCGATTCGTCCCAGAGCGTTGCAGGCTGCAGTGATAGAAGGGACGAAGCTTATTATAGCTGTAAGAATTGCCATATCCTTAAATGTGGAATTGAGGATCTGTTTCTCATATGTGATGAGCATCAGACCACAGTGGATGTTTAAATAGAATATGATCCATATTCCGACGAAGATGTTGTTATGAAGGAGCGGCTTAAGTTTGAAGCTCTCATTCTTTGCTGCATCCTCAACCCAGCCCTCGGGCTTCTTAAGAAGAAGATGACCGATGAACATCATTACGAAATAAATTGCGCCGAGAATGTAGAACATTGCTGATATTCCGAAGCGTCCCTGGAGAAGCTCCATTATAGGTGTTGCGATCGCCTTTGCAAGACCGAAGCCCATGATCGAGATTCCCGTAGCAAGACCTTTCTGTTCCGAGAACCAAAGCATCAGGGTTTTGACCGGCGTGATATATCCGACACCAAGGCCGATTCCCATTATGCATCCGTAGAAGAGATAGATGCCTATGAGAGCGGCTGCTCCGGTACAGAACTGGATCACAAGTCCCGTTCCGATCATTCCGGTTGTAAAACAGATACAGGAAATGATCGAGGATCTGTGGATGTCTGCCTCTACGATCTTACCGGCAAATGCCGCCGACATTCCTAAAAAGAAGATGGCAAGTGAAAATGCCCATCCCGTCGCAAATGTGCTGACACCGATCCTGTCCGCAATTGCTTCCTTAAATGTGCTCCAGCAATACACGGTTCCTATGGAACAGTGTATGAGAAGAGCGGGTATTGCTGCTCTGACCCATTTGTTATTCATCATAAATCCTCCTAGATATATAAATATAAATGATTACTTTGTGGGGCGGGCGAGAAGAGAGCCTTCGGCTGCGCCATAGCCGGCGCCGCGGGCAGCCCAGAGTGAGGTGACGTTCGGGGTTCCGTCTGCGTTGACAAACAGACATAGATATCCTGTGAACATCTCCACATGATAGGTTGTGTCATATTTATGTTTCCTATCGGTTGACTTGAAGACAATATCTCCGGGATTCAGCTGCATCTTCTGCACCTTTTTATATGTAAAACCGCCTTTGATCATTTTCTTATGCGATCTGCACCATGCAGCTTCGGTGCCGGAAGTTCCCGGCCAGCCTGTGGAGCCGAAGTTGATCCCGCCTTTTTCACTGTAGGCCTTCCATACGAGGGCGCTGCAGTCGTAGTAGCCCTTCTGATTTCTTTTGGCCTGGCTGTATTCCCAGTGTGTTCCTATGTAAGTGGCGCGCTTCGTGACATTTATCAGCTTTTTGGTCGTAACAGATACAGCGCAGCCGAGATAGTGGTCACCCATTTTTGCTGTGATCACGCAATTTCCGATTTTCTTTCCTTTTACAACACCCTTTGAGTTTACGGTAGCGATCTTCGGGTTAGAAGACTTCCACTCGATCTTGCCGGTGTAGCCGGAAATCTTTAAAGTGGCTTTCTTATTCTTTGCGATCAGCTTCGACGAAGCAGATATCCCGACCTTTACCGATTTAAAGTTTACTGTAAATGTCTTCCCATAGATAGTTATCGTAAGAACAGAAGACCCGGTCTTCTTATAATTGTTCTGCCGGATATGTATTGTATTGTTCTCGATATAGGCACCTATATTCAGCTTTGAATTTGAACTTTTAAAAGTAAAATCCGGCGGAGTGAGATTATCAAATGTCTGGGTGCTGTTTATCGTAACGGTTGCTTCCGGATATTCATAGTAGTAAGCCTTTTTATTGGCATAATAATATGTAGGGAACATATAAGCTGTTACGGAAGTGTCGCTCAGGGTGACATTTGACATGTCGATAGTTATATTGAAGATAACAGTTGCATTGAAAATGATTTCTCTCGTTGCAACGGATGTCATTGAATCTTCGTCAAAAATATAAAATACGCGGTAGAGCGAAATCTTGACAACAGCCGAGCCCGCCGAAAGTGCGGTGAAATTACCCTCGCTATCTATAGATAAATGAGGATTATCAATATAGTAATAATAATCGTCTTCCGCATCATACATCTGAGTTCGTTCGAGCTCAAAATCAAGGGTGTAATCATCCAGGGTCTTGCCCTCGGGAAATGTGACGGCAGATAAGTCCGGGATGATCTTTCCGGTATCTCCCACGAGGATATTCTCGGTTTTATTATCTCCGTCCACTACGGTGATATTCTTTTCTGCTGCATAGGAATCAATGGTGAAATGAATTAAAGAGAAGAGCAGAATAGGTACTATTATCAGAAAAAAAGATAAGCTTTTCTTTTGAATCATAATAACAAAACTCCTATATATAGTGTTTAGTTTTTAAATAAGTACATATGTAGTTATAACACAGTTTCATAAAAAAAGAAATAATAAAAAAAATACTTGACAACTGTGAAAGTTTATAATATTATACGTCATATAATATAGCTCAACAAATAATATTGCATGAAATAAAAGAAAGGAGATAATGCTATGACTTATCAGCTTACGGCTCCGCTGCTGGATGCATGTGTGCTTGGTATCGTAGATAAGGAAGATTCCTACGGTTACACGCTCACCCAGAAGGTTAGAGAGCTGGTCGACATTTCCGAGTCAACGCTGTATCCGGTTCTGAGAAGACTGCTTAAAGATAAATACCTTGAAACTTATGATCAGCCGTTCCAGGGAAGAAATCGAAGATATTACAGGATAACCGACGAGGGAAGAAAGATATTAAAGTTTTACAAGGAACAATGGAAATTCTATAAAGAAAAAGTTGATATTCTTATAGGGGAGGACAGTAATGAATAAAATACAATTTATGAGCGAACTCAGCAGGAAGCTCCGAAGACTTCCCAAAGATGAATTCGATGATGCAATGAATTATTACAATGAATATTTTCTGGATGCGGGACTTGATGATAATACAGATGTCATCCCCATAGTCGGAACACCCGAAGAGGTATCAAAGAGGATCCTCGATGAGTGTGTAGACCGTCAGATAGAAAAAGTAAAAACCGAAGGCGGAGTTAAGAACAGCAGCAGAGCAATATGGCTTGTGATCCTCGGCATCTTTGCCGCACCGATAGCATTTCCGGTTGCAATTGCTTTATTCGCTGTATTCTTCTCTCTGATAGTAGCAGCATTTGCGGTGCTGATCTCACTTATCGTTGCGGGAGCAGCAATCGCACTCGGAGGAATAGGACTTATCCCGATCATTTTCATGGCCGATACATTTGCACAGGGACTCGTAATCCTGGGTGTCAGCCTTATATGTCTGTCTCTTGGAATACTGCTCTGTATAGGAATATTTAAACTCGGTGAGCTCTTCGTAAGAGGAATTGCTAATCTATTCAGCCACATCGGATCAAAGAAGAAAAAGGAAAAGACTGTTAATACAGTAGGAGGAGAGACATTATGAAAAAGGGACTTTTAATCACACTTATAGCATGCGGAGTATTGTTTCTTGCAGGTATAGCAGCATTTGTCATAGGACTAGCACTCGGCGGAAGCCCGAGCTTCGCATATGATATTAGAGAAAAGAAGCTTTATTCGAATAAAAAAGCCGAAACTTACAGTGACGATCTTGATGTAGATGCATTTGATGCACTTAATCTCGAAGTTGATGCTGGTGACCTTACGATTCAGGAGGGCGACAGCTTCCATGTAAGCTATAAGCTTTACAGAAAGCCTGTCATAACAGTTAAAGACGGTGTGCTTACTATCAAGCCCGAAAAGGAAAAGCTTGAGTTTACTCTCTTCCAGTTCGGAACGATTACCGAAAAAAGCTATCTGACGATCACGGTTCCCGAGGGCACGGATCTTAAGGATAATATCATTGATCTTGATGCCGGTGATTTTATTATCAGTGGCATAGACATGGATTCTCTTAATCTCGATGTTGATGCCGGCGAAGTAAAGCTCAGTGATATGAAGATTGATACTCTCAAGGCTGATATTGATGCAGGCGATGCTGATATCACCACATGCGAGTTCGGAAGCATTAAGATAGATGTTGATGCAGGAAATGTAGATATCGATGATTCAAAGCTGGATAAGATAACTGCTGATGTTGATTTCGGAAATATCGATATGGATCTTCACGGAGAAGAAGCTGACTATGGCATAAATATTGATTGTGATGCCGGAAATGTTTCGGTTAACGGAAAGAAGACCGGAAACAACTATAGCTGCGAAGGAAAAGGCGGCAAAAATATAAGTGTTAATGTCGATGCCGGAAATGTAAGTATTGAATTTAAGTAAATGATATCGTACAATGAACAAGGAAGATATATAGTCAGATTCAAATGATTTATAGGAGGTACTGAATATGGCTTGCTTTCTTGTATCTACGGCAGAGGCTGCTATAGTTACTGCAGTTGAAAAGGTTGAAGAAAAGAAGGAATTAAAGGTAGAGGAAAGTGCTGCGGATAAGACCGTAGAGAATAAGATCCCTCTCAGCCGTAAGCTCGGATGGCTTAAATATATGCTGCTGGGCGGCTCATTTCTCCTTATGTTCGAACATGTATGGCATGGAGAAGTTGTTGCCTGGTTCCCGTTCCTTACAGCAATGTCGGATCCTGCGGACATGATGGAAATGTTCCACGAGATGGCTACAGTCGGAGTATGCATGGCTGTACTCGTAACTGCTGTATGGGCAGTTGTATGTGTGGTTGCAGATAAAGTGGTTAAGAGAGCTGATGCTCCCGAGGCTGCTGAGACTACAGTATAAGGAGGAACGGATCATGACATTACTCATTACTGTTTTCGCAGCGGTTTTCGTAACTGTTAAGTGGTATACACGTCAGGATGACAGCCTGAAGCTCGGAATGCTCATCTGTATGTATTGGGGAGCATCCCTTATGTGGCTGGTTGATGCCATATTCGAATATGCAGAGCTCGGAGCAGAGTATTTTAATCCTGCGCCGATAGATATGCTTAATGATGCATTCTTAGGACTCAGCGTTGTTGCACTCGGACTTGTTGTCTGGGTAGCAAGACTACTGATAACAGATTCAAAGGGCACAGTTAAAGCTGCTCTTAAAAAATAATAGATAAGGAAGACTGAAGTTGACACTCAGAGATTTAAAGCCCGGTTCAAGCGCCGTCATCAGATCTGTTGGCGGCGAGGGTGCTTTAAGACAGCACTTCCTTGATATGGGCGTGATTCCCGACGCCGAGGTGACACTTATAAAGTATGCTCCGATGGGAGACCCGATGGAGCTTAGGATCCACGGATATGAACTTACTCTTCGTCTTGATGACGCAGAGAAGATCATAGTGGAAGAGCTTGAAGAAGCCGATGCGCCGGAAAATAAAATAGAAAATAAACCAGAAAAGAAGAGTTCCAAAAGATCCGGACGGGAGCATCCCGGTCTCGGAGAGGAAGGTATCTATCATGAGAAGAATGATGAGAAGCCGCTTCCTAAAGGGACTCTGCTTTCATTTGCCCTGGCGGGCAATCAGAACAGCGGGAAGACCACGCTTTTCAATCAGCTTACGGGCTCGAACCAGCATGTGGGTAACTTCCCGGGTGTAACCGTGGACAGAAAGAGCGGAGCGATAAAGGATAGACCCAACACTGAGGTGGTGGATCTTCCGGGTATCTATTCGCTTTCTCCATATACGGATGAAGAGATAGTTTCGAGACAGTATATAATCGGCGAAAAGCCGAAGGGCATCATCAATATAGTTGATGCAATGAATATAGAGAGGAATCTCTATCTTACAATGCAGCTTATCGAGCTGGATATACCGATGGTTGTGGCTCTTAACATGATGGATGAGGTCCGCGGTAACGGCGGCGCCATTAAGATAAATGATATGGAAGCCATGCTCGGAGTTCCGGTAGTCCCCATCTCGGCAGCCAAGAATGAAGGTGTTGACGAGCTGGTTCACCATGCCATCCATGTGGCCAAATATCAGGAGAGCCCGGGCAAAAAGGATTTCTGTGATGAATCGGATCATGGCGGTGCCGTGCATAGATGTATCCACGGAATCATGCACCTTATTGAGGATCATGCGAAGCGCGCGGATATTCCGATAAGATTTGCTGCCAATAAAGTTATCGAAGGAGATAAGCGCGTGATAGATGCGCTGAAGCTTTCTTCAAATGAGATGGAAATGATAGAGCACATCATTATCCAGATGGAAGAGGAAAGAGGTCTCGACCGTGCGGCTGCGATCGCCGATATGAGATTTGAATATATAAAGAAGGTTGTAAGAGAAACCGTAATCAAGCCCGAGGAAAGCAAGGAGCGTGAGAGGAGCGAAAAGATAGACCGCTTCCTCACCGGAAAATATACCGCTGTCCCCGCATTTATAGGAATCATGCTACTTATATTCTGGCTGACATTTAACGTGATCGGCGCATGGCTCCAGGGACTTCTCGAGTCGGGAATCGATCTTCTTACCGATAAGATGGATCATCTTTTAGATGTCTGGAATGTAAATGAGGTCGTACACTCACTTATTATCGACGGAATCTTTACCGGAGTCGGAAGCGTCCTCAGCTTCCTTCCGATAATCATCATCCTGTTTTTCTTCCTGTCGCTTCTGGAGGATACGGGATATATGGCAAGAGTTGCTTTCGTAATGGATAAGCCGCTGAGAAAACTCGGCCTTTCGGGACGAAGCATAGTACCGATGCTTATTGGCTTCGGCTGCTCGGTGCCGGGTGTAATGGCCAGCCGTACACTTCCGTCGGCACGAGACAGAAAGCTTACGATCATGCTGATACCGTTTATGAGCTGTACCGCAAAGCTTCCGATATATGCATTTTTTGCGGCGGCATTTTTCCCCGGAAAGGGTGCGCTTGTCATGGCAGGGCTTTATGCTCTCGGAATTCTGATAGGAATAATCACGGCACTTATCTCGAAGCTGACACTCTTTAAAGGTGAGGCAGTGCCCTTTGTTATGGAGCTTCCTAATTATCGCGTGCCCGGTCTTAAAAATGTAGCACAGCTTCTCTGGGAGAAGGCAAAAGACTTCCTTATGAAAGCATTTACGGTCATATTCGTAGCCACCATAGTGATATGGTTTCTGCAGACTTTCACACCGCATCTTAGTCTTGCTGCTGATTCACAGGACAGCATCCTTGCTAGCGTATCCGGAGTGATCGCTCCGATATTCAGGCCTCAGGGCTTCGGCGACTGGAGGATAGTGACTGCACTTATCACCGGCTTCATGGCAAAGGAGAGTGTAGTATCGACACTTACGGTTCTTTTTGGAAATGGCGTCGCACTAACTGACGTGCTCTCGACAGCTTCCGCATTTGCACTTATGGTATTCTGCCTTCTCTATACACCATGCGTTGCAGCAGTCGCATCAGTGAAGAGAGAGCTCGGCGCAAAATGGGCCGCTGTAATGGTAGTCCTGCAGTGTGCCATCGCATGGATCATTTCGTTATTAATATATATGATCATATAAATGGAGGTATTAAGTATGTATATTGATAAGTACTGGGGAAACTATATTGGTGGTACAGATGACAGTCTTACTCTGTTAGGTTACCTGCTTGAAAAAGGAAAAGAAGAGCTCTCGTTAGAAGAAATCTTTTCGGATCTCGGACTCGATAAACAGGATTGGGATTTCAGATCTACCGAAGAAGTATCATTTACCGATTCGGAAGGAATGGAGTATGATTTTTATTATGCGATCGATCTGATCACAGACCTCGCTGCTCTGATTCTGGAATGCTCTGTTAATGGATATTTATCTCCGGGAGAACTTATGGGAGATGATGACGAGCTGAAGGTCAGTATCACATTAACAGATGATGAAAAGACCGCACTAAATGATGCGTTACTTGATTTCATCAATAACCCGCTTGAATATGATCTGCATGAGATGATGGATGATGACGAAATGCGGGAAATGGCAGAAGAATGTGAAGAACTCAGAAGTGAACTTTTTTAGGACAAACGTAGGAGAGAAATCATTTGAGTACTTTATACGTAACTGATCTCGATGGAACGCTGATGAGGAGTGATAAGACCTTATCGGATAATACCGTAAGTATCATCAATGGACTTATTTCAGAGGGCGTTCTCTTCACATACGCAACTGCAAGATCCATCCAGAGTTCGATGGAGGTTACCGCCGGTCTGAAGCTAAGGCTTCCGGTCATATCCCGTAACGGAACTGTTCTTGCCGATAACTCTACCGGTAAGATGACTAAGAAAGCGCTCTTCACTGAAGAGGAGATAAAGCTTCTCAAAGAAACACTTCCCGAACTTAAATGGTGCGGATTCGTATCCTCATATTTCGGCGATAACGGAAATGACATGTATAAGATCTACATGTCAGGAGATATCAGTGTGGGACTCGTAAAGTATGTTGAAGATCATGCAACAGATCCCCGGATGAGATGCGTAGATGATCTGGATGATATGTTCGATGGCGAACCGGGATATGTGACTCTGATCGATGACAGAGAAAAACTCATTGGTACTTATGAACGAATGAGAAAGTATAAGAACTGGGAATGCGTTTTCCAGAAGGACGCATATGACGAAGAATACTGGCTTGAGATCTGTCCCGAAAACAGTACGAAAGCTAAAGCCATCCTTCGACTGAAGGAAAGTGTAGGGGCCGATAAACTGGTCGTATTCGGAGATTCGGTAAATGATCTTCCGATGTTTGAGATTGCCGATGAGGCATATGCCACGGCAAATGCTATTCAGGAAGTAAAGGATGCTGCCACGGGTGTTATCGGCAGTAATGATGAAGACAGCGTAGCAAGATTTGTCAATGAGCAAGTAAAGAGAAGTAATAACGTTATATAGTTTTAATACAAAATAATATAATGATATAGTTTCAGTGTTTGGTGAAGGGGGTTTTATTATGGACCAAATAATGAAGGATATTAAGCGAAGAGCATTTAAACTCGATATTCTGGGGGGGATTGTTCTTTTTTTGTTGGGAATAGTTTTCACATGGGCTTGTAGTCCTCACCTGTTTCCGTATTTTTTTGCTAAAAAATCGAATCTTTTTGAGACCAGCAGTTCTCAGTTTAAGGACGAACGCTGGTATAAGTGCGATAACAACATGCTATTGGGATATTATTGTGCGGATAAATCCGGCAGATACTATTTGACCACCACTAAAGATGGTGAATATATGGGGTTTTATGTGTATAATAATAAGACGGATATAGCAGATGAGATTGTTCAAGCTACTTATGAATACATGGATGGCAGGAAAGATTCTCTGTCTTCGTTGTATTTATCGGGAAAAGGATATCTTGCCAAAATGGGACCGGAAGAGGAAGGCTTTTTTACTGAATACTTTAACTATAACGGAAAAACTATTGATGATTATAACGTTAAATTATATACATTCAGAATGATAACTCCCTGGAAGGCTCTCACTAATGATAATGGTAAAACCAGCCTTTGGGTATGGGTTGCCATAATAATGATATTATTCGGAATAATATTGATCTTAAACTATCTGACGGGCAACTATAAAAGGGTATTTACAGATGCTTTGAAGAAATATGGAATTCTGCCTGAATCACTTGAGAAGGACATGATGTTTGCTTTGCACGAGGATGTGGCATATATTGGTGAGAAATATGCTACATTTGCCACGCCAATTGGTGGATTTGTTATTCCGTATAATTGCCTTATCTGGGCATATTTGGAAGTTATGAAGACCCAGCATTACTTCTATGGTATTAAAACTGGGGTTTCAGAGGAATATAAATTGGTGTTCTGGGATCATAATCATAAAAAGAATACTGTAGATATAAAAAAAGAGGAGATAGGAAACAAGATACTAGATGAGCTCTATACCCGAGCACCTTATTTCATAAAAGGATATAACGAAAAACTTGCCACATTTGTAACTGATGATGCATTCTATAGAGATATGGTTAAAGAAGTAGATGAAAGAAGGAATCAGTTCTTTGATCCGCAACCGGATGTCCCTGAGACGAAGGAAGGAGATGTTTTACGATATGTTTAGCTATGATATTTTTTCTGCATGGGCAGATTCTATTTTTGAGAATCCATTTCCCGACAATACTATTGCACTTAACTTTAATTTATTTGAAGAGTCAGAAAGAGATACTTATTCTGTTCAGATCATAGGTGCAGATAAGTTTGATGAAGAAGACTGGGCTTGTTACGAAACTTTTTCTTCCGGAGAAAACTTATATTTCTGGGATGAAGAAGGCGGATGGGAACAAGCATTAACAACTGCTATGGAAAATGTTGAAAAGTATATAACCGAAAGTAGCTTTTCGGAAACGTTAAGATCCTACAAAGGAATAGGGATAGGATTCGTTGACGGCGATATTGAAATAATATATAGAAAGTAAAGGACTTTTTGGAAATATTGCATGTTGCAGAAAAGCTGAAAAATACACCTCGTCACTGTACTACGTCAAAAGGCAGAACAGAGAGCGTTGATTCAGCACAATGAATCACCATTGAAGACTTGGTCAGAGAATGAATATGAGTTAAACAGGAAATATAACTTATATTATAAATGAGAACGATAAATCGGGATTTGTAAAGATGATATAGAATGAGGTAAGAGTGTATGAAAATACTGATTTTTAATGGTGGACCCCACAAAGGAAACACATGGAGGTTGACGCAGGTTGCAAAGAAGTATTTGCAGAAATTCGATAATTCGCTTGAGTTTTATGAAATTCACTTATCAGAAATAGCTCTTCCGTTCTGCACAGGATGCAGTAATTGTTTTCGCAAAGGGCATAAAACCTGTCCGCATCATAATATTATGCAACCGGTCATAGACATG
>JAFZRN010000031.1 GCA_017619835.1 Eubacterium sp.
ATCAGTATTATCAAAGCGGGCATTTGATTCCTTACCCCAATTATCTATTGAAAATTCAAAGTCTTCCCTACTGTCAATAACCTTAATAAACCCAGGCGTCGGGGTTGGTGTTTCTGTTGGAGTCGCCGTAGGTGTAGCTGTTGGTGTTGCACTTGGTTTTGCTGTCGGTGTCACTGTAGGGGTTGCACTCGGGGTTACCGTTGCTGTTGCCGTCGGTGTCGCACTTGGCGTTGCTGACGGTGTTGCTGTCGGCGTTGCACTCGGCGTTGCCGTTGGTGCCTTTGTCGGTGTCGCACTTGGGGTTGCTGACGGTGTTGCTGTCGGCGTTGCACTCGGGGTTACCGTTGCTGTTGCCGTCGGTGTCGCACTTGGGGTTGCTGTCGGTGTCACTGTAGGCGTTGCACTCGGCGTTGCCGTTGGTGCCTTTGTCGGTGTCGCACTTGGTGTTGCTGTAGGTGCTACTGTTGGTGCTTCTGTAGGTTCAGGTGTTGCTGTCGGTTCCTCTTCATGAGGGAATAACCCGAGTTCATCTAACATATCCAGGTCATGACTTCCTGCATTTATCTCGATCAGCGTTCCGTTAATGATTACTTCCTTTGCTATGATCCTTCCTTTCAGATGGAACTCGTTCGCACTTACACGTACTGTTCCCTTGGGAGCATAGATCACAGCATTCATATAGATGCTGCTGCCATTGATATTGATGTCGCCCTTTTCAGACGATATAAAGATAGTTTCATCTGTAACAGGCTCGGTCTTATGAACATTAAAGTTTACATCCTTTTTGGCAACTATCATTCCGGATGTACTGAAACTTGTACCATTAAAGGACACTCCGTCCTTAACATATATGTTCTTATCAAGCTTTATCTCATCGCTGCCGTAATTCTTATATGAGGAATGGATATCCCAATTGAGGCCGGAATCTTCTTTTATTATCTCATGTATGGGGGATGCGATATCCGGCATCTCTATTAACTCTGCATCATCTATTATCGATGTTATATTCCGGCTGTTCTTCTTACCTGATGTCCTGATTGTTATTCCGTTAGCAGATTCCAGAACCTCAGTAACGGTAATGGCATTTCCGTTAAATAAAAAGGATCCGTTAGTGTGAACCGAACCGCCTATCATTGCTGTATTGACATAGAAACTCTCTCCGGACTTTGAAGATGCAAAAAGAGCATATTCAAGACCTTTATACTTTTCGGGAACTGAATACTGTACTTCATCCTCAAATTCTGATCCCATGGTATTATCTATAACAGCTTTACTCTTGGCATAAGCTGTATCCGATAATAAACAAATAATAAAGGATACGGTCAGAATTAAAGAAATAACCCTTCTGATACACGTACCCGGCTTCATGATAAAACTATTCATTTACTTTTTCCCTCCACAAAAAATACTACCCATTGTGAAAAACATCAAAGAGAATTTAATATAACTGAATTTTATAAAATTTTCAATCTCCATTGTGTGAACGACACGATTTTTGTGTGAACGACACGATTTTTGTGTGAACGACATGTTTTTCTATATAAATGACAAATACCCCGGGACTTTTTCAAGTCCCGGGGTATTAATGTCTTAAGAACTTAACTCATTATTTAGTTCCGTCGTAAAGATCTACGAGGCCTTCAAGATGAGCGAATTTCTTCTTGGCATTTTCTTCAGCCTTAGCAAAGAGTCTCTCTGCCTTTTCCTTGTCAACCTTCTGAAGTGCTGTGTAACGAGCCTCTCCTGAAAGGAATTCCTGATAAGGAACTGTAGCAGCCTTACTGTCAAGTGTGAACTTCTTGTCAGCTTCAGGATTGAATCTGAACAGATTCCAGTAACCTGCATCAACAGCCTTCTTCTCTTCTGCCATAGCCTTGCTCATACCAACACGGATTCTGTGGTTGATACAAGGAGCGTAAGCGATGATGAGTGATGGTCCGTGATAGCTCTCAGCTTCCTTGATAGCCTTGATAAGCTGGTTGTAGTTAGCACCCATAGATACCTGAGCAACATATACATAACCATAGCTCATAGCGATAGCTGCGAGATCCTTCTGCTTGATCTCCTTACCACCTGCAGCGAACTGTGCAACAGCTCCTGTAGGAGTAGCCTTTGAAGACTGTCCACCAGTATTTGAGTAAACCTCTGTATTGAATACGAATACGTTTACATCTTCACCGGAAGCGAGTACGTGGTCAACTCCACCGAAACCGATATCGTATGCCCAGCCGTCACCACCGAAGATCCACTGTGACTTCTTAGCAAGGAAATCCTTATCCTTAACAACTGCCTTAGCCTCAGGAGAATCAACCTTCTCAAGAGCAGCTACAAGAGCTTCAGCAGCCTCTGTATTGCAGTCTGTGCAGTCATAAGTCTCGAAGAACTTATCAGCAGCAGCCTTAACCTCAGCGTTAGTCTCAGCTACAGCCTTAACCTTAGCTGAAAGACTTTCTCTAAGTGTCTTCTGTGCAAGATACATACCAAATCCGAACTCAGCATTATCCTCGAAGAGTGAGTTATCCCAAGCCGGTCCCTTACCTGCCTTATTTACTGTATAAGGTGTTGAAGGTGATGAGTTACCCCAGATTGATGAACATCCTGTAGCATTTGCAATGTACATTCTGTCACCGAAGAGCTGTGTAATAAGCTTAGCATAAGGTGTCTCACCACAGCCTGCGCATGCGCCTGAGAACTCAAGCAGCGGCTGCTTGAACTGTGATCCCTTAACTGTAGCAGCTCCGAACTTATTGATGATTTCTTCCTTATCGGGAACTGAGATAGCATAGTCGAAGTACTTCTGCTCTGCCTTAAGAGCATCATCAAGCGGCTTCATCTCGATAGACTTTGTAGGACATACGTTTGTACATGAAGCACATCCGAGACAGTCCATAGTAGAGATTGCAACAGTGAACTTGTATCCCTCGATAGGCTGAGGCTTGAAATCAGCACTCTTGAAGCCTTCAGGTGCTGCAGCAGCTTCTGCATCTGTAAGAGCAACTGTTCTGATTGCAGCATGAGGACATACATATGAACAAAGTCCACATCCGATACATTTATCTGATGACCAAACGGGAACAGCTACGGAAACACCTCTCTTCTCGTAAGCAGCTGTACCTGAAGGTGTAGAACCATCAACATATCTAGCTACTACGGAAACAGGGATTGTGTTACCTTCCTGAGCTGAAACCTTGATCTGAACGTCATTTACGAAATCGATCTGATCCTGAGTACCCTTTGTAGCTGCAGGATAATCAAGTCCCTCATCTACTCCATTAGTCCAGTCTGCGGGAACGTCAACCTTAACGACTGCATTTGCACCAAGGTCGATAGCTTTCCAGTTCATCTGAACGATATCGTCACCCTTCATACCATATGACTTCTTAGCAGCTGCCTTCATGTGCTCAATAGCCTCTGCCTCAGGAATGATACCTGTGAGCTTGAAGAATGCTGACTGAAGGATAGTATTGATACGTGTAGGGCCCATACCTGACTCGATACCAAGCTTAACACCGTCGATGGTGTAGAAGTTGATATTGTGATCAGCGATGTACTTTTTAACCTGTCCCGGAAGGTGCTTATCAAGTTCCTCACCTGTCCAAGGGCAGTTAAGAAGGAATGTACCACCATCAACAAGCTCTTCAACCATCTTATACTTTCTAACGTAAGCTGCGTTGTGGCAAGCTACGAAGTTAGCCTTATGGATGAGGTATGTTGACTTGATCGGCTTATCACCGAATCTAAGGTGTGACATTGTGATACCGCCTGACTTCTTTGAATCATAATCAAAGTAAGCCTGAACGTACTTATCTGTGTTATCACCAATGATCTTGATAGAGTTCTTGTTAGCACCAACAGTACCGTCAGCACCAAGACCCCAGAACTTACAGCAAACTGTTCCTTCAGGAGTTGTAACAAGAGCTTCACCTGAATCAAGTGAAAGGTTAGTTACATCATCGAAGATTGAAAGAGTGAACTCTTCCTTCTCTGTGTTATTGAATGCAGCAACGATCTCTGAAGGTGTTGTATCCTTTGAACCAAGACCATAACGACCTCTTGTGATCGGTGTATCCTTGAACTCTGTTCCACGAACAGCTGCCATAACATCAAGTGCAAGAGGCTCAGCGATTGAACCGGGCTCCTTTGTTCTGTCAAGAACGATGAGCTGCTTAGCTGTCTTAGGAATAGCTGCAACGAATTTATCATTAACGAAAGGTCTGTAAAGACGAACCTTTACAACGCCGACCTTCTCGCCCTTAGCCATGAGGTAATCAATTGTCTCCTCGATAGTATCACATACAGAACCCATAGCAACGATAACCTTCTCTGCATCGGGTGCTCCATAGTAATTGAAGAGCTTGTAATCTGTACCGAGCTTGGCATTGATCTTATCCATATACTTCTCAACGATAGCAGGCATATCATTGTAAGCTGAGTTACATGCCTCTCTTGTCTGGAAGAATACGTCAGGATTCTGAGCTGAACCCTTCTCGCAAGGATGGTTAGGATTAAGAGCTTCTGCTCTGAACTTATCAAGTGCGTCATAAGGGAAGATATCTTCGAAATCTTCATTTGACCAGCAGTCGATCTTCTGGATCTCATGAGATGTACGGAAACCGTCGAAGAAGTTGATGAAAGGAAGTCTTCCTTCAAGTGCTGCCATATAAGCAACAGGAGTAAGGTCCATTACTTCCTGAACAGATGACTCACAGAGCATTGCGCATCCTGTCTGACGACAAGCGTAAACGTCTGAATGGTCACCGAAGATATTAAGAGCGTGTGAAGCAACGCAACGTGCGGAAACGTTGAATACGCCCGGAAGCCTCTCACCTGCAACCTTATAAAGGTTAGGGATCATAAGAAGAAGTCCCTGAGAAGCTGTGTAAGTAGATGTCATGGCACCTGCAACAAGTGAACCGTGTACAGTACCGGCTGCTCCTGCTTCAGATTCCATCTCAAGAATTTTAACTGTGTTGCCGAAGATATTCTTTCTTCCGGCAGTTGCCCACTCATCAGTATGTTCAGCCATAGGTGATGATGGTGTGATGGGATAGATAGCGGCGCAGTCTGTAAAGATATACGATGCATGAGCTGCAGCTTCGTTACCATCCATGGTCTTTTTGAATCTTGCCATTTCGTGATTCCTCCTGGTATTATTTCTTTAGGAGTTCCGACCAGAACTCCGGGCACGCCAAAAAGGCGCGTAAAGCTAACTACCAATATAACACAAACGTGTCTTAATGTGAAGAGGAAAATGTATAGAAAAATAGCCAAAAAATAAGCCAAAAGAGCAATGTTCTTTTGGCTTATTTTATGTTTAATTATTTAGCTCTCTGATCCAGTCTTGAGAGCACTTCCAGGAGAACTGCTACTTCTTTTTCTTTTGCGATATTGAAGTAGGTCTTAAATCTTGATGCCTCACTAATGTCCCCCTTGATGGAGATCTTTATGAGAAGATTACGGGCGGTGAGCATATTCTTAACTACCTCCTCGTAATTCTTGATGAGATCCTCATCATAGTTCAGATAACCGTTAGCCATCAGGTACTTGATCCTCTCAAGCATCAGCACCTTGTGATCATACATCACATGAAGGGCTCTGATATCAAAGTCAGGTTCTTCCTGACTGATCTGCTTATTGATCCTTTCAAGGACTCTGTCATAAACCTCAACTCCGAAGGTTGTATCATTGAATCTGTTTCTCATCATACGGAAATGATTCTTTGTATCTTCGGAATTCAAGTATTCGCGCAGGGTATTTCTGATAAGTACGGTATCAACATCGTAGTAGCAGGTATCTGTATTCTTGAATATTACATAGAGTCCTCTTGTACCCTTGTAATCATCCTTGAACATATGGTCTTCAGCAGCGCTGATAACATCATAGCCTTTTCTTACATCCTCGAATGTAAGCTTGTTATGAGCATATTTATCCTTGAATGTAAAGTCGCCGCAATAGAAACCTTCACCCTCGAGGTCATATCCGTATATGAACAGTTCGTGAGGGAACTTATAATCAACAGCAACATCACTGAGAATCTTTGCTTCATCAAATACGCCGTAAACATACCCGCCGAGATCTATGGTCTTGATGATAAAATCAACAATGTCGCCACAGTAGCTCTGGATCTGTTCCTTGGTCATAAGTGATGTGATGAGGTAAGGACATTCCTTGAGTGAGCTGCTTCCGGGCATGATGTCCGCAAAAAGCATGTCATCTCCGGTGAATATCTCCTCGATATCGTAACATCTCAGCTGGATGTAATTGCTGAAAATCCACTTCTTAGCATTTGAATCATCCGACAGAATTGAAAAAAGTGTTGCATGCCACTGCCAGGATGTGATAAGAGGTGTTCTTGTAACCGGTAGTCTCTTCTTTCCCATTTTTGCTAACCTCCTTTAGTCTTCCTTCTTATCAATCTTAGTCTTAATGACTGCTGCGAGATCCTCAAAGCTCTTATAATCATCAAGAGCAAGCTCGTAATCAGAAAAACTTATATCGAATTTTCCTTCGGCAGCAACGATAAGCTTTATTATACTAACGGAATTTATACCATATTCTGACGTTATCTCCTTCTCCATATCAACTTCGCCAAGTTCGGGCATTTCATCCGCGATAAGGGCTTTTATAGCAAGCCTTACTTCTTCCTTTTCCATATAAATGTAACCCCTTTCTAAACTTGATTTCACACTACTATTTTACCTTTTACAGTACCAAAAATCAACAACAAAAAGACCGACCTTTGCGGGTCGGTCTTAAGTAAGTCATATGACTTAAAATGTATTCTTATTCAGCATTCTGTCCGATGAATCTGTTCGGATTAAGCTTGATTCCGGGACCCATTGAAGAAGACATTGTAACGCTCTTCAGATATGTTCCCTTTGCGCTTGAAGGCTTAGCCTTAACGATTGCCTTCATAAGAGCCTTATAGTTATCTGCTATCTGCTCTGCTGAGAAAGAAGCCTTTCCAACAGGAACGTGAATGATGTTAGCCTTATCAAGTCTGTACTCGATCTTACCGGCTTTAACATCAGCGATAGCCTTAACTACGTCAGGAGTAACTGTACCTGCCTTGGGATTCGGCATAAGACCCTTAGGTCCGAGTACACGTCCGAGACGACCTACAACACCCATCATATCAGGTGTAGCGATAACTACATCAAAGTCAAGCCATCCTTCGTTCTGAATCTTAGGAACGAGCTCATCGCCGCCTGCGTAATCAGCGCCTGCTGCAAGAGCCTCATCAACCTTATCACCCTTAGCGAATACGAGAACCTTAACTTCCTTACCTGTTCCGTGAGGAAGAACTACGGCACCACGTACCTGCTGGTCTGCGTGACGACCATCAACACCCAGCTTAAGGTGTGCTTCAATTGTTTCATCAAACTTGGCATTAGCAGTCTTCTTGACTAATTCTGCTGCCTCTTCAAGGTCATAAAGCTTACTCTTATCAACAAGCTTTGCTGCCTCTAAAAATCTCTTACCTTTTTTCATCTTCATTACCTCCAGAATTAATCAACTACTTCAACGCCCATTGAGCGTGCTGTACCGGCTATCATGCTCATTGCTGACTCAAGTGAAGCAGCGTTAAGATCCTTCATCTTTGTCTCAGCTATCTCCTGAACCTGTGCCTTTGTGATCTTACCAACCTTCTTCTTGTTAGGCTCGCCTGATGCCTTCTGAAGACCTGCTGCCTTCTTGATAAGAACTGCTGCAGGTGGTGTCTTTGTAATGAAGCTGAAGCTTCTGTCTGCATAAACTGTGATAACTACGGGAATTATCATATCACCCTGATCTGCTGTACGGTCGTTGAACTGCTTTGTGAAGTCAACGATGTTAACACCGTGCTGACCAAGAGCGGGTCCGACAGGGGGTGCCGGAGTTGCCTTTCCTGCAGGTATCTGTAACTTAATGTAACCTTCGACTTTCTTAGCCATTTTTATATCCTCCTTCGTGGTAAAATATCGGGGTAGGTCAGCCCCTTCCACTTATATATAAACTGTATGAAACAGTTTACAGCTTCTGTATATCGCCCAGACTGATCTCAACATCAGTTGAACGGCCAAAAATATCCATATCAATGGTGACTGTCTGTTTTGTACGGCTTATGGTCTTGATATTGCCGACAGTTCCTTCCCACGCACCTGCGATAACCTTGATAGCATCGCCAACCTCAACATCGATATCGATGTCTTCGGTCCTTACACCGAGCTTACGCATCTCGATATCCGTAAGGGGAACCGGCTCCGATCCCGGGCCGACAAAACCGGTAACACCTCTGGTGTTACGGACAACATACCATGTAACATCGTTCTTGATCATGTGCACAAGAACATAACCGGGAAAGATCTTCTTGGATATGGTCTTTCTTACTCCGTTCTTTACTTCTATAGTATCCTGAAGCGGAACCATAACCTCAAACATCTGATCCTGAAGTCTTCTGTTCTCAATGGTCTTCTCTATATCAGCCTTAACCTTATTCTCATAACCCGAATATGTATGAACTACATACCAGTGAGGCTCATCATCACCCTGCTGCTTTACATTTGAAGACTTGATGCGGGGAGCTTCCTCTACAGCTTCTTCAGCCTTTTCAGCAGCTTCTTCAACTGCTTTTACTGCTTCCTCAGCTGTATCAACTGTCTTTTCAGCCTCTTCCTCGGGATTTAGCTTCTTTTTATCTGCCACTGTTTTTCACCGCCTACCATATAAACTGAAGTGCAAGGTTCAGTAACCAGTCAACAACAACAATAAGCGCACCAAGCAGAACAGCTGTAACAAGAACTACACCTGTTTCCTTGGCAAGTACTATCTTTGTCGGCCAGGTTATCTTACCGAACTCATGTTTTAACTCCTGAAACCAGCTTCTCTTAAGAGCAGGTGAATCTTTCTTCTCTGCCATAACATTTACCTCTCTAACGAATAATTACTTGGTTTCCTTGTGATTAGTATGCTTTTTGCAGAATCTGCAATACTTCTTTGTCTGCATCCTGTCCGGATGTAACTTCTTATCCTTTGTAAGGTTGTAATTACGCTGTTTACATTCCTCACAAGCGAGTGTAATCTTAACGCGCACGGGTCGCCACCTCCATTATATAAATATGTAACTTTTTACAAATACCGAATCCGTACGAAAATAGGGTAAACTTTCGATGTACCAGTTGGGATTACTGAAAATGCACACCAAAAGAAGTGCGTACAGAAACGCAAACGATAGAATAACACAATGTAGGCCTTAAAGTCAAGGGGTAACTTCAACTATTCCCAAACTTATGCCATAACCTTTCCTATAATAGTTACTACTATTACAAGAATACCAAGTGCTATCCGGTATATTCCGAATATCTTGAAGTTGTTTCTCTTGATGTAACCCATAAGGAACTGGATCACGATTACGGAAACGAAGAACGCTACTGCCATTCCGAAAAGTAATTCGAAGAACTGAGTAGGTGTGTAATGCATACCGAATTTGATGAGCTTTACAAGGCTCCATCCGAACATGATCGGTATACTCATGAAAAATGAGAACTCAGCCGCAAGCCTTCTTGAGATTCCCATTGTAAGACCGCCAACTATCGTGGCACCGGAACGTGAGGTTCCGGGAATGATTGCAAGTGTCTGGAACAGTCCCAGCTTAAGGGCATCCAGATAAGTGAGCTGGCTCAGCTTTGTGATCTTCGGTTCTCTTTCCTCATTCCTGGTCTCAACAAGGATGAAAAGGACACCGAATACGATGAGCTGAACAGCGATGACTACTGCGTTATGCGCATACTTATCCATCCAGTCATCAAGAAGGAGTCCGATGACTGCTGCGGGGATGGTAGCGATGATAACCTTCAGCCATATATTTAGTATAACTCTGCTTATTGCAACAGAGCCTATTCTTATCTCATTCTTCCATTTGCCGTCTTTTCTTTTTCTTCCCTTGGAATCAACTACTGTCGGGAATTTATTATCTTTCACCATTCTGAACGGCCAGAGCTTGCTCCAGTACATATATATAACGGCAATGATCGCGCCAAGCTGAATGACAACAAAAAACATGTCCTTGAATTCCGGATCAGCACTGAGCTTTATGAACTTATCCACCAGAAGCATATGTCCGGTGCTGCTTATGGGAAGCCACTCCGTGATTCCCTCGATTATTCCTAAGAATATGACTTTCAGCAGTTCTAAAATAACCATACCTTTACCCCTAACTATGACAGTTTTTTACACATCATTTTAATAATAACACTTAAGTTACTTTCCAACAAGCATTTCATACTCATTTGTAACTTTTTCCACATCTCCGATGCTTATCACTTTTCCTTTTTCCAGGATAAGTGCTTTATTGCATATCGTGCGTACCTGATCGGTATTGTGCGATACAAAAAGAACAGTCACTCCCTTATCCATAAGTTTGAGGAGTCTTTCCTCACTCTTCTTCTTAAACTTAGCATCTCCCACCGACAAAACTTCATCGAGGATCAGCATATCGGGTTCAACTATCGTAGCGATGGCAAATCCGAGACGGGCCTTCATACCCGAGGAATAATTCTTAAGAGGTACATCGATAAATTCTCTCAGCTCGGAAAACTCGATTATCTCTTCCAGTTTCTCATCTATAAACTTATGACTGTAGCCGAGGCATGCACCGTAAAGGTAGATATTCTCCAGACCCGTATACTGAGGATCGAATCCCGCTCCGAGCTCGATAAGCGGAGCAAGCACGCCCTTACGCATCACATTTCCGGTACTGGGCTTGAATACTCCTGCGATAACCTTAAGTAAGGTAGATTTCCCCGCGCCATTAAAGCCGAGGATACCGAGACGGTCTCCGGCCTCAAGCTCGAAGGATACATCGGTCAGCGCCCAGAACTCATTATAGATCAGCTCGTGACGCATAAGCGCGATAAAGTATTCCTTCACCGAGTCATGCTTTTCTTTACTCAGGTTGAATTTCATTCCGACATTTTCAACCCTTAGAACAGTTTCTGCCATTTATATCTCCAGGATAAATTTATCTTCATTCTTCTTAAACGCGATAACACCGATTATTATGCATATGATTCCGAAGGCTGCAGCATACAGAAGGTAATGGACGTTCAGCCATTCACCGAATACCGCACTTCTGAAGCATTCGATAACGGAAAAGAGCGGATTCATTTTCAGTATAAAGCTCCATCTGCTTCCGAGAAGCCTGTCCGCCCTGTAGAATATTGCCGAGGTATACATTATCAGCATGAGGGCGATGGTCCAGAGATATTCCATATCCCTGAAGAATACTCCCACGGTTGAAAGGATTATTCCGATCCCAAGGCTCAGTATCAGAAGAACGATGAGAACCGGGACAGCCTGAAATACATACAGCGTCGGCATCACTCCGAGGACTATAGCCACTACCGCAAGAACTATGAGTGATATTAGGAAAATGATGAAATTAAAAAGGATCGCCGAAAGCGGGTAAAGCATTTTCGGCACGTAAACCTTCTTTATTATAGAGCTGTTAGCTCTTATCGACTTTAATGCTGCCGTGGTAGACTGGGCGAAGAACCCATAAAGAAGACGTCCTGTCAGGATGTAAACGGGAAAGGCCTTGTCATGCTCTCCCATCAGAGTTCCGAAAACTATGGTCAGCACCACCATGGTAAGAAGGGGTTCCAGAAGTGACCACAGTATTCCGAGGTAGGAACGTCTGTATTTAAGTCTTATTCCTTTTTTAATCAGCTCAGACAGAATGAATCGGTTCTGAATGATGCGGTCGTTGGAAAAGTCCATAATGTCCTCTTAATAAATTCTCGAGGGCGCGGACCCTCGAGAATAGCTTAATCTTCAAATGTAACTGTATCGGCAGCATTTAAAAAGTCTGCCTTCTTCTCTTTATAGAGTTCCTTATAGCATGCAAAATTAACAAGCCAGAACTCATCCTTGTTATCAAATACGCATGTCAGATAGGAATAATCCGTTCCGGACACCTTCCTTGTGTACTCAAAGTAAACATACTCACTGCGATTCCTTATCTTGGGAGAACCGGGTATGCTGTTGGCCTTGATATAAGCCTCTGCATAGTCACGGGCACTGCTTACTTCAAGCCCGCTCTTTTCTACATCGTCCTTCTTGGATCTGATACCCATTGCAAGTCCGTCCGGGCTTGTGTAATACCATGTTGCATTGGCAAGTGTTGCTTCCTGATATTCCTTGCCGAGAAGGATCGACATACCTTCGGACTTAACAGGCTCCTCCTGGGGAGCAGCTGCTTTACCACAGCCCGAAACCAAAGAAGCCAGCATGATCACTGCAAGAAGGATCAATATTCTTTTTGAGTGATTATTTGATAACATGTACCCAGCCCTCAGGACCTTCAATCTTACACATCTGAATACCTGTAAGAGTATCATAAAGCTTCTTTATTGTAGGACCCATCTCGTCCATTCCGCTCGGGAATGCGATTTCTTTACCATGATCTACGATCTTGCCAACAGGTGATATAACTGCTGCTGTTCCGCAGAGACCGCACTCTTCGAACTCAGAGATTTCATCGAGATATACTTCTCTTTCTTCAACTTCAAGTCCGAGATAATCCTTTGCAACTATCTCAAGGGATCTTCTTGTTACTGAAGGAAGGATACTGCTTGACTTAGGTGTGATGAACTTATTACCTTTTATAAAGATAATATTAGCTCCACCTGTTTCTTCGATCTTGGTCCTTGAAGCAGGATCAAGATAAAGATTCTCATCAAAACCTTTCTTATGAGCATCAACTATAGCATGAAGTGACATGGCATAGTTAAGGCCTGCCTTGATATGTCCTGTTCCATGTGGAGCTGCTCTGTCAAAGTCACTTATTCTGATAGTGATCGGCTTAGCACCGCCCTTGAAGTAAGGTCCAACGGGTGTTGTAAGGATCCTGAACTGATATTCATCAGCCGGCTTAACACCGATAACTTCATTAGAACCGAACATAAACGGTCTTATATATAATGTAGCTCCGCTTCCGAAGGGAGGAACGTAATCCTCATTAGCAAGTACAACCTTATCAACTGCATCAAGGAATCTATCCTCGGGGAATACTGCCATCTCAAGTCTCTCAGCAGAATCTACCATTCTCTTTGCATTAAGGTCAGGGCGGAATGTAACAATGTGTCCATCCTCTGTCTCATATGCCTTAAGTCCCTCAAAGCATGCCTGTGAATAGTGAAGAACACAAGCGCACTCGCTCATAGTAATAGTATGATCGGGTGTGATCACACCATCATCCCATTTACCGTCCTTAAAGTTTGATACGTAGCTTGCTGCGGTTTCCATATATGCGAAACCCAGTGAACCCCAATCGATATCCTTTTTAGCCATATCAATCACTCCTCTCATAAGTTATAAATCGCTGAGTCTAATTATACCCCCATTGTTTTGAAAATCAAGAAAAATCAGTATTTTTTTAATAAAATTAACTTTTATGGCATTTAATAGTTAACGTTTGAGGGTTTATGTGTTAGAATACTAAAGATTTCCTTACTACTTATCAATGAAGAAAGGACAACTTACAATGTATAAGGTTGATTTTAACGATCCGAAGCATGCCCATTTTATAGGCATCGGCGGAATCAGCATGAGCGGTCTCGCCGAGATTCTTAAAAATGCCGGCTTCACCGTATCCGGTTCTGACATGAAGGAGTCAGATACCACAAGGATACTTGAGGAGAAAGGAATAAAGGTTTATATAGGGCAGGTGGCATCCAACATAACGGATGATATAGATTTTGTAATATATACTGCAGCTATCCATGAGGATAACGAAGAATTCTGCGAAGCTAAGGCCAAAGGTCTTCCGATGCTCACAAGAGCCGAATTCTTAGGACAGGTAATGGATAACTATAAGTACAGTGTTGCCGTAGCCGGAACACATGGTAAGACAACGACGACCTCGATGATGGCACACATCATGCTCGCAGCCAAGACCGACCCTACCATCTCGATAGGCGGAATGCTGGATGTTATCGGCGGAAATATCAGAGTCGGCTCTTCCGAATACTTCGTAACAGAGGCCTGCGAATATACAAACAGCTATCATGAATTCAGACCGTTCGTAAGTATCATATTAAATGTAGATAATGATCATCTTGATTTCTTCAAGAATATCGAAAATATAGCCTCGTCATTTGCAACATTCGCAACCAAGACTGTGGATGGCGGTGCACTGATCCTTAATGGAGACATGCGTTTCAGGGATCAGATAAGGGATGCCGTAAAGGATAAGGATATCAAGGTATTCACCTTCGGCAAGGATGACGGAAACGATCTTGTGGCTAAGAATATCACTCTAAACGAACTTGGCCAGCCGACCTATGATCTATATATCAACGGCCAGGCAAAAGGAACCGTCACACTCTCCGTAACAGGCGAGCATAACGCAGTCAATTCACTTGCCGCTATCGCAGCGTCACTTTATATAGGTATAGATCTCGATGATATCATCGAAGGTTTAAGGAAATGTCACAGCGCCGAAAGACGTTTCGAGTATAAGGGCAGGACCGAGTCGGGTGCATATATATATGATGATTATGCTCATCATCCGACAGAGATCGCAGCTTCGATGAGAGTTGCAAAGGCGGTCGCAAAGGAAAAGCTGTGGGTTGCATTCCAGCCTCACACCTATTCCAGGACCAAAGCTCATCTTAAGGATTTTGCCAAGTCACTCTCCTCTGCGGACCATGTAGTGCTTGCCGATATCTATGCTGCAAGAGAGATCGATGATGGTACGATCTCATCCAGAGATCTGGAAAATGAGCTCAAAAATCTGGGTACCGATGCGACCTATCTCGGGGATTTCGAAACCATCAAAAATTATTTGAAAAAAAGTTTAAACAACAACGATATGTTAATAACTATGGGGGCAGGAAACATAGACGTTGTGGGAGCTCAGCTCCTGGAAAAATAGGTTATCAACATAATCCACAAAATGATTTTTGGCGTTATGTAAACCATTTTTCTATTCTTATCAACATGTACTGTGGGGACTTATATCGGGGTATAAGTCCCCTATTTATTTGCCTTTAAAAAAGGGTCCCTGATCTATCAACATTATCAACATTTTCCACATCAGCCCTTTCGGGCGTCAGGCGATTTGCATTTGATAATTCGATTTGCTATACTTCATTCGCACGTATTTATAGGGGAAAAAATCATGCGATTGAAAAGGTTACAAATTGGGATATGGGACTGATAAATGTTACCTCTGAAGAGGATTATTATACAAGTATTTCAAACAACTTTATAGAGTACTACATGACTGATGCAAACGGCGATTTTGTCAAGCTGTATCTGTATCTTGCCATGCTCTGCTCATCCAGGAGAGATATCTCTCTCAGTGATATCGCAGACCATTTAAACTGCACCGAAAATGACGTTTGCAGGGGCATAAGATACTGGATCAGAGAGGATGTCCTCAGGCTTGTCTATAATGACAATAACAGGAAAGAGGTTAAGGGAATCGTTCTTCTTAATCTTAAGCGTCCGGAAGATGTCCTTACGACAGAACTAAAGCTGGATGATTTCAAGAAAGCGCTCTCCGGCCAGGATGAAAAGGCCGTACATGAGATCAAGGAGATTGCCGACGCTGTGGATGTGTCCGGTGACGAAATCAAGGCCCCCCGTAAGAAGCAGCCCACTCCTGTGGAGATAAAGAGCAAGCTTCAGGATAAAGAGATAAATGATCTTATCAATGAAGCTTCTGCTTACTGCAACAGGGATCTGTCACAAAAAGAGCTGAACTCTCTCATATATATAAAGGATCAGCTCGGCTTCTCCTTTGATCTCGCAGAGTATCTTCTGGAATACTGCGCAGAGATCAAGAAAACAAGCTTCAGCTATATTGAAAAGGTTGCACGTAACTGGTACGAGGAAGGCATCACTACGAGAGAGGATGCTGCCGATTATTCGACCAAATACCTTTCTCTATACGGAAAGATCCTGAAGGCTCTGGGAATAACCTCAAGGTTCACTCCCGCACCGATCGAGAAAAAGTATATCGATACCTGGATCAATGACTTCGGTTTCTCTGAAGCAATCATTATCGAAGCATGCAACAGAGCGATTGAAAGAAAGCCGAACGATGTTAGCTTTCCGTATGTGAACGGAATCCTCGACAGCTGGTATAAGAAGGATGTAAAAAGCTTTCAGGATATATCCAGACTTGATGACTCACACAAGAGTTCCAGGACCAGGGAGGAAGTATCTTCCGAAAAGCCTGCCAAAAAAAGCAGTAAGCTTCATCAGTTAGAACAGTACTATCTTCAGGATTCATATGATAATTAGAGACATTGAAAAAATAGATATCATTTCCGAGCTGAGCAAGATCAGATCAGCCAACGAAAGAGAACATAAGAGAAGGATTCAAGAGGTATATGACAGGATTCCCGAGATAAAAGAGATTGATGAGGATATCTCTTCACTCTTCGCCCGTGAGGCAAGAGCAAGGATAGCCGGGGACGATGCTTCGGACATCTCGGAGCAGATAAAGGATTATTCCAAAAGAAAGACTTCTCTTCTTATAGATAATGGATTCGGCAGGGATTATCTCGAACCTATATACACCTGTCCTATATGTCAGGATCAGGGCTACGCAGATGGGAAAATGTGTTCCTGCGCGAAAAGCATCCGGATCACAGAGCTCTATAAAAGGTCAAATCTGAAGAATGTATTCGAAAGAGAAAACTTCTCAACATTTTCTTTGGATGTATACAGTAAAGATATAAAAGACAGCCAGTATCAGGTGAGTCCTTATCAGAATGCTTCGACCATACTGAAGAAGGCTAAGGCCTATGTCGAAAATTTCGACAACGAGCATGGCAACATCCTAATCTATGGAGGCACAGGGCTGGGGAAGACATTTATCTCCAACTGCATTGCAAAGGAGCTTCTGGACAGCGCACATTCGGTGCTGTATCTCTCAGCCAACGAGCTTTTCGAACAGATACTGAGCAGATACATTATGAAAAATGATAAAAACGATGCCCTGCTTGAGATATATGAATACTTATACAGCAGTGATCTTCTGATAATCGATGATCTCGGGACCGAGGTACTGAGCAGCTTTGTAAAATCACAGCTTTTTGAGATAATCAATAAGCGTATGCTCTCGGATCTTTCCACGATCATCACAACAAACCTTGACCTTGATACTCTCGAGGACAGATATACCGAAAGAGTCATGTCGAGGATTGCCGAGAACTATGTTCTTTATCCGCTTTACGGCGATGATATAAGATATGCAAAAACCGGAAAATAACCAAAATCGGAGGAAACATTAATGCCTGATCAAAGCAAACTTATTACCGTACCCGCAGGTAAGCTTGGAATCATTGCTATGAAGAGCAGTGAAAAGCTTGGCGCAAAGGTGGACGAGTATCTCGTTAAATGGCGTCAGGAACGTGAGCATCTTAACAAAGAGCACTTCATGTTCAACGGATATTCAAGAGATACATTTCTCATCAAGTCATGCTGTCCGAGATTTGCATCCGGAGAAGCCAAGGGAACGATCAGCGACTCTGTAAGAGGAAGCGATCTCTATATTCTGGGCGATGTGACAAACACAAGCATCGAATATAATCTTGGCGGCCGAATGGTTCCCATGACTCCCGATGAGCACTATGCCGATATCAAGAGAGTCATCGCAGCATCTGCAGGTAAGGCTCACAGGATAAATGTCATCATGCCATTCCTTTATGAGTCGAGACAGCACAAGCGTAACAGCAGGGAATCCCTGGACTGCGCTCTTGCTCTTCAGGAGCTTGTATCAATGGGTGTATCAAACCTCATCACATTTGATGCGCATGATCCCAAGGTTCAGAACGCCATCCCCACAATCGGCTTCGAGAACCTGATGCCTACTTACCAGTTTATCAAATGCCTTCTTAAGTCCGTACCCGACCTTGAGATCGACAACGATCATATGATGGTCATCAGCCCGGACGAGGGCGCTATGCATAGAGCCATCTACTTTGCAAACCACTTCGGTGTAGATGTAGGTATGTTCTATAAGAGAAGAGATTATTCAAAGGTTGTAAACGGAAAGAATCCTATCGTTGCCCATGAATTCCTGGGTGATGATGTTGAAGGAAAGGACGTTATCATCGTAGATGACATGATTGCATCCGGAGAAAGCATGCTTGATGTATGCAGACAGCTCAAGGAGCGTCATGCAAGACGAGTATTCTGCGTCGCAACCTTCGGTCTTTTCACCGCAGGTCTTTCTATCTTCGATAAGGCTTATGAAGAGAATATATTCGACAAAGTCATTTCAACCAATGTATGCTATCAGAATCCCGAACTTGTTGCCAGGGAGTGGTATAGTTCGGCAGATCTCAGCAAGTATATTGCCATTATCATCGATCATCTGAATCATGACTCCTCTATCAGTGATCTCCTGGATCCTACGCTCAGAATCCAGACAAGGATCAATGAGTATAAAGAGAAGCATACGATCTCGGATAATTATGATAGACCTCTGCCGGTTTAAATATCGAGAGTGCTGCATTTTGCAGCACTCTTTTTATCTTGTCAAAAAATTATGCACTTTTTGTGCAATATATACAAAAAACTTTGTGCAATATTTTTAAAAGAATCCTATAATACTTCTTGAAAAATACACCGGTGCAATATATAATGTGAATGAAATATTAACAAACTATGAACGAAATTATAACGGTTTGTAAACTGGATATGGTTTTTAGGTTTTAAATCCAGGGGGAAATAAACATGAAAGATAATAAAAAAATGCAGAAAAATAAAGGTTTTACCTTGATCGAGCTTATAGTGGTATTCGCAATAATGGCAGTTTTAACCTCCTTTGTCACATTGCTGATCATCAGATATATCGAAAGAGCAAGACAGGAAATGGATGTACATAATGCAACTTTAATACGAGATGCAATTAATATATATCCTTTCCCAAGTGATTATCAGGGAATCGATGTTGAATATACCGACCCTGAAACTCATGAATCAGAGCACTACGAAAGAGGATGGGTATATGTAGATAAGGATGAGATAAGATGTTCAGACGCTTCAACTTGTCTCGCTATGATCGAAGCAGGTCTTGTCTATATCAGTCCTCAGGCTGAAGCTCAGATAAGAGCACACGAGACAGGAAGAATGTGGTTCCCACCCGGACCTGATGGAGATTATATCAGAAGAACCAATATAAATGAGTATGCATTCAAAAACAGTATGACAGTTAAGGCCAGAAGAACCTGGAATACTTATCAGCTGGATGCCTATCTGGGTGCTGACGGATCCGTTAAACTTGGTGCCAGTGCTTCCAATGCTCAAAGAACCAATGGACATGCCAAGGATGTTGAAACAGCTAAGAACTTCGCAAGAAGAGTTGGTTTTGAAAATGCTCTGACCACTCCAATCGGCGAACAGTATACAGGACAATATTAAAAATACTAATACCTCTTAAAGCATAAAGAATAAGAGTGTTGCAATACTGCAGCACTCTTATTTGTTTTCTTATTTGTTTTCTTATTAGCTTAATTTGTCTTTTCTATTGATCACTCTGAACATATTCTTCAAGGCACTGTCCGCTTTCCTTCATAGCCTGGGCAGCTTCCTTACCGACATATCTCAGATGTGTTTTTGCATCTTTAACACCTGTTACACTGTATTTATCATCAGGATATCTGATTATGAAACCGAATTTGGGGCCATTTTCGGCAACCCATTTCATAAGATCTTCTACGTTATCTTCACCCTGACTTGAGGTGATATCTACACAGAGTCCCGTGGTGTGTTCAAGTGCACATGGAAGTGCAACCGCCTTAGCCTCTTCGGGAGTTATATAGGATGATACGATCGAAGGCGTCTGTCCGTCTGCTCTCGCACTGTCGAACATATCCTGAAGATCGGGATATATCCTCTTATCAACCTTATGTCCGTTTACAAGATCCGTAAATTCTTTTATCTCAAAGTTATCCGGAAGAGGATTATTCAGGTTTACAACTATCAGCATCCATGATATAGCATTGGTCTTGGAAGCTTTCTCCTTTTCCTTGGCTTCCGTAAGGCTTGCAAGAGCAGCTTCTGCTTCCTCTGCCTTCCTCTTCTCCTCTGCCGCAATGGCAGCTTTCTTTTCCTTATTCTCGGCAGATACCTTTACACCTGCACTGATAAGGACGGTCGCCACGGATATCGCTATCGCTGTGATCCAGATAAATCTGAAGAAGTGTCCGTCACTCACTGAAAGGACCTTCATCTTGTACTTTAACCACTCAGAAAAGCTCTTATTCTCGTTCATGTCGTGTACCCCGCTATATACCCCACAATTATGTGACAAACAGATCTGAACTGTTTGTCACCTTTTTGTCACATTTCAGTTTACTACACTTTTTTGTAAACTACAAGAGTCGTATTCTATTCTGTTGTGACTGATTCAGCTGTCTCGCCGTCTTTAAGAAGCTCTTCGAGAGTTCTCCATCCCAGCACCGCACATTTAACTCGTGAAGGCATATGGGAAATGTCTTTCAGAGAGCCAGCCTCCTCAAGAAGCTCCAGCTCTTCATCGGTCACTTTTTCCTTTATCATCTTGAGAAATGTGTCCTTAAGCTTTATAGCTTCCTCTGCACTTCTTCCGATGACAAGATCAAGCATCATATCGGCACTTGCCTGGGATATCGCACAGCCGTCACCGAAGAAGGCGCCGTCTGTTATCACCCCGTCATCCGATACATTAAGCTGAAGAGTAATATCATCTCCGCAGGAAGGATTGACTCCGCGAAGTGATCTCTGAGGCTCTATCATCTTAATCTTATGAGTCGGATGAATATTATGCTCGGTCAGTATTTCGTTATAAAATGTCCTGTATTCCATTTATCTTCCTTTCAGGGTTACTCAGAGTAGCCCATCATCTTTCGTATATTTGATACTACATCCAGGAATCTTTCAACCTCTTCCTCTGTATTATAGAACATGAGACTTGCTCTCGTTGTTGAAGGGATCCCGAGGAACTGATGAAGCGGTTCAGCACAGTGGTGACCTGCTCTTACTGCGACATTTGCATCTGCTATTATCGCGGCTATGTCATGAGGATGAACACCCTCGATCTTAAATGTGATTATACCATGATGCTCTTCGGCCTTATCGGAACCGAGAACGATCACATGAGGTATCTTTTTAATTCCATCAAGAGCAAGGCGTGTAAGCTCAAGCTCCCGCTCTTCAATATTATGTAAACCAATCTCTTCAAGATAATCTATGGCAGCGGCAAGTCCTACTGCTCCGCCGGCATTTACGGTGCCTGCTTCAAACTTATGAGGAAGCTCTGCATAGGTAACATCCTCTAAAGTTACATACTCTATCATTTCTCCGCCTGTTAAAAACGGAGGCATCTTCTTAAGTATCTCTTCCTTACCATAGAGAACGCCTATCCCCATAGGAGCAAGAAGCTTATGTCCCGAGAATGCAAGGAAGTCAACATCCATCTTCTGAACGTCGGTAATGCTGTGGGGAACGCTCTGCGCCCCGTCTGCCACAAAGTAAGCTCCGACCTTATGTGCTTCATCCGCAAAGGACTTCACATCGATTATCCTTCCGAAGATATTCGACATTGCCGTCATGGATACTATCTTTGTCTTTTCCGAAAGAAGTGACTTAAACTTTTCAAGCGAGAAGCTTCCATCCGGTTC
>JAFZRN010000032.1 GCA_017619835.1 Eubacterium sp.
ATTTAAAGTAATATTGAGTTGAGCCATTGTGTTCTACCTCCGGTATTATTTGTATTGTGGTGATCTTATTATACCTAAAGGTAGAGCCCTTGGCTCTTAAAATATTAAATTATGAATTTACACCATTATATAGACGTAACTGCAAATCCCATCACTCGGCTAACATACTGAACATTTACACTATATCTGTTAGTCAGCACATCTGGTTTTCCTTATTTGTGACACATTTCCGGCTAACAAGCCCTATGTATTCATCCATTTTATTAGCCGGCCAGTCAGCATATATATTTAAGCCAAAATGTGACAAACAGATCTGAACTGCTTGTCATGAACTGTTTGTCACATAATATCCTTCGACTCCCTTCGGTCGCTCAGGATGACACTACGGTATATCATTCTGAGCGAAGCGAAGAATCCTTCTTTAGTATTCGTATGAATAGAACCCTTCTTCCATTTTCTCGTTATATATGCCGTAAACCTTAAGGGTATCGTCGTTGCTTATATCACCGACTGTTCCATAGCTCCAGTTGATGAAGCCCTCAGGAAGCTCCGAAACAGGCTTGCCGGGCAGATAGATATAGAACACATCTCCGCCCGAGATTCCGTAAGGCTCGGAATAAACATAACGGACATCATCACTGATCTCCTCAGTACCGATGGTATCAGATGTTTCATAGTAATCAAGTTCCATCTTGTAGGTGTAGTCATCAATCTTGGTCGCGTTCTTAAACTGTCCGTAGAAGGATGACAGGTACACTGTTCCGTTAGGATATCCATCACCTGTATCACCCATATCGGAGTCATGATATGAACCCGCAAAGTACCCCTTCTTATCGACAGCCAGCACGGTGCCCCATGCACCCGCGCCGCTCGCAAACATAAACTGCGTATCAAGATCTATCGGAAGTTCGCTTGTCTCCTCGGAGGAGCTGCTTCCTGTCGCCTCACCACCCAGTAACGAAAGAGCTTCGTTATAGGCCATACTTGACTTATCATACTTGGAAATGACTTCTTCAATGTCATCCCCCTCAGAATACATGATGACAGAATCTATGGAGTCCTTATTGGCATTTACGAACTTCTTGAATTTCTTCTTGGATATCTCTTCACTACCCTTATAGTAGGTATAAGTTACTTCGGTATGGTCTTCATTCGGATATGAACTGCTCGAATAGATATCGGTCTGCTCATATTTTCCGCCTTTAAGCTCATACTTTTCATATACTGCATCCACACCTTCATCGGTAACATAGTGGTGGATGAAAAGGCTGTCCTCACCTTCAAGAGTTGCAACATAGAAGTTTGTTCCGCCGGCAACCTCAACATCCAGAGCTTCGAAGTCAAGCATCAGCATTGCTTCACCGTCTGAATAGGTATAGATATTCAGGCCTGCGGATACGCCCTCGTTGCTTCCCATGAATATCAGCTCATCGGTCCCGTCCTTATTCAGGTCTTTTAATGCAACCGGATAACTAAGTGATGAGCCATAACCCATCTGCCAGTTATAAGCTTTTATATAGTCTTCCTGTTCTTCAAGTATCTTTTTATATGCAGCATATGCATCATTGACCGGAGCATCAGATGTCGCACCGGTATCATCAGAGGCTTCTTCCGTATCTTCTGTTACCGCCTCGGTAGCTTCCTCTGTATCTTCCTCGGTATCTGCCTCGGTCATAAAGATATCCCACTCTGCTTCCGTAGTCTGAGCCTCTGACATCTGCTCTATAACCTGATCACGCTTAGCCTTATATCTGGTATACATCGGAACAAAGATTGCTGCCAGGACAGCTCCTAATACAAGGATGCATGCTCCGACCACGATAAGTACTATCGCCCAGACAGGCAGCCCTTTCTTCTGAGGCGGCTGCTGATATGACTGCTGATTCTGAGGCTGGCCGTAAAGCGGCTGGCTGTAACCCTGCTGAGGCTGTGTATACATATTCTGAGATGACTGCTGAGGCTGCGGTTGCTGATATGTCATCTGCTGACCCGGCTGCTGACCATAGCCCTGCTGTGGTCCTGCCTGCTGTGGTCCTGCCTGCTGCGGCTGAACTGACTGAGGTTGCACAGGTTGCTGCGGCTGTGACGGCTGCTGAACCGGTTGTTGCTGCTGCACAGGCTGCTGCGGCTGCACCGGCTGGATCAGCTTCGCCCCGCACACATTACAGAACTTTGCCTCATCTGCTACTTTATTTCCACAACTATTACAAAACATACGCCTTCTCCAATCTTAAACTAATCTTCTATAGTTTCAGTTGTCCCCAATTCGAATTTCATCACTACCGGATTATGATCAGTAAACTCAAACCCCTTATCGATATTCTGAACATAATTAACCGTTATATTGTCGGATACAAGGAATCCATCCAGGATGACCGTGAAGCTTTCCGGTGAATACGGAATGTTGGTATTTCTGGTTGAAGCAACCATGCCCTCTGCATAATTATCAACCTTGATAAATCCGTCGGGAATGATAGCATCCGGAAATGGCTGACACCACGTATAGTCCGCATCGGTTCCCGGATTGAAATACTCTTTTGCATCTCCCGTGAAATCATGATTGAAATCACCACCGGCGATCACATAGTTACCCTTGTCATATTCCTTCTTCATATCATCGAAGAGCATCTCAAGCTGAGCATTTCCCTGGGAAGCGTCGGTACCGTATGCCGACAGATGCAGGTTGATAAGGATCAGCTCCTTGCCATCCTCAACCGGTATTCTGGAAATGTCATAGCAACGGTCAAGATCGAGTATCTTCTTGAATCCCGTCGCGATAGGAAGACTCCTTCTTAATGAAGAAGTGATATCGAATCTGCTCTCTGTAAGTATTCCGGAATTGGAAGCTCCGTGGGGTTCCTGGATTGGATACATCAGATATGCAGAATGATAATTCTGTGCAAATACATTATCGTAGGAGCCGGCAGCCGCAAACTTATCATTGACAAGAACGCTCTGATCCACATGATGGCTTCTCGTGGAATCGGTATCCACCTCCTGGAAAAGCACAAAATCAGGATTATAGGAAAGCGCTATGTCAGCAGTATTGTTGATACAGTTGATGACACTGTCCTTTGATCTTGCACGGCTTTCGTTTCCGCCATCCATGAAAAATGTAAAGTCAGCCGTATATGCACCGAAGCCCAGATTATATGACACAACGGTATATTCCTCGCCTACCTTGGCATTTTCCGTGGCGGAACCATTTACCTCAAGTGTCTGATTATCCGGAATTCTGGAATAGGTCAGGAATACATATGCAACATAGCCTCCGGCCACAAGAATTGCCAGAAGGATAACCCACAGCATAAGCTTCCACCATCTGAATTTTTTCTTCTTCTTTTCCATCTCCTAAGCTCCTTTCGAAAACGTGACAAACAGATCTGAACAGTTTGTCACATTTGTACCTTATATTTTACAACATATATATGAATTTACTCAACTGATTTCAGTGACTCGGCCATATTTATTTTTTCGAGTTTTATAGTCATAAATGCGTTGACCACGATAGTAAATATAAAAGTAAGTAACACACTCAGGACATATGTCCTCGGAAGGATCCTGCACTTAAATGAGACCATGTCCACAACTATCTGGCTCATTATATATCTATGGAATAATATTCCGAGTCCGAGACCGAACAATGTGCCCATTGCCGTAAGCGTGACATTTTCCCTGAAGACATAGGATGAAGTCTCGTTTCTGAAGAAGCCGAGGACCTTGATCGTGGCGATCTCCCTTAAACGTTCGGTTATGTTGATATTTGTCAGATTATATAAAACGATGAAGGCAAGTCCTGCCGCAGAAGCGATGACCACGAGCACGATATAGTCAAGACGGCTCATCATGTTGGCCATCCTTTCCTTAAGCTCGCTGAAGAGCATGGCACTGGTCACATTCTCATCCTTTGCGATTGCAGCCTGACTCTTATATTCATCGGCGTCTTCCGGAAAATCAATATAAGCTCCGTTCATATCGAGGGTCTTGCCGAGCTGTGTTTCAAGTGTTTCCTTCGACATTATCACATAGTTATAAACATGATTCTCGAATATTCCCTTAACCTGAACATGCAGCTCTTCCATGTCGCTGTTTCTGAAGGTGATATCATCTCCGAGAGCTACATCATAACGTTCCGCCAGAGCATTACAGATATAGACCTCATTTACCTTGGGGAAGCCCAGCGGCTCCTGATCCATGGTATGAAGATTCATATAATGCTTAAAATGTTCGCCATCTTCCGGGACTATGAGCGAAGCCTCCTTAACCTTATCACCGCTCAGCATATCCCAGGATGCCTGATGAAGAAGTATATAATCCTCGCACATTTCATCCAGCTTTTCTTTTATAGACAGAGGTATATCCGTACCACTGGCATTTTTGAATGTTATGCTGACGTCGGGCGTAAGGATCCCTTCGTACTGTTCGGCAGCAAAATTCCCGACCGAATCCTTGATACCGAAGCCCGCAACAAGAAGTCCGGTGCAGCCGCCGATACCGACTATCATCATAAAGAAACGCCCCTTATATCTGAACAGGTTTCTGATGGAAACTTTCTGAAGGAACTTTAGCCGGTTCCAGATAAATGGCACATTTTCGAGAAATACTCTCTTACCTGCCTTGGGAGCCTTCGGACGCATAAGGCTTGCCGCAGTCTCGCCCAGCTCATAACGGCAGGCGATCCAGGTGGTGCCGACCGAACATATGACTGCAGCAAGAAGCGAAAGACTTGCCAGCTTCCAGTCAAAGATATATTTCATCGGAAGCGCATGATACATAAGACGATAGGTATTCCAGATAACAGCGGGGAATAAAAAGATTCCGATCGAATATCCGATAACACTTCCCAGAACTGCAGCACTTCCGGAATAGAATATATATTTGCCCATTACGGTTCTTTCGGAATATCCGAGCGCCTTCAGAACACCGATCTGGGTTCTCTGCTCCTCAACCATGCGGCTCATGGTGGTAACACATACAAGAGCGGCAACCAGAACGAAGAATACCGGGAAGACCTTTGCAACCTGTGCTACGATCTCGGAGTCATTTTCAAAGCAGGCGTAGCCTATATTGGTATTACGCTCAAGCTCGAAGACATCCGGCTTTTCGATATCGGCAAGCTCATCCTTTGCATCCGCAATCTCCTTCTCTGCATCGGCAATCTTCTCATCGAATTCCTTAACACCGTCCTCGTACTCTTTGAGGCCGTCCTCATATTCCTTTACGCCGTCCTCGTACTCCTTGAGGCCGTCTTCATATTCCTTCTCGCCGTCCTCATATTTGCGTTTTCCGTCATAATATTCATTAAGCCCCTTCTGATATTCGGCCTTTCCTTTTTCATATTCCTTTACGCCATCCTCATACTTAGCCTTACCCTTTTCGTAATCCTTCTTACCCTTCTCGTATTCCTTTTTACCTTTTTCGTACTGCTTCTTGCCCTTTTCGTATTCCTTCTTGCCGGCCTCCAGCTTGGCTTTGGATTCTTTAAGTACCTTCTCATTTGCGGCGATCTGGGTCTTTCCGGCCTCCAGCTTCGTCCTGGCTTCGGTAAGCATCTTCTTTCCTGCTTCGATCTCGGTCTTGGCCTGGGTCAGCATTTCCTTCTGATCCTCGGGAAGCATATCCCACATGGGCTTTGCCGCATCATACTGCGCGTTGAATTCAGCTTCTTTTTCAGCAAATGCTTTCTCCTGCTCTACAAGCTGAGCCTCCTGCGACTCCAGCTCGGTCTTGGCTTCGTCCAGGGCTTTCTGTCCTGCAGCGAGTTCTTTCTCGCCCTTATCTATCTCTTTCTTAGAAGACTTGAGCTGTTTTTCGGCTTTATCCAGTTCCTTCTTTGCCTTATCCAGTTTTTTCTTACCCTTATCCAGCTCCTCTTTGGCGTCGGCTAGCTCGGAATCGGCACTGTTTAATTCGGATTTTGCATTCGATAATTTTGAGGAAGCATCTCCGAGTTTTTTCTTCGAATCGTCAAGTGTATCTCTTGCATCAGTCAGTTCTTCCGATGCATCGTCCAGCTCTTTCTTTCCGTCATCCAGCTCTTTTTTTGCATCGGCAAGCTCCTCCTCGCCTTCCTTTTTCTTATCCTCAAGCTCCTGCTCGCCGTCAGCTATCTCTTCTTCGGCATCGGCGATAAGCCTGTCGTATCTTGCATCAGCCTGATCCTCGGCAAGCTTCTCCCACTCCTTTTTCCTATCCTTCATATATTGCTTATAATCCTTGGAATATATCTGATAATCCTGATCAAAGCAGACAAATATCTCGGAATAGATATCCGAGTCGAAGGCATTTTCGGGAAGATAAACGAAGCCGTCGATGGTTCCGGTTCCGATGGAGGTTGTTCCTCTTTCAAAGTTGATATAGTAAGAAGAGTCTGCCCAGCCGACAACGGTCAGCTCCTTGGACTTGAACATATCAAGCGTATCCTCTTCGTTGGTTTCGGAGAGGGTTATGGTCTCACCCACCTCGGGCTTGTTGCCCATCGTGGAATCCACTACGCACTCATTTTCCTTTTCGGGAAGGCGGCCCTTGGTGATCTGGATACCGTTGATCTCTCCCGGGATGGAATGACAGCGGAGAACATACTCGCTGACTGTCTCGGTATCATTAACCGCATCGGCCTCATTTGCGGGCTTCGCAATATTCTCGGCATCCGCTTCGAAGATGGCATCTACGTTGTAAGCGCCCTCGGAATATCTCACATCCTTCTGATTCCTGAAGGCTTCGACATCCTCTTTCTCCCAGCCCAGTGTGGAGACGAGACGGTAGTCATAGAAATTGTTGTCATGAAGGTCTACATCCACCGTGTGGATCATCGCCGGAGTCGTGATCCGGACACCGGAAAAAAAGCCGACTCCCAGTGCTATGATCGCAAAGATTGCGAAGAAGCGGCCGAAGGTCTGCTTGATCTCACGAAGTGTAGTTTTCCTCATGCTTTTTCCCATTACTTACCACTCGATCTCAGAGATGTCCACCGGATACTCATTCATTTTTATACTTGAAACCGTTCCGCTCTTTACCTTGATGACTCTGTCGGCCATTGCGGTAAGAGCCTGGTTATGTGTTATTACTATCACGGTCATGCCGTTCTTGCGGCAGGTATCCTGAAGCAGCTTCAGAACAGCCTTACCCGTATTATAATCAAGAGCGCCTGTCGGCTCGTCACATAAAAGAAGCTTCGGATTCTTGGCAAGAGCTCTTGCTATCGCCACTCTCTGCTGCTCACCGCCGGAAAGCTGTGCCGGGAAGTTCCTGAGTCTTTCCTCAAGTCCGACCTCGGTAAGAACCGTCGCCGCATCGACAGAATCCTTCGAAAGCTCGGAGGCCAGCTCGACATTTTCAAGCGCAGTCAGATTCTGCACGAGATTATAAAACTGAAATACAAAACCGACGTCATATCTTCTGTATGCCGTCAGCTCCTTTTTCTTATATTTCGAGATTTCGTTGCCATCGATTATGACGCGGCCCTCCGTCAGCGTATCCATTCCGCCGAGGATGTTGAGGATCGTAGTTTTGCCGGCTCCGGACGCACCTACGATAACGCAGAATTCGCCCTTCTCAATCTCAAAGTTAACATCCCGGAGAGCATGTATCTCCACCTCTCCGGTCTTATATATTTTCTTTACGTTTTTGAATTCAATATATGCGCCCATACAGTGCCTCTTTTTCGTGAGTATATGTCCTTATATTTTACTACGAATTGAGGGTAAAAGCAAAAAGGAAAAGGGGCCGGGCTGAAGCCCGGCCCCTTGAAGGGAATGTTTATCAAAATGAAAATGTAAGTGAATCTGCGTATCTGTAATATACCGTATCAGTTTCGCCGATGCCTGAGAGGATTTCCACATTTTCTCCATCGGCAAGCCCGGTGGTAACTTCCGTAAGACCGGTAAGTTCATCCTGTGCGGCGTCATAGCCTGTATAGACAAATGTTTTGTCGCCGATCTCATACAGAGCGCTTTCCGGTATCACCATAGCTGTCTTTGAGTCTTCGCCCTTAAATACAACATGGGTATTCATTCCCGAAAGCATATCTTCGTTTCTGTCCATAGTCACAGTCACGGTATATTTTGTATTTCCGCCTTCGTTGACTCCGGAAGTATCTATCGCGCTGACCTTTCCGTCAAAGCTTTGTCCGCTTATCGCGTCAAATGTCACCTCACACTCTTTACCTATACTGATCTTCGAGATATCAAGCTCGTCAATCGATACATCCACATCAACCGTATTCTTAGGAGAGATACTGATGATCCCCACATCTGCTACGGCATATACCTCTTCCTCTTCTTCTGTTGAGGGAAGTGCTGCTGATCCGGAATAGCCGCTTGAGCCCGAACTCGGGAAACTGCCGAAGCCGCTGTTACCGGAACCAAATCCGCTGTTAGATCCCGAACCATTATTGTTTCCGTTACCTGAATTACCATTTCCCGAATTACCATTCGGATTAGTCGGATCCTGTCCACTCGGGAAATTATTATCGGGCTGCTTGCCCTGCTCTGTCGTGGGTTCCTTACCCTGCTCTGTTGTAGGCTGCTCACTGGATGGCTGCTGGGGTGGCACCATCTCAGTAGTAGCCTCCGTAGTTGCCTCGGTAGTTGATTCTGTTGTAGCCTCAGTTGTTTCCTCTGTTGTCGGAGCCGGTGCAGTAGCCGTGCTTCTTACTATCCATATAAGATTTCCCGAACCGTCAAATGACGCGATGACAACCTCACCGGTCACGATATCCGAAACAGTCTGAGCCACCCAGGCACTTCCGGTATAGCCATATACACTACCGATAGAACCCTTACTGATTGAACCGGCATCTGTGCATATGGAAGAGCTTATGCTTCCCACCGTCGTAAAATCTATCTCACCCATCGCTGCCGACATCTTGACCTGAAGTTCAGAGTCGGTCACTCCGGTGATAAGCATTGCGAAATTAACATATCCCGAATCGTCTTCTCCGGTCGGGCTGTTTGAAAGCTGCACTGCCTTCACCCCGCCAACCGAATTAACATTTTCAAAGCTGGTATTTATCGCAGTCACTTCACCAGACTGCTTTGCACAAATGCTTCCCGTCTGATAGAGTTCGAAAAGACTCTTCATCTGTTCCTCAAGCTTGCTTCTCTCACGAAGAAGCTGCTCGTATTTAGCGCTATAATATCCGTCCTGGAGCTTGATGAGAGAGGCACCCTTGGAAACCTCCGCGCCCTCTTCCTTAACGATGGACTTAACTGTTCCTTCATAGCCTGTAACGGCCAGAGCCTGATGAATATAAAGAGTTCCTGTCCCGATCTTTTTCTCATCCTTTGAAACGGTTACGGTTTCATCACACTCACCATACTCATCATCTATTGTTATAGTCGCGATGTCTTCCTTAAGAGATGTTATCCTTCCGGATACAGTCTCCTCACCGACTTCAACATCAACCGTGTCACCGATATTCAGATCTGAGGAAGCTTCTATATCAACAGCCATGCATCCATCAATGGAAATGAGCATCAGCGCGCCATTTTCCATAACGGTATCTTTTACTGCCTTACCTTCTTCTGTATAGATCTTCTTGATCCTTCCGTCAGCAGCAGCTGTTATTACTTCTGTTTCATCATCGGAAATGCTTTCAAGCTTTTTATCTATTGCAGCAATAGTATCCTGAACCGTCTTAATCGTACTCATGACGGATACCTTATCAACATCAGCTACAACATCACCTTCGGAAACCGTATCACCGGCTTCCACATAATACTTTGTCACTTCTATTCCATCGGGGTAGCTGTCGATCTCCGATTCTTCTGTGCTTATGCTTCCGCCTGCTGTTATAACCGAAGACATGGAAGCCTCTGAAAGAGAGGCCTCCATTATAGATTCATCTGCCACGATACCGACTGTTTCATTTTCTTTCTTCTTTGTCAGTACCGCAAGTGTTACAACTGTAAGTACCAGTGCAACGGGAATAGCTATCTTTGCAACCATCCCTTTTATATTTTTTGAACCTGTTTCTTCATGTGCCGTTTCGTCTCCGCCACCACCTGTCGGGGCTCCGTCTTCAGGGCCATCTGATCCGTTTTTATTATGTTTGATGGCAAGGATCAGCATGATGATGGCGAAAATGTCAACGAGAATGCATACTATCAAAACCGGGAGGAAAATCTTTTTAAGTGTTCCAAAGGGACCTCTGCTTCTTGTTCCAGGGAAGTTATCGGGTCTTCTTGATGAGGAAGAGCTGTCAGAGTCCGAGCTATCTGAACTGTCTGAATCCGATCTGTCTCTGTCAGGTCTCTGGGGCATATTGTCAGGATCGAAGTTCGACATATCAGGCATATTGCTCGAATCAAAGTCAGGCATGTTATCCGGTCTTTCGCCGTCTGAGAAGTTCGGCATATCATCCGGGTTGAAATTCGACATATCGGGCATATTATCCGGTCTCTCACCGTTTCCGAAGTCAGGCATGTTGCTTGAATCAAAATCCGGCATGTTGCTTGAGTCAAAATCCGGCATATTGCTCGAATCGAAGTTTGACATATCCGGCATGTTACCGAAATCTCCTGGAGTAAACCTCTTTGACATCTTCGATGTAACTGCCCATGCGATTATGTCGAGTATCATTATTATGGTAAAGACCACTATCAGAACTATCCATGGCCATATTTTCTTCTTTTTATTCATAATCTTAACCTCCGTAATGCAGCGCATCTATCGGCTTCATTTTTGCAGCCTTATTGGCCGGATAAAGTCCGAATATTATTCCTATCATGAAACAGAATACAACTGCTACGATCACTACCATTATGTTCATATTGAACGCCATATTCATATCGGAAACCACGATGCTGATAACTCTTAATACAACCCATGAAAGGAATATTCCGATAAGACATCCGATCATACAGAGGACAACCGCCTCCATAAGGAACTGCTCGAGGATCACTTTCCTGTCTGCACCGATTGCTTTTCTGATTCCTATCTCACGTGTTCTCTCTGTTACCGTTACGAGCATGATGTTCATGATTCCGATTCCGCCGACTATCAGTGAGATCGCGGCTATGCCGCCCAGCAGCATTGCCAGTACTGATGTTACACTGCTCATTGTCTCTTCAAGTGCATCTGTCGTGCTTACCTCAAATGCGTCCTCATCCTGTTCAAGTCTCTTCATAAGAAGCTCTGTCACTACCTCTTCCGTTTCCTCGGAGGTATATCCGTCTGCTGCCGTTACATAGATGCTTGTAAGCTCTTTCGTTATGTCCGTTGTCAGTCTGATCAGACTTGTATATGGTATATATGCAACCCTGCTCCCGCTTTTAAATACGCTAGTCAGGGAATTATCGTCATCTTCAAGTACTCCTACAATCTTATAGCTGATCCCGCTTATCGATATGGTCTCTCCTACTACATCGCTGTAACCGAGAAGCTCGGACGCAGCCGTCTCATTTATCACGCAGACATTTACATGATTATCCAGATCAGTCTTCTTTATAAATCTTCCGAGAAGAAGCTTAAGACCCTGTACATCGTAATATGCCGGTGTTACTCCGTAGACACTTAAGGTCGATGTGGTACCTTTATACTTTGCGGTTATGTTTTCACTCTGATAAGGAGCAACCTCTCCGATCTCCTTCTTCTCTTTCCATTCCTCCAGATCATCCATATAAAGCGGATAACCTTTATTATCCGATATGGTGACCGTCATGCTGTTGGTTCCCAGACTTGATATCTTGTCCGTGACCGTATTGGTGGTCCCGTTTACAAGACTTACCAGGATGACCAGTGCCATAACACCGATTATGATGCCCAGCATGGTGAGAAAAGCCCGGAGCTTGTTTGAACCTATGGATTTTAATGCCATTTTAAAGGTCTGTATCATCCCTTCACCTCCGACACCTTTCCGTCTCTGATGTAAAGAATCCTTTTTGCTTTCTGGGCAACCTCATCATCATGTGTGATGAGCACTATCGTGTTACCCTTGTTGTTAAGATCTATGAAAATCTCCATTATCTCCTCGCTTGTGGATGAATCGAGGTTTCCCGTCGGTTCATCCGCGAGGATCAGTGAGGGAGAAGTAACAATCGCTCTTGCTATCGCAACTCTTTGCTGCTGACCACCCGAAAGCTCGGTGGGGTAATGATTTGCACGCTTCGTCAGATTCACCATTTCCAGGGCCTCAGTCACTCGCGATTCTCTCTCGGACTTTTTGACTCCCTGATAAATGAGTGGCAGCTCGACATTTTCCTCTGCCGTAAGCTTCTGGATCAGATTGAAGCTCTGAAATACAAAGCCGATCTTTCGGTTCCTTATCCTGGCCAGCTCTTTTTCCGTATAATCTTCGATCGGGATATCATCCAGCTTGTAATCTCCCGAATCCGCTATATCCAGACATCCGATTATGTTCATAAGCGTTGACTTTCCGCTGCCGGAAGGTCCGATTATACTTACGAATTCACCCTTTTCAATATTTAAAGAAGCATTATCAAGTGCATGAATTGTTTCAGAACCTATCTGATAATTCTTGCATACGTTGTTTAATTCGATCATGCCTTTACCTCTTCTTTAATTTCGCCGTTTACTCTAATTTCCTCCGGGCATCGACGGCATACCGCCACCGAAAGGATTACCTGAAGAACTGGATCCGCCCATTCCAGGAGGGCCACTGAAGCTTCCACTGTCAAATCCGCTGAAGTCTCCGCCGAAGCTTCCGAAGTCCGGACGATTACCGTTCTTCCTTCCGCTATCCGTCTTTTCCTTGTAATAAACCGTATCGCCTTCCTTAAGGCCTGATACTATCTCAACATAGTTACTGTTTGTTATTCCTATCGTGACCTCGGTCATTCCGCCGAGCTCATCCTTTTCTTCATCGTAGGTCGTATAAACATATGCGCTCGAGCTTGTCTCATTCAGTGCATCCGCCTTCATTATCAGCGTGTCATCCACACTCTTTATCTTGATGCTTGCTTCGGCGCTCATTCCTTCCAGCATTCCATCCTGCTTTTCTATCTCGATCTCAGCTGTGTACTGAGTTACACCGTCGCTAGTGGTTCCGGTCTTGTTGATAGCCTTCACCGTTCCCGTAAATGTATCTTCGCTGATGGAGCTTATCGTGATGCTTGCTTCCTGTCCGATCTCGAGTGAGAGGATATCCGTCTCATCGACCGCTACTGCAACCGTCATTGTCTTATCTGGTGATATGGTAAATGACTTCGCCTCATCTTCCGTACTCGAGCTGCTACCGGTATCCGTATCGGCCACCGTCTTTATGCTTCCCGATATTGAAGCACATATGGCTCCCTTCTTATATATGTTAAGGAGCTCTGCAAGTTCCTCCTCCAGCTTCTTTCTTTCCTTAAGAAGCGTGTCGTAATTAACTGTATATTCCGTATCCGTAAGTGTGATCAGGGAATTCCCCGAATATACATAGCTGTTAACGCTTGTCTTTATCGAGCTGACTGTTCCGCCGTAACCGACTACCGTGATGGGACTGTTGATGTAGCACTTTCCCGTGGCCAACTCATTTCCATCTGTATCAAGAACCCTGACGGTATCATCCGGGGAAGGACCGTTATCCGAGAAAACAATTGTTGTCGTATCCCCGCTTACGTAACGGACCTTACCGGAATACTCCGTATCATCAGAGGTTTTTACCGTAACTTCTTCGCCTTCACTAAGTGAGGCTGTTTCTATATCAACGGCCATATATCCATCGGCCGAAATCGTCATCAGAGCATTTTTATCGGACATCACCGCTGTTACCGAATCACCGGACTCTGCGAAGATCTCCTTAACTCTTCCCGAAACAGGAGCTTTAATAGTAGAAGAAACTTCGTCGTCCTTTGCGTCATCAAGCTTTTCGTCCATCTCGTCGATCTCGCTCTGTACCTCGGACATCGCCGTGATGACTGACTGGGTATCGACTGTTGCCAGAATGTCGCCTTCACTCACCGCATCTCCGGGAGATGCTTTAAGCTCTTCTATCTCCACCGAATCAGGAACCGTGATCTCTTCCACGTCATCATCCGAAAGCTGACCCGAGCCGTAGACAGTTGTGCTTATGCTGCCCGCTTCCACGGTAACACTCGTCACGCTGGACTCACTCTTCGTACCATATTTCTCGCTTACCTTCTCCCTGAGAAAAACCACTCCTCCTGAAAGAAGTGCAAGCACCACAACTATGGTTATGATGATCCTTATAAGCTTTCCTTTACTTATTTTTTTCTTTCTACGCTTTTCTTTCATCGATAACGCTCCTTTATGTTCTAGGTCATAGCTTAAGGAATGAACCTTAAACGAAGCTTAAAAAATTTCAGGTTTTAGGAAAAAAGTAAAAAAAATACCAAAATCCTATTGACATTAAAGGCAGACAATGTATAATACACTTTAGCGCGTTAAATCGTTAGTGCGTTAAACTATCACAGTAAAAGGAGCTGTATCATGGTAATCAAAATATTACTGCTCATCGTTTTCTTCGCCAGTATGATCGGCGTAGGAATCTACTCACGTAACAAAGCAAAGAATGTAAATGACTACGTCCTCGGCGGACGTACCGTAGGTCCCTGGATCTCAGCCTTCGCATTCGGTACATCTTATTTCTCATCCGTTGTATTCATCGGATATGCAGGACAGTTCGGTTGGAAGTATGGTCTTTCATCAACCTGGATCGGACTTGGAAATGCCTTCATAGGAAGCCTTCTTGCATGGCTCGTACTCGGAAGACGTACAAGACTTATGACCCAACAGCTGGATGCAAAGACAATGCCCGAGTATTTCGGAAAGAGATTCGATTCAAAGTCACTCAGGATTGCAGGTTCACTCATCGCATTCATTTTCCTTGTACCATATACAGCCGGTGTATATAACGGTCTGTCACGTCTGTTTGGAATGGCCTTCAATATCGATTACCGAATCTGCGTTATCGTTATGGCACTCCTCACAGGTGCATACGTAGTTATCGGTGGTTACATGGCTACCGCTTTAAATGATTTCATTCAGGGAATCATCATGCTGATAGGTATCACTGCCGTTATCCTGGCAGTTCTTAACGGACAGGGCGGCTTCCTTGAGGCAGTTAAGAGCCTTTCAACCATAGAGACAGATCCCGCAGTTACAACTCCTGCTCTTCAGGGTTCATCGGGACTTTTCGCAAGCTTCTTCGGACCGGATCCATTAAATCTTCTCGGTGTTGTAATCCTTACATCACTGGGAACATGGGGACTTCCTCAGATGGTTCATAAATTCTATGCCATCAAGGATGAGAAGGCCGTTAAGACAGGAACCGTTGTCTCCACATTTTTCGCTATAATCATTGCCGGAGGCTGCTACTTCCTTGGAGGTTTCGGACGTCTCTTCGGTGATATCGAAGGAGTTAAGGTAATTGCAGCAGACGGATCAGTAAGCATCGCTTACGACAATATCGTTCCGACAATGCTTTCAACACTGCCCGACCTTCTTATAGGTATAGTTGTGGTACTTGTATTTTCTGCTTCAATGTCAACACTTTCTTCACTGGTTCTTACATCCAGCTCAACTCTTACACTTGACCTTATCAAACCGGTACTTAAGAAAGACATGAAGGAGAAGACACAGCTCAGACTCATGCAGCTTTTCGTTATGTGCTTCATAATCATTTCCGTTGTGATAGCATTTAACCCGCCTACATTCATCGCTCAGCTGATGGGTGTATCATGGGGAGCTCTCGCAGGAGCATTCCTTGCACCGTTCATGTATGGTCTTTACAGCAAGAAGATCACAAAGGCTTCCGTATGGGCAAGCTACATCGTCGGTGTCGGCTTCACTGTAATCAACATCTTCCATCCGATCATCAAGTCCCCTATCAATGCAGGTGCGGCTACAATGATCGCAGGACTTATCATCGTTCCTATCGTAAGCGCACTTTCACCTAAGCCGGATCAGACTAAGGTTGACGAGATGTTCGCATGCTACAAGAAGACCGTTACAGTTCCTGAAACAGAGAACCTCGGACAGTCATAAAAAGAACATCGAAAGGTCATAAACAGACCTTGCGACTAATAAGAAAATAAAGTACAATAACTCCCGGAGTAACTGCCGAAAAAGGCAGCTGCTCCGGAAATTTTTTAAGGAGTACACACATGAATATTGCAGCAACAATAGCGAAGGAATTATCAGTCGAGCTCTGGCAGGTAGAGGCGGCTATAAGCCTTATCGATGAAGGAAACACTATTCCCTTTATCGCAAGATACCGTAAGGAAAAGACCGGTGTCCTAAATGACGAGCAGCTGAGAAGCCTGAATGAAAGACTTACCTATCTCAGGAATCTCGAGGAAAGACGTGAGCAGATAATCAGCTCCATCGAGGAGCAGGGCAAGATGACCGATGAGCTCCGCGAGAAGATACTTAAGGCTGAGGCTCTCGTAACACTCGAAGACCTCTATCGCCCTTATAAGCAGAGAAAGAAGACACGCGCTGACGTAGCCCGTGAGAAGGGTCTCGAAGGACTTGCTAATCTCATACTGCTTCAGATGACGGATAAGCCGATCGAAGAACTCGCTAAAGACTATATATCGGAAGAAAAGGAAGTGCCCGATATTGAGACAGCCATCCAGGGTGCTAAGGATATAATCGCAGAAGGCATCTCGGATGAAGCTGATTACAGAACAGTAATAAGAGATATGACAGAGAAGAAGGGCCAAGTCATTTCCAAGGCTAAGGATGAAGAGGCCGAAACTGTATATGAGAATTATTACCAGTTCACACAGCCTGTAAGCAAAATGTCTGACTACCAGACACTTGCCATAAACAGAGGTGAAAAGGAAAAGGCCCTCACCGTCAAGGTCGAGGCACCTGTTGATGATATAATCCGTTATCTCGAGAAGATGACGATAACTTCGGATAATAAATTTACAACCCCTTGTCTTAAAGAAGCGATTGCAGATGCATACGACAGACTTATCGCACCTTCCATCGAGCGTGAGGTAAGATCCATTCTCACCGATAAGGCTGAGGAAAATGCCATCTCGGTATTCGGAAAGAATCTTCACCAGCTTCTTATGCAGTCACCTGTTGCAGGTCATACCGTACTCGGATGGGACCCCGCTTTCAGGACAGGCTGTAAGCTTGCCGTAGTCGATCCTACGGGTAAGGTTCTCGATACAGCAGTCGTATATCCTACGGCTCCGACAAACGAGATGAAGATAAAGGCCGCAAAGGATAAGGTTAAGAGCCTTATCAAAAAGTACCACATCACACTCATTTCCATCGGAAACGGAACCGCAAGCCGCGAGTCCGAGATGATAGTTGCCGAGATCTTACGTGAGATAGATGAAAAGGTAAGCTACGTTATTACGAATGAAGCCGGCGCTTCCGTATATTCCGCAAGCAAGCTTGCGACTGAAGAGTTCCCCGAGTTCGATGTAGGACAGCGTAGTGCAGCTTCCATCGCAAGAAGAGTTCAGGACCCTCTTGCAGAGCTTGTAAAGATCGATCCCAAGTCGATCGGTGTTGGTCAGTATCAGCATGATATGAACCAGAAGAAGCTGGATGAAGCCCTTACCAATGTAGTTGAGGATTCGGTTAACTCGGTAGGCGTGGATCTTAATACTGCATCCGCTCCGCTCATGACTTATATTTCGGGAATCAATAAGACCATTGCAAAAAATATTGTTGCATACCGCGAAGAGAACGGTGCATTTAAGGAAAGAAAAGAGCTCCTGAATGTTCCGAAGCTCGGCCCCAAGGCTTATGAACAGTGTGCCGGCTTCATGAGAGTATCCGGCGGCAAGAACCCTCTCGATAATACAGGAGTCCATCCCGAAAGCTATAAGGCAGCAAAGGGACTTCTTGATAAATGTAATGTGGAATTAAATGATGTTAGAAAGGGAGCCGTGCTTTTCGTAAAGGATTATGAGAAGATGGCAGCCGACCTGGGTATCGGTGTTCCGACACTTAAGGATATCGTAAAGGAAATCTCCGCTCCCGGACGTGACCCGAGAGAAGCTCTTCCTCCGGTAGTTTTAAGAAGTGATGTCCTCGAGATGAAGGATCTTAAGGAAGGCATGGTTCTTAAGGGTACTGTAAGAAATGTTATTGATTTCGGAGCATTTGTCGATATCGGAGTTCATCAGGACGGACTTGTACATATATCCCAGCTTACGAATAAGAAATTCGTAAAGCATCCGCTTGAGGTTGTAAGCGTAGGCGATATCGTGGATGTAAAGATCCTTTCGATAGATGAGAAAAAAGGACGTATCGGTCTGTCGATGATCCTGTAGCATACCGCTATATATGGTTCATTAATACAATTTTCTCTTGATATACAATAAGAATCAATGTATCATTATCATATGAATAATCTTTTCATAGGAGGATTTTATCATGATATGTTATAACTGTGGAAATGAAGTAACTACAGAAGGTACCAATTGTCCTTTCTGTGGATCTCCACTCAATCCTGCAGCAGGCAATCAGCAGACATATAACAAGACCGCTTATAATCAGGGTCCTCAGGGTGCACAGGGTTCATCCGGTTCATTAGATGCTAAGACAGCTTCGATCATCTGCTATATCACATTGATCGGCCTTATAGTTGCTCTTATCGCCGGAGATCAGAATGATCCGTTCTTTAAGTTCCATCTTAACAATGCGATCGTTATCCTTATATCCGGAATCATCCTTGGATTCGTTGCAATAATCCCTATCCTCGGATGGATCGTAGTATTTGCAGGCGAGATATTCCTTCTTGTATGTGTCATCATGGGAATAATCAGTGCAGCAAGCGGCGAATGTAAAGAGCTTCCGCTTATCGGAAAGTTCCAGATACTTAAATAATCATTGAGATATGATCAAAAAAAAGGAAAGCCATCAGGCTTTCCTTTTTTAATGATATTGCCGGCGACCGGGGTCGAACCGGTACGAGGATCGCTCCTCACGGGATTTTAAGTCCCGGGCGTCTGCCAATTCCGCCACGCCGGCATATCTCAAGCCGGTTTAGAAAACCGGCAAGGGTTATTATATATTTTTTTTATTCTTTATGCAACCACAATTTATGCTTCAGCTTCGTTAGGATTTTCAGCTGCAGTATCGGTTTTATTCTCATCCTGATTATCTGCTTTTGCTTCAGTCACTTTTTCAACCTCATCCTCGTTAAGTGTCTCAAGTATAAAGTTAAATGCTATCGAAGCAAAGTAAACGATTATTCCAAGCCAGAAGCAGTAGATTCCGGGACCATGGAAAAGCTTGCATACCATCTTGTCCGCACCATTTACATGGTTAGCTACGCTTGTCTCGATATATGAGTTCCAGCTTGATACCGATTCGGAAAACTGGGTTGAGCTGTTTCTGAAAGAGGCAGTACGTGTGAGCAGGATCATAAGGATGATCAGCACAAGAAGTGCCACAAGCCTTACGGTCTTTTTTCTTTTTGCCAGAAACGGTCTTCTCTTTATGTTGTCATTTATACCGGCAAGAAGCAGGATAAAAACTACGATATAGAAAAGTACCATGAAAAGGATAGCAAGTATGGAGCCGATGTTGATATTCGTCTCAACGATATTATTCTCGAGATCCTTTATGAACATTCCCTGATATGCATTATAAACACTCTTTAAGATGCTTATTCCGCCTCTGTTGGTCTCGGTTGTCCTTACATAAAGACTGAGCCAGTTAAAAAGTGTCGAAAGGACAAAAAGGATCACTCCGAATATAGCCAGGATACCGGCTCTGTAATAAGAACTTTCCTTTTTATAAAATGGTACTAATGATTCACCATTTTTCTCTGACATAAACGCCTTCCTCTCTAAGTTCTTTTAATCTGTTCTTGACCATGTCAAGCTCTTCGACATAAGTCATTCCGAACCACTGTTCATCCGTAGGAATACATTTGACTGTACCCTTACCTCTTTCGAGTATGCTCTGAACAGCGTCTGAGATTGTCTCCTCAAAGGTATCGGGGTAGGTCTTCACACCTTCCTCGAATCTCTTCTTGAAGCTCTTCTCTATATCATCTATGAAGCCTTCGCTGAAGGCCCAGAGATTCATTGATGCAAGGGCACCGTTGGGGATGAGGTGATAGGATACACCCGCATCAACCGTAAAGTAGCCTCTTCCATCATCAAGCTTGATATTCTTTCTTTCATCTATACGATCGAGCATGCCGTCTTCGCTGGTCTGGCAGATTCCTCTGCTTACAGTTCCGGTAGGACTTAATGTCTTTATAAGATCATAGCATATACAGCCATGCTCACCGGGCGTTTTGGCATTTGCAAGAAAATCGAAAGCAGCGGTATAAGCTCCGCGTCCGTAAAAATCATCCGCATTGATGGTAAGGAACTTCTTACCCTTAAGTGCTTTTCTCGCACTCCAGAGAGCATGTGTCGTTCCCCAGGGTTTAACACGTGAAGCCGGAACCTCAACGTCTGCCGGAACATCCTCCAATGACTGATATACATAGGTCACCGGAAGCTTCTTTGCAACCCTGTTACCTACAAGCTTCTTGAACTTATCTTCAAATTCTTCTCTTATGATGAAGACAACCTCTGAAAAGCCTGCCTCTATCGCATCATATATGGCATAGTCCATCAGGACATGTCCGTCGTTATCTACACTCTGGATCTGCTTAAGACCCTTGAAGCGGCTTCCCATTCCTGCGGCCATTACCACAAGCACCAAATCATTACCTTTAACCATCTGACCCTCCTGAATTATCTGCTCTCCGTGGTCTTCTCTTCTGTATCCTCGGATGGCTTCTCCTCAGTAATTATATCTTCCTGGTCTTTGTTTACAATGTAAACATCTATCTCGTCCTGCTTAACCTCCTCGCCTGCAAGCACTCTGGAGATAAGCTCGTTACCATATTCCACATCACCCTTGTTGGGAAGCATTACATATGCTTCGAATCCAAGAGAGTAGCATACCTTCTCGGAATCAGATCCGCTGACACTGTAGGTAAGAACCTTCCAGTTGCCATCATCAAGAGTGCTCTGAACAAGATATCCTATATCATCCTTACTCATATTTGTCTGGAACATAGAACCCATTTCATCCATGAGACCGGCATAATTCTTAAGAGTTGCAGGAGACTCCAGCTTCTCGATAACTGCCTTTATAACCTGCATCTGATTACGTCCGCGCTGTCTGTCGCCGTCCTTGAAGTTTCTCGAACGAGCAAATCCAAGCGCTTCCTCACCGTTCAGATGATTCTCGCCTGCAGCGAAGGAATATGTTCCCTCTTCCGTAACAGACTTAAATGAATACTGTGAATATACATCAACTCCGCCCAGCTTATCGATTATCTTCTGGAAACCGGAGAAATTGATCCTTACATAACATTCAAGGTCCACATCTTTATATATACCCTCAAGTGTCTTCATTGAGCAGTCTATTCCATAAAGACCTGCATGAGTAAGCTTATCCATCTTCTTGTTATCGGGAAGCTCTACATAGTAATCTCTCGGAGTGGAAACAAGGAGCACCGTCTTAGTCTCATTGTTAACTACGGCGATGATATTAACGTCACTTCTACTCTTTGCATTTACAGAACCGAATGTATCAATTCCGCTGAAGTAGATACAGAAATGATCCTTATCTATATCCGCAGTCTCCTCGATGGTTTCCTCCTCGATCTCCGTTGCCATGATTATCTTTAAGTTTTCTTTTGAATAATCAGGATAATCTTCGGATGCATCAAGAGTAACTATCGTTCCCTTGTTGGCAATGAGCGCCTGAACACGTCCGCTTTCAAATGCACCGATTGCCGAATAGATTGAATCATAATTCTCTGTCTTTATATCAGATTCTGTCTTTTCCTTTATCTCATCAATAGTGCTCTGGATACTGCTTTCATCAACCGTATCAATGATTCCGAAAAGATAATCGGAAGATACAGCCTCGTTGATGGAAGCTACCTCGTCATCCTTTGCAACATATACATTTATCTCATCTGTCTCGACTGTATTACTTGTTACTTCTTCGATAGTCTTATTGGTTACTGCAAGGAAGTAACAGAGCACGCTGATCAATATAATAAGAACAGCGGAAATACATATCGCCGTGATCCTGAGCTTTTTGCTTTCCTTTCTTACCATAAAGAATATTCCAACCGGGATTGCAACGAGTATAATTGCGCCTGCCAGTCCGAATATAAACGGTACGAATTTTGTGGACATTGCAAAATATATTAGAACTATGGATGCTATCAGCTGAAGTGCCGAAAGCACGTATCCGACGATTTTGAGAGCCTTCATGACTTTTTCCTTTTCAATGGTTACTTTTTTTTAGTGTGGACACAAGGTCACACGTGATTTATAATACCACAAAAAGCAGAAGAATAAAACACTAAATCACGAAACTTGAGGGATTTTACTATGAAAGATATCCGTTATTACTCCGACCTGATGAATCTCGGGCTGAGTGACGACAAGCTGGATGCATTAAATGAATACATGAACATGGTCTTAAAGACAAATGAGGTCATGAACCTCACTGCCATCACAGACCCCGAAGAGTTCGCTCTGAAGCATCTGGCGGACAGTCTTTCCCTCATTTCCTATGTCGAGGAATATAAGGATCTTCCGGCTTCGGATATATCAGTTATCGACGTCGGAACCGGTGCCGGCTTCCCCGGAATCCCTCTTAAGATCGCTTGTCCCGGAATAAAGCTTACCCTTCTTGATTCCCTGAATAAGAGGATCCGTTTTCTGGATGAGGTTGTATCAGAGCTTGGGCTTAAGGACGTGACCACTGTTCATGCCCGTGCCGAGGAAGGCGCACGTAAAGCCGAACTTCGCGACGGCTTTGATCTTGTGGTTTCCCGTGCAGTCGCTTCCATGAATGTTCTTGCGGAATACTGTCTTCCGTTTGCCAAAGTCGGCGGAAGCTTTGTTTCCTATAAATCAGGCGAGGTTGCAAATGAGCTCGCCGACGCCAAAAAGTCCATATTCTTACTGGGAGGTTCGCTCCTTAGAGTCGAAGAGGCATCCCTGGCCGACTCCGATATAAAGCGAAGCTTCGTCATAATAAAGAAAGAAAAAAAGACTCCCAGGGCTTATCCCAGAAAACCGGGCACAGCCAGGAAGTCTCCTCTTTAATTTCTATTTATTTTTGGTATTATTTACCACTCTCTTTTCGCTTTGTTTTCTCTCCATATATCTCTTGTCACGTTCTCTCTTCTTTTCGGCGAGGACATCTTTTCGTCTCTTGACATCCGTATATTTTGATTTGGATATAGGGTAGATCTTTTTTACTACGAATACGGTATCCATACTCTCCGACGCAGGTCTGAACTTGATAGTGGAAAGCATCCTTCCGTGCCTGAAGCATACACCGACCGAAAGATCAGTGGTATTGTTGACCTGGAAGGCTTTAATCTTATTTGAAGTCTTGCGACCACATTTGACACATCTGATATCGGTTACTCGCTTGTCGGAAAGCGCATCCTTCTTGGAAGCATATTCACCATATATCTCTTCCAGGGTTCCGTTATGAAAATCATGGACCGACTCTGTCCTGTTCCTTGGATATCTGTAGGTATCATAAACATACTTATCGGATATATCCCCGAACTTGCCTTCCTGAAGGATCCTCGCAGTATAGTAGGCATCATTTATCGCAGCATGGAACGGTCTGTCATGATCAAGCTTCAGCTTGTCCACCGCCTTTTCAAGCTTGCTTACCGAATTATCCTTTGTATACTTCTCGGCAAATATCTGCTGGATATCATAAAACTTAAGCGGAAAATCCAGCTTCTTCATATAATAAAAATCCATATTTGCCTGGAAATATGAAAGATCCGAAGGACCCCAGCTGCAGAAGATATAATCCGTCTTTTCTCCGGACGGGGACTCCTCGCACCAGTCGAGAAACTTCGTGCAGGCCTCCTTAAAAGGAATACCGTCTCTCTTCAGATCATTTTCATCGTAGTTCAGGATGTCCTTTATATACTTATGGATCTTCGGATAGAGCTTCGGCTTTACCAGCTGCTGGAATTCGTCGATCATTTTGTAATTGTCATCGAGCTTTACTGCTCCTATCTCGATGATCTCGAAGGGCATTCTCGGATGCTCCCCGGCATGTCCGCTGGGGCTCTGGTTCCACTCGAGATCGAATACAATATAGTTCATTTGTTTCCTCGGTATAAAATCTATGAAAGATACAGGATGATCATGTTGACATCCGCGGGCGAAACTCCCGATATTCGGGACGCCTGACCAATTGAAGCCGGCCGTATCATTTCCAGCTTCTGCCTTGCTTCTATTCTGAGGTTCTTGACCTTGCCGTAATCGATGTCGGCGGGTATCTTCTTCTTTTCCATCTTAAGGAAATGCTCCACCTGCCGCTGCTGTCTTTCGATATAGCCCTCATATTTAAGGGTGATATCTATCTGCTCGACGATCTCATTTCGAACATCCGAAATGATCTCGGGGCGCTCTTCATCAAGCTCGGCTACTGCTTCATAACCAAGCTCCGGTCTTCTGATAAGGTCGGCAAGAGAAACTGCTGTATGTACGGGAGAGCTTTCGTGACGTGCCAGGAAATCCTGGACTTTTTTGTTGGCTCCCACCATGACATTTTTAAGCCTTTCAACCTCTGCCTCTATTATACTCCTTTTTTCGCAGAATGCACTGTATCTTTCTTCATCGATAAGTCCGATCTCGTGACCGATATCGGTAAGCCGAAGATCAGCGTTGTCCTGCCTTAACAGGAGCCTGTATTCGGCGCGGCTCGTCATCATCCTGTAGGGCTCTTTGGTTTCCTTTGTTACAAGGTCATCGATAAGTACTCCGATATATCCGTCGGATCTCGAAAGCACTACGGGCTCCTTACCTTGAAGGAGTCTTGCCGCATTGATACCTGCGATCAGTCCCTGTGCACCTGCCTCTTCATAGCCGCTGCTTCCGTTTATCTGGCCCGCGGAAAAGAGACCGTCCACGGATTTAAACTCAAGTGACGGCTTCAGATCGGTTGCTGAGATACAGTCATATTCTATTGCATATGCAGGTCTTACGATCCTTGCATTTTCAAGTCCTGCTACGGAGTGGACCATCCTGTACTGGACATCCTCGGGCATTGAAGAAGACATGCCGTCGAGATACATTTCCGTTGTGAATTCACCCTCGGGCTCGATGAAGAGCTGGTGCCTTTCCTTATCGGGGAACTTGTGGATCTTATCCTCTATCGAAGGACAGTATCTCGGACCGGTTCCTTTTATCACGCCCGAAAAAAGAGGGGAACGATCGATGTTATCTTCGATTATCTTATGAGTCTCCTCATTTGTATAAGTAAGCCAGCAGGATATCTGGTCTCTCTTTATATCATCTTCCGTGTTGGTAAATGAGAAAGGCTGGATATGTTCGTCGCCCTTCTGCTCAGACATTTTCGAATAATCTATAGTAAGGCCGTCAATCCTGGGAGGAGTTCCGGTCTTGAATCGTCTTAAGCTGATCCCGGCATCCGTCATGGAATCCGAAAGATGGTCTGCGGACATAAGTCCGTTGGGACCTGTGTGGGTTATCGTATCACCATAGATACAGAAGGCTTTAAGATAAACGCCCGTGCAGAGTACTACTGCCTTTGCATGATATGTTGCGCCCGAGAAGGTTTTTACACCTGTTACTTTATAGCGGCCTTCTTCTGCCGGCTCACAGATAAGCTCGGACACCTCGGCCTGCCTTAAAGTAAGCTTCTCCTGATGCTGAAGAGTAAGCCTCATCTGCTTAGTATATTCACCCTTATCGGCCTGAGCACGGAGGGAATGAACAGCAGGACCTTTCGAAACATTCAGCATCTTTGACTGAATGTAGGTCTTATCTATATTCTTACCCATCTCACCTCCAAGCGCATCTATCTCTCTTACGAGATGACCCTTGGAGCTCCCGCCGATATTCGGATTACAGGGCATGAGAGCAACACTATCCATGCTCACCGTGAACATGATAGTTTCGAAACCAAGACGCGCCGCCGCAAGAGCTGCTTCGCATCCTGCGTGCCCCGCCCCGACTATTACGATGTCATACGTTTCTTCTACTTTCATTTATCCCTCAATTGTGTCCGAATTGTGTCCGGGGTCAGACCCCGGACACAAAATTTTCACATTTATTTACCCATACAGAACTCGGAGAATATTTTGTCAGCGAGGTCGTCTTCGAGGGTTTCTCCGATTATCTCGCCGAGGGATTCATATGCTGCCATCAGATCGATGGTATAGAAGTCCTCGCCGAGTCCCTCTGCTATGCTTTCGCGAACCTTTTCAAGGCTATGCTTTGCATTAAGAAGTGATTCTTTATTTCTCGCCGATGTGATATAAACCTGATTATTATAATCTATTTCTTCTCTAAAGAAAAGGCTTCTTATCATATTCTTTAAATCATCCAGACCTTCGCCGGTCACGGCTGACATCGGAATTATGATCTCATCGCTGCCTGCTTCCTTACGTACAACCTCCTCGGTAATGAGCTGTTCTTTATCACTTTTATTTATCAGAATGAGAGTCTTCTTACCTTCGAGAAGCTTCATTATCTCGACGTCATTTGCAGTAAGATCCTCAGAGCCATCAAGTATCAGCAGCACGAGGTCGGCTTCTTCAACTGACTGTCTTGCCCTCTCGACACCGATCTGCTCAACAGCATCCGCAGTGTCCCTGATTCCCGCCGTATCGATCAGTTTCAGCATGATGCCGTCGATACTTACATACTCCTCAAGAGTATCTCTCGTCGTTCCCTCGATATCCGTAACGATTGCCCTGTTCTCTCCGAGAAGAAGATTCAGGATGGAAGACTTTCCGGCATTCGGACGGCCGACGATCGCAGTCTTTATTCCTTCCTTTATCATGCGCCCCTCGTCAGAAGTTTTAAGGAGCTCGTCCACCTTTTCAATGACCTCACGAATGGTTAAGTCCAGCTTCTCATCGAATCCGTCGAGCGAATAATTCTCGGGATCATCAAGCGCAGACTCAATGTATGCGGTATTATAGAGCACCTTCTCGCGAAGCTGGCCGATCTCGGTCCTGAGCTGTCCGGTCAGCTGGTTAACGGACGCACTGAGAGCCATGTTGGTCTCGGCATTTATCACGTCCATCACCGCCTCGGCCTCGGTCATATCGATCCTTCCTCCGAGGAAAGCTCTCTTTGTAAACTCGCCGGGCTCCGCGGTCCTGACACCCTTTTCGATAAGCAGCTCCATCACGCGCTTAACAACATATGTTCCGCCGTGAAGGTCGATCTCAACCGTATCCTCAGTCGTATAAGTGTGCGGCGCCTTCATCACAAGAACCACTGCCTCGTCAAGGATGGTGTCGCCATCCATTATCCTTCCGAAGGCAGCAGTAAACGTCTCCATTTCACTTATTCTCTTTTTTCCCTTGAAAATGCCGTCGCAAACGCTGATCGCATCAGGCCCGCTGACCCTTATCATACCTATCGCGGATCTCCCGAGGCCTGTCGCCACGGCACATATCGTATCTGTCTTATACATTTTTTCTTCCTGATATATTATTTATTTCTCTGATCTACTTAAACTGCATTCGTCACATCATCATTCGATACAGACGTCGGTCACTTCTCCGTCTTTCCATTCGAGCTTTTTCAGCACCCTGCCGCCGCGAAGCCTGAGTCCCTTAACGCATCCCGACTTCCACTCCGAAGGAAGTGCGGGCAGAAGCTTGACTTCTCCTCTCAGACTCTGAACCAGCATCTCCGCGATCCCCGCTGTACATCCGAAGTTTCCGTCTATCTGGAACGGCGGATGATTATCGAAAAGATTCGGAAGCGTCTGCTCATCTATCAGCTTCTCAATATTCTCGAGCGCAAGATCACCTTCTCCGAGTCTTGCATACATATTTATTATCCAGGCCCGGCTCCATCCTGAATGTCCGCCGCCGAAAGAAAGTCTTCTCTCAAGAGTCTTCTTTGCAGCTTCAAAAAGTTCGGGCGTCTCATCCCTGTTTATACTGCTTCCGGGATAAAGACCGAAGAGCTGGGAGATATGCCTGTGTCCGGGCTCCACCTCATCATAGTCCTCATTCCACTCCATAACCTGGCCGTACTTTCCGATGGAATCCCTCTTTATCCGCTTCGTTACCTCCACGGCTCTTTTTGTGATCCCGTCATCCTCTATCCCGAGGATTCCCTCAGCCCTGATGCATGCCGAAAGAAGCTCGCGGATGATCTGATTATCCATCGCAGCTCCCTTGCAGATAACGCCCTGCTCGCCATTTGGAAGGCGGTAGGTATTCTCGGGAGAAAGCGTCGGACAGGTTACAAGATAGTCACCGTCCTCCACAAGAAAGTCCATTACAAATACAGCCGCATCTCTCATGATGTCATACTTTTCCCTTAGGAAATCAACATCCCCTGTAAAGAGATACTGCTCCCAGATATGAAGCGAAAGCCACGCTCCGCCCATAACCCAGTAGGTTGAACTGAGGCACACATCCTGCGGACAGGTATCTGCCCATATGTCCGAATTATGATGCGCCACAAATCCCCCGCAGCCGTACATTTTCTCTGCCGTTACTTTGCCGCTCTCACGGAGTCTTCCGAGAAAAGCTATAAGTGGCTCGTTGCATTCGGCAAGGTTCGTGACCATGGCCGGCCAGTAATTCATTTCCGTATTGATATTTATCGTAAATCTGCTGCCCCAGATCGGAGTATAATCCTCGTTCCATATGCCCTGAAGATTAGCGGGGAGCGAATTCCCTCTCGAGGAAGAGATGAGAAGATATCGTCCGAACTGAAAGAATCTTACGATCTTCTCCTGCCCCGGTATATCAAGAGTCACCCTGTTAAAGAGCTCCTGATAATCACGAATGTGTTCACTGCAAATGTCTTCCCACCCGAAACCTGCTACATACTCCAGTCGCTCCGTAACCGATTCTGCCGGATCCTCTACTCTGAACGTTGTATCTGCTGCGAGAAGTATCAATGCTTCGTTGGCATTTCGAATGATAGTGCTGTTTCCGATTGTTTCTGAAGTTCCGCCGACAGGGATAACCTTGATCCCGGCCGCAAATGATATGCTTCCCTTTCCGCCCGGTGTTGCTTCCATCAGCTGGACACATCCGGGAAGCGCCTTAATTGAATCCACATAGTGATTATAATTCTGACGTCTTATCGTCAATTCCTCATAAGGCTTATCCTCCCACGGAGAAAAGCCTCTTCCTAGCTGGGCATGAAAAGAAAGGCTGCCCGGCTTATCAGCCGTAAGATGAACAGCCATTATATTCTTTGGGAAGCTTGTGATCACCTCGCGGGTATATCTTATACCATTCATGGTAAAGGAAGTCCTGGCAAGTGCTTTTCTGATATCGAGCTCCCGGCTGTAATCCGAATAATCGGTTGAAGCTCCTATAAACTCGATATAGAGGTTGCCGAGACATTCATAATGTCTTTCATCCTCGGGCGTTCCGGAAAGAGCAAAGCTGCAGAGCTCCTCTGCCTCTTTAATCCTTCCCTCCATGATAAGCCGCCTTATCTCCGGAAGCTTTTCCTTAGCGGAAGGATTAACTCTGTCATGCTTACCGCCGAACCAGACACTGTCTTCATTCAGCTGTATCCTCTCGATATAAGGATTCCCGAAGACCATGCCGCCCAGCTTTCCGTTTCCGACAGGGAGTGCTTCATTCCAGTCAGCTGCGGGTGAATCAAAGCATATTCTGTTTATATCTATGTCCGTAATACTCATCAATTTTAATCTATATCAATCCGAGATCCGGATGCTCACCGGACCATCCATATTCGGGAATACATGAAAGATACGAGATTTCATCATCATTAAGAGTGAAATCAAATATATCAAGATTCTCCTTCATTCTTTCAATGCTTGAAGCCTTGGGGATAACCGGTATCCCTCTCTGATTCAGGAATCTGAGAAGAACCTGCGCATTGGACTTTCCGTATTTAACGGCAAGCGCACTTACTCTTTCATCCTGAAGAACCTTTGCTCTTCCGAGCGGACTCCAGGCCTGTGGAAGGATTCCGTTTTCTTCAAGATATTTAAGTGTATATTCCTGCATATATCCGACATGAAGCTCGAGCTGATCTACCATCGGTTTGATCCTTACCTTCTCAAGCATCGGCGCAAGATGATGAGGAAGGAAGTTTGAAACTCCGATAGCTCTTATCTTCTTCTCATCATAAAGTCTTTCCATCTCGCTCCAAGCATCGAGAACCTTATCCAGCCAGGATTCATCATCCTTATCATACTTCGGCCAGTGGATAAGAAGCATGTCAAGATAATCAGTCTTAAGGTCTGCCAGCGTTGCCTCAAATGACTCCACCAGGCTTTCCTTCGAAAGATCTCTCGGCCATACCTTGCTGCATAAGAAGAGCTCCTCGCGGGCGATCCCGTACTCCTCGAGAGCCTGACCGATCTCGAACTCATTTTCATACATACGCGCAGTATCGATATATCTGTAACCTACATCAAGCGCATCCTTGATCACGCTTCGGCCGTTTTTCTCGGTCGAAAGATATGAGCCGTAGCCGACAGCCGGGATGACGATGCCATTACTTAGTATGAATTCTTTTTTATCCATGATAACCTCCCAAAACCTGTTATCTTGTTATTTATTTCCAGAAATCAAGCTCCTCTTCGTTAAGTCCGATGTCGGAGGCCTTGAATACAGGATGCTTTCCTTCCTTCTTCTGCTTCTCGTAATCCTTAAGCGCATCGATTGCAACCTTGCCGAGCAGCATACATGCGGGAAGGTTGATGAGTGTCATTCCGCCCATGGTGATATCAGCTGCAGCCCATGCAGCATTCATCGGGATGATTGCTCCGAGAAGAACAACAACTGCGCAGCCCACATGGAAGCATCTCATGAAAAGCTTCGACGGCTGCTTCTTATGATTCAGGAAGATCAGCGCATTATCAACATAGTAGAGATTTCCTAAAAGTGTCGTGAACGCAAACAGGATCATCGCAACGGTAATGAATGTCGGACCAGCAACACCGAATACAGTGGAAATGGCGTTCTGAACGTAAGGTGCTCCCGATACAGCCTCGCCCCTCTCTACTCCGCTGGAAAGGCACATAAGTGCTGTAGCGGTACAGAGAAGAAGTGTATCGATATATACCGAAAGAGTCTGAACAAGTCCCTGCTTGGCGGGATGCGAAACCTTTGCGGAAGCGGATGCGTTAGGTGCGGAACCTACACCGGCTTCGTTTGAATAAAGGCCTCGCTTTACACCGTAGATAAGACATGAGCCTGCCATACCTCCGAAGATGGCCTTAAAGTCAAAGGCATCCTTGAAGATGATCGCAAACATTGCAGGAACGCTTGTTATGTTTCTGATGATCACAATAAGTGAAATGAGAACATAAGCAACACCCATGACCGGAACGATAAAGCTTGTAAGCTTAACAATTCTCTTCCCTCCGCCGAGAAGACAATATCCTGTCAGAACTGCGAGGATACCACCGATGATGATAGGAGTAATCTTCTCATTATAGAAAGAATAAGCCGCAAATGTAGACTGCAGATTATATGAACAGAGAAGATTGAAACCAACTGCATAGGTTGCTATCAGGAATACGCAGAAGACGGCTGCAAGGATAGGAGCATGAAGGGCTCTTTCGATATAGTAAGCAGGACCACCGTAGCATTCACCGTCATCATTCTTTCTCTTATAAACCTGTGCAAGCGTACTCTCGATAAATGCCGACGAGGCGCCGATGATACACATTACCCACATCCAGAAAACAGCACCGGGACCACCAAGACAGATGGCTGTGGAAACGCCGACGATATTTCCCGTACCTACACGGGACGCTGTGGAAACCAGCATAGCCTGGAGCGAGGAAACAGTTTTCTTATCCTCGGGCGGCTCCATAAGAAGCCTTATGGATTCGGGAAACAGACGGATCTGCACACCCTTCGTAAGTATCGTGAAGTAAAGTCCCGCTATCGCCATTACGATAATAAGTATCGGGTAATACATCACACTGTCAATCTTGTCTAGAATCTGTCCAATCATACACCTTCCCCTTTCACTATGTGACAATCATTTCAGATCAGTATGTCACATTTTTTGCTCACAAAATCAGCTTAACATCTCGATAGTTTCTTGTCTATATAAGTTTCATTCTTCTCCCAAAATATTCAACTATCCTGCGTAGTATCTCACGGTTTCTACAACCGCCGAAAGATAAGCTGGGCCGAACAGATTAAGATGATTCGTGAGATGATAAAGATTATAAAGGTCTCTCCTGTCTTTATAATCCGGACTTATAGGATTAACCTCACTATACGCACTGTAGAACCGCTCCGGGAATCTTCCGAAAAGCTCTGTCATAGCAAGATCAGCCTCGGCATGCCCGACATAGACAGCGGGATCGATAAGCCAGGCCTTTTGGTCATTTCCGATGATATAGTTTCCTGACCAGAGATCACCATGAAGAAGCGACGGCCGGGTTGGTTCCTCAATATAGTCAGAAAGCCTTTCAAGCAGCCTATCTATCTTTGATCTGAACCCGCCATCAAAATACCTGTCAGCCATTTTAAACTGTGGCATAAGTCTGCACTCTCTGTAAAAGTCTATCCACATATCTCTTAACGAATTGATCTGCTTAGTCGCGCCTATATAGTTATCCTCGATAAATCCGAACCTTCCACTTTCATCAGGATTACCGGAATATCCCGTAGTGAATTCCGTCGTCTTTGCAAGATGCATCGCAGCCAGCTCGTGGCCGAACGTCTCCCAGAAGTCAGCTACTCTTTTGCTTCCTCCGATATATTCCATTATAAGAAAGGCTCTTTGCCCGCTCTTATCTATACCACGTCCGATAAGCTCCGGAGTTCTGATAGCACCGGTCGCATCAATAGCGCTTAAGCCCAGGGCCTCAGCCCTGAAGAAGTCCGCGTTCCTTACCGAATTTGATTTCATAAAAACCTTATCACCGTTACTCATTAAAAGCTGGGAGGCTTCGTTAATATCTCCGCCTCCCACATAGCTTTTACCGGTAACAGTGATCAAAGAACCGTATCTGTCCTGCAAACATTCCAGGACACTGTTATACTCTGGTATTTCCTTACTCATGAAGGACATACTCCTTATCATTGATCATTATTTAACTGTTACTTTAACTTTCTTTACAAGACCATTTGCCGAATATACATAAACTACGCATGTACCGGCCTTAACGCCCTTGATCTTTCCTGAACTTGTTACTGTAGCAATGCTCTCATCCGAACTTCTGTATCTGAGCTTAGCACAGATCTTCTTCGGAAGAACCTTCTTGTTTTTCTTAACAAGCTTAACTGTTGTCTTGATCTTGGCAGTCTTTCCGACCTTAACGCTGATCTTGCTCTTCTTGAGCTTCATAGATTTAACGTTGGTGTAGGACTTGCTCTTGATACCTGCAAGATAAAGCTTCATGCTGTCTGCAAGAGTAACCTTCTTTCCGTCTACCATCTTATAAGCAGATACATATACATAGTAATTCTTCTTAAGGTTAAGCTTCTTTCCGCCAATCTTAGTGATGCTTGCGGAAGTCGTTGCATTTGACTCAATAATCATCTCCGGTTCGGTTGCCTGCTTACCAACATACTGAGCATAAACTTCGTATCCGTCAGCAACATCGATCTTCTTCCATGTAACCTGAATCTTCTTACTCTTCACACTAGCGGAAGCCTTTTCATAGAGTGCTATCTCAGCCGTCTTCTTAGCAGCTTCAAGCTCTTCGGCAGCCTTCTTAGCAGCCTCTTCGGCGGCTTTCTTTTCAGCCTCTTCAGCAGCCTTCTTTTCAGCCTCTTCAGCAGCTTTTCTTGCTTCCTCGTCAGCCTTACGCTGCTCATCAAGTGAAGTCTTTAATTCGGAAATGATTTTCTCCAGTTCACTCTTATTCTCTTCAGGTGTCTTTGTCGTATCATATTCAAGAGCATCTACTGCAGCCTTCGCATCCTCGATAAGCTTCTTGCTTGCTTCACTGTCTTCCTCATCGATAAGCTTATCAATCTCAGCCTTCATTTCAGACTGCTCATTTTCAAACTCTTCTTTATTCTTAGCTTCGGTTTCTTTATCTGTTGTTTCAACATCTGCCTCGGCAGTTTCAACCGCCGCCTTAAGTGCAGCCTTAACCTCATCGATATCTGTCTGAACTGCATCAGCATTTTCAGCTACTGCCTTTGCTGCATCTATTGCTTCCTTAAGAGCTTCTGCTATTTCAGGATAGGAATCTTTGATACTATCATAATAGTTTTCTGCTTCGATGATATCTGATGAAAGAGCACTCTTATCTATGATCTCAAAGCTTACAGACTTGGTATCTTCTTTGATAACATAGTTTCCTGCATCCTCTCCTTCAAGTGAAGCTTCGGCAGTATATTTACCAACCTCTGTCTTGGCACCACTTACAACTACCTTTACATCATCTCCGGTAGTAAGCTCTGTGTCGGAATTCTTAACTGCTGCTACAGGAGATTGTTCCTCACCACTTGCTTCAATTAATGTTCCGGACCACTCGATCTCAATCTCTCTGGTCTTTATCTCGAACTTAGGTGCTTCGTCTGCAAGACTGACTCTGTAATTACTATTTGCAGAGTCAAGTGTTCCTATAGTATAAGCATACTCACCTACATCCTTGCCTTCTTCTCTTGAAAGAGCACCGGCAAGAGTATCATTTCCAATCAGGCCTGTAACTTTATACTCAAACTCAGGATCGATATCTCCATAGGTCTTACTCTGAGAAGCCTCTGGTGTTACAGTAGCATCTGCTTCTGTAATTGTGACATAAGCACGTGCAATAGCTGTACTATAACCTTTACACTCTACAGTAAACCAAATGGTCTTAGGACTATCTTCCACATCTGTTACAGTTATCGGTGTTGTAGAAAAACCACCACTACTTGATTCAGAGTATTTTACTATTGCATTTTCATAAGCATCACCTACATTCACGGTAATACCATGAGGCTGACCATCATATACTCCGGTATAACTATTTGACGTGATACCGGTCATTGTAGCCGGCTTGATCTTAACAACAGCTGTACTTTCAACAGTCTGATAATTATCTGCGGTTACTCTGTAGGTTACTTCATATTCACCCGGCCATACGAACTCAGGATTTGTGCTGCTGAATGAACTGTCATCCGGTCCTTTATATTCAACTAACGCACCTGCCGGCTCCGTAACATTTACGGTTATGCTTGCTGCGGTCTTGTCGTAGATCTTATTATCAATTCCTGTGGCTGCAACTATCATAGCCTTAGGAGTAATCTCTACAGTAGCTGTTCCGATCTTGTCATAATAACCTGTTGCACTGATCTTATAATATACTGTCTTAACGCCATCGGTTGCATCTGTAAACTCTAACGGATCCGCTGTAAATACTCCACTTAAAGTAGCAGAATATGTAACAGTTGCATCCGGATATTTTGTAGTATCAACTACGGCTGAAACACTGTGAGTATTTCCATCATATATGCCGCTGTAATTAGTAACTGTTACGTCACCACTCGGAAATACCGCTTTCTTGATCACAATATTGGCACTTCCCGTATACTCCTTGAAGTTAGGGTGAGTCACCTTATAATCAACCTGATAATTTCCCGGGTAAGTAAATTCGGGATTTGTCGAAGTAAACTCTTCGTCATCCGGTCCTTTATAAAGCACAGTAGCGCCTGAATCCGGCTCGTATACATTGACACTTATACTTACCGGCGTACCATCATATTCAACACTCTGTCCTAAAGATGATACGGTCATTTCTTTTGGTGTGATAGTTACGGTAGAAGAACCCTTCATTTCGTTATATCCATCACAGCTGACTTTATAGTACACAGTCTTCGCACCGTTAGTCACATCCGTAAATGATAACGGCTCTTCGGTATATGTTCCGTCTTCGGTCAGGCTATAAGTAATCTTGGCACCTTTATACATATCAGGAACATTAACTGTTATACCATGTGCCTTATAATCATATTCACCTTCATACGGATCAGCCGTAATCTCATCCTCAGCGATGTCTATTGGATTAATCTTAATTGTTGCCGAGCCTTCCGTATCAGCATAGTGATCAGCTGAAACCTTGTAATATACTGTATATTCTCCCGGAAGGATAAACTCGGGATTTTCTGATGTATATTCCCCATCAGCAGTTGTCTTATATGTAACTGTAAATGACTTCGGCGTCGTTACAGAAACAGATATCTTTGCAGGATTTCCGTCATAATCTTTTTCGATATTCTCTGAAGCTACTCCCGTCATAGGTCTCGGATTAACAGTTACTGTTGCCGAACCGCTAAAATCATTATAATTATCTGCGGAAACCTTGTAGTAAACAGTCTTCGCACCGTCAGTTACTTCTTCAAATTCAACAGGATTTTCAGTATAGGTACCGTCTTCTGTATCACAATATGTGATCACTGCATCAGGATACTTAGTACGGTCAACATTTACTGTAATTCCGTGTCCTGTTCCGTCATATATTCCGACATAATCATCAGCAGTAATACCCTCAAAGTTTGTCTTAGCAATCTCAACTTCTACAGGGCCAAGTGGATCCGATTCGCTTCCGCCATCCGTATAATTTCCGCTATCGTCTGCTTTAACATAAAAGTAAACATTATAGGTACCTGCATCTGTTCCCTTCGGAATACTGCCAGACCATTCTCCATCTGTTCCTAAACGATACTGAATTGTTCCGCCGATCACACTTTCCTCGGCAACTGACACAAGTTCCTTTTCTTCACCATCATATACAAGACCTGTCACTGCATTAAGAGCTCCTGCTGATGCAGCCTTTGCAATGGTAAATGACGTCGTTACCGGATCTTCCGGAAGCTTATAATTGGAATTTGAAAGCGCTGAAACTGTTGCAGTGTAGGATTCACCATCTGCATTAGCATTAGTCTCGGCACCATCTACGGTAACATCACATGTATCTTCACCAATAAGATTATCTACTGTTGCCGTCGGAACCTTCTCGGTACCATCATAAGTAAAATCGGTTTCATCTCCCCATTTAATTTCTGCTTCCAGAGGAGAAATACTTGAAGTAGCTGTCTTCTGGCTACTGCTGCTTAATACATAATTACCTATGCTTTCACCCGTCAGTGTAATATCCAGATTGACAGTTTTATTTTCTCCGGCATCTGCATCCTCGTATTCACCGGTTGCTGTGCATGATACATCATCTCCGGAAACAACACCTGAAAAAGTAGCACCGGAGTAATCTACATCAGCCGAAGTATTTCCATCATACTCTTTATTATTTGATGTTATACCGGAAACTGTTACACTCTTTTGATAAATCCGGAATGCATATCTGGCAGTAGCTCCGCCCCAGGATAATTCTGCTACATAATAACCTGCATTTTTTGGAGCCTCCGGTAGAGCATCACCGTCAGCTTCCAAACTTCCCTGTCCCGTAGATTTATAGAAAACTACAGACGATTTTTCGGGATAGGGTTCTATTTCATCATAAGTTGTTGATGGAACATTTAAATATATGCTCGGCTTTCCTCCACTATATGTATTATTCGAAACACTAAAACTAACTTCAACTCTGCTATTGGTTAAATCACAATAAGGGTTATTGCATATTGCATATATTTTATTCCTGTTGTTTCCTGTTCCGGCTTCATAGGAGAAATCATGCTCTGTATGAGGTATCGTAATTTCAACCGGTTCGCTTGAATAGTCGGTTTCTTTCTCACCATTAATCTTTTCAGCTATAAGATAAATCTTCCAACCACCTGCAAAATCATCCGGAATAGTATATTCCAAAGTACCTGTTCTGGATATTTCATTTAGGTCATATTTCGTATAATGCATTACTTTGGCATTTTCAATATCACGACTTTTATCGGTAATAACAACAGACAAATGGGTTGCATCATTCGCATGAGAACCTGTTATGGAATAAGGAATATAAAGCTTGTTATCAACAGGCGTTATAGTATTCTCTGCTGCAAGATTTATATTATTATCCAGAAGTGTTAACTTATATTCGGCATTTTGATAACCAGTCTTACCGGAAAGCAAAGATATGGCGACAACCGATGAACACTTGATATTAAATGAGGGACTGACACCAATCTCACTATTATCATATTTTCTGATCACCATTTTTGATTCACTATAACTATAATATATACAGTAAACCTTATCAGTCTCTTCAGGTTCTGAGAAATTATCATATGTATTTCTTGTCCAAAAATAATCCCACTCGCCATTTACATTTTTCTTGGCAACTATTCCAACATCACCTTGGCCATAACGAAAATCAAAACCATATTTAGTATTATAGATTTCATACATATCCAACAAAAAGATCTTCGCATTCACCAAAGGAGCATAACTACATCGTTGCGGAGTTCCTTCTACACCATCCAATAAATTATTATAATTTGTCTGATAACTCGATAATATTGCATCTTTTTCTATATCTGTAAAATTCCCTGATTTATTAAGGAAAGAGCTTCCGTTCAGTTTGCTTTGTATATTACTGCCTGCCCATACATTCGAATCATCATCAAATGCTTCATAATATAATACATGTTCCGCATCTACAAACATCGATTGGGTATTATTATTCATATCATACTTTCTTGTATTATTTGTAAGAACTCGATATCTTGTATTATGCTCACCGTCATAGTTTCCATAGTAAATATAACTCCAGCGGCCTTTCTTTGCGACGGGGTTGGCTATATTACTGGTTCCAAATCCCACAATATTTTTATCCCACTCCGGTTCCTCTGCATAAACCTGCAGAGGGGTTCCGAGATTGGGGATAAGTGATAATGCCATAAATGATGTCATTACCGTTGCTAATAAACGTTTTGTTAATCCATGTCGTTTCATATGCTTATATCCTCTCAATCACAATACCGATCACTTGGTTACCTTAGCCTTCTTGGGTGCTCCGGCTTTCTTTATCATCTTCTTATATTTCTTAAGCTTCTTCTTAGGAACCTTGAACTTAGCCTTGCTGTTAATTCCCTTAAATGCTTTGCTCTGGATCTTCTTGATCTTGGATGACTTGATGATGATATTCTTCAGCTTCTTACATCCATTACATGCTTTAGATCCGATCTTGGTTACGTTCTTTCCTATAGTAAGCTTAGTAAGCTTACTGCATCCCTTGAATGCATTCTTGTTAATAGCAGTAACCTTATACTTAACTCCGGCAATCTTTACTGTGGCCGGAATAGTAATCTTAGTACTGTTCTTATTATAAGGAGCCATGTATGTTACTGTACCGCCGGTTATCTTGCCTGCCTTCTTTGTTATCTTGGTAATCTTATATTTTCCGCCAGAAGTCTTATCGGCAACTAAAATGTTATTTACGATCTGATCTGCTGTAAGCAGCTCATTTACATAGTACTGAACTCCGTCTTCATCTGTCAGGATCTTTCCGTCAGCAGAAATTGTTCCTATACCGGCTTCAGTCTTAGGCTGCTCTGTAGGTGCTTCGGTCGGCTGCTCTGTAGGAGTTTCTGTAGGCTGTTCGGTCGGAGTCTCTGTAGGTTGTTCAGTCGGAGCCTCGGTCGGTTGTTCAGTCGGAACTTCGGTTGGCTGAACAGGCTGAAGCTTTTCGATCACTCTGGTTTCTATATGTTCAGGATCATTCTTGCAGACTCTGGTCTCAACGCCCTCTTCAGTCTCAGTAGCAGGTGTCGTTACTTCCCATTCGCCCCAGTCATGTTCCTTAGCTTCTATGATCCATGAATCCTTTTCGATCTCATTTTCACCAAGCTCATCAGAGTAATACTTGTCACATACAGGACAATAGTAATACTTACTGTTTCCTGCATTTTCGCAATCAGCTTCCTTAGCTTCGGTTACATTAGCAGCAAGCTCACCTTCAGGATGAACATGTGAAATGATCTCAACCTCTACTGTCTCTACTCCACCATAGTTGCCTATGCCTGCCATCTTGATCTTATAGCTTCCGACATCCTTGATCACATTATCCTGATATTCAAAATCAGTACCTGCAACAAGTTCGGTCTCACCAAACTTAAGTGTTGGTGTTACGGTATATTCGGCATTCATGAAGTTAAGCGTTCTTGTATAATCCGAGAAAGCTACTCCCTGATATTCATAAGCCGTTATATCTCCGGCAAACTTAAGTATCTTGTATATTGTCTTCTCTTCTGTAAGCGCTTTATAAGCAAGCTGTCCCTGAGCATCTCCAAGCTTATCTATATAATAACAATCTGTCAGAGTAATCTTGGCACCCTGATTCAGTCTTGCAAATGTTTTGCTTGACGTTTCTTTTAATGTAAGCTCAGCAGGATCAAATATACAGTTTTCACAAACTAATTCAAGCCTTGAATATCCAACGAATCCCGCACTGCTGGTAGTATTTGGTCCGAGGAGTTTTCCGGTAAATGAGGAGTTCTTTATGACAAGCTTTCCTTCACCGGTTTCCATACCATTAACTCCTACGAATCCTCCTATGGTTCCATCGCCTGAAATCGAAGAATCAACAGTTACATTACTTACGCAGTTCTCGATGGTTGCACCCGGCGAATTAGTAATACCTATAAATACACCTATCTTATTCTTGGATGTATTAATATATCCATCAAGCGTTAGATCTTTAATAGTTGCTCCGGAAGCGGATCTGATAAATCCTACCCTCTCCTCGGCAACTGAACCTGTATTATCTATTCCGATATATATGGTATGTCCGTTTCCGAGGATCGTACCCATGAAAGGAGCAGAGGTTGTTCCTATCATGTAGTCAACCGGCTCTGATTCAGAACCGATATCTGTAGTGATATCGAATACCATTCCTTCAAATGTTTCTCCGGCTTTACTTCTTTCAGAAACAGCTATTAAATCTTCCGGATCACTGATCTTGATCGGATCTTCTTCGGTTCCTGTACCGTTTATCGGCTTAATGACTTTGAACTTAGTTTCAAAGCTCTTCTTTCCGGCATAGTCACCCTTACCGGTTATCTGAATCGCATATTCTCCGGTCTCGGTTATAGCATCTACTGCCTCAGTAGAATCTTTCTTTATGTACTGAATGCTGTAGTCAGCATCTGTGAATGTTGTCTCGGTTCCCATATCGGCATCTGTATGCTTAATTGTCGGAGCAATATCCATGCTGTCTGAAAGCTCATAATATGGCATAAGATTTTCAGCAGTAACTTCTGAAGAAATTATCTTATAGTAATCATTTCCATCAGCAGCGGTGATCTTCTTACAGAGATCACTTTGTTCTGAAGCATATACCGTTATTCCCTTGTATACCGAATGAAGCATTGTAACAGTATAAGAGTCATCATCCAGATAGTAAACCTGATTAAAACTTGTTGTACCGGCAGCATTCATCTTACATACCGGATTTACGAGCATATTTCCTACTTCAGCAAATGTACCAGTGAATATACAGTTTTTCATGGTAAGCTTTGCCGAGTCACTCCAACCCCAGAGGCCACCTAAATGCCCTGACTTACCAACTGATCCAGGGCCGTATATAGTTCCCGAATATACACAGTTACTTAAGGTTGTATCCGAATTTTTTCCATGACCAACAATACCGCCATGATGTCCATTTTTTGCTGTTGATGCAAGGTATGCTTCATTAAGCTTTACATCTACATTACTATAGATATTACGAATAACGTTTACTGCGACCGGTGTTTCGCTATTATCGGCATATCCAACCAGTGATGCCGAGTGGAGTCCTCCGAGTACAGTTCCTTCAAGTTTCAGGTTCTCAATAGTTGCATTTTTAATACATCCAAATGCAGCTAAACCTTCATCAGAATCATTCATATTCAATGTGATGATATGATCATTTCCATCAAAGTTTCCACTAAACGGGAAATATGAACCGTCAAGGATTCCAATTGGCGTATCTATACCATCCAGATCTGCCATAAGTTTAAAGTACTTATTACTATTTGTATTTCCTGCTTTAACTTTTCCTGCTATAACATTCCATTCATCCTTATTCTGAATCAGATAAGGATCAGCCTTAGTACCGCTACCTGATAAAACAGAAATAACCTTAATTGTTTCTGATGATTCCTTCTCACCCGCATAATTATCTATACCAACAATGGTTACTGAATAATTACCGGGTTCAGTAATTCGAGACACTTCAATACCCGAATCTGAATTCTTAAACTTAAGAACATAATCCGTTTCTTTAACAAGAGTCGTGTTGTTATTCTTTACAATAACATTCAGATCATTTGCATCATTCACATCATAAGTATCACTTGGAAAGTCTATAGTTAATGATACCGGAGCATAAATAGTTTTAGATGCAACTTTTGTTTTTACACAGAATTTATCACTGACAACCTTGTACGCCTGAGTTCCCTGAACCCAATCCATTTCATTATCACCAAATGGAGTAATATAGTAGCAGTTGGTAATACTTGGTTTATAATTTGAACTGGCAGTATTAACTCTTGTAAGTGATGCGCTGTTTTTTTCTGATATTGTCATGGTTCCCGGATCAAACAGACAGTTCTTAAATGTAACCTTTCTGTAAGCGTAACCGACAAAACCACCACATTGGTTTGTAGCGCTTCCAAGCATACTTCCCGTAAAATAGGAATCGGTAATTGAAACAGCAGCATTAGTTTCTGTGACTCCTATAAATCCACCATGAGTTCCATCTCCGACCGTCGAACTGTATATTATGACTTCACTTCCGCATCTGTTTATTTTTGTATTTTCGTAAGCTCGTGAAAACAGACCTGCCGCAAATTTCTTAGAAGTATATATACGTCCTTTTATAACAAGATCATTTATAACAGCATTTTTACCATAGTATATTGGAGCTGCATTATCATGATCAATTCGATTTACGGCACTTCCATAGGAAATATAAATGGAATGATCTTTTCCGTTAAGTGTTCCTTCAAACGCAGCATTAGCGGTGTTTTCAACCATTGTGGTTATTGGTGAAGATTCATCTCCGATATCAGCCGTAAGTTCGATAATCTTATTCTTATATGTATTTCCTCTCTTACATTGAGCAGCAAAAGTTTCCCAATCGGCAATACTTCCTATAGTATAGGGATCATCTTCGGTTCCCTGTCCGGGAAGCTCTTCTATAACTTCAAAAGTATCGCTGTCTGTTGAACCGGCGTAGTCTCTTTTTCCCGTAGCAACAATTACATATGTTCCCGATTCAGTAATTGAGTCAAGTTGTTCTCTGGTATCGGGATTAATGATCTTGTAAATTGATGTATCATAATCTTCTGTTGAAAGAGAGTTACCATCAATTTTAACAACAGGATTTATATCAAGACTATCTCCGGACAAAATGTATGTCTTGTCGAGAGTAATTACAGCTTCACCCGTCAGATACTCTACTCCGTCAACTGCCGTTACCTTCTTATGCAATGCCGGATCACTTGTATATACCATTTTTCCATCAGCTAAAATTTTGTTATCATTTCCGCTTATATTTGTTGCAGCCGATGAAATGAAATAAACATCCGTGATATTAACGGTAGCAGTTTGATCTTTACATCCAATTGGATGGAACTTAAGTTTTCCGGGATTCTCAAAGCTGCCCTTAAAGATACAGTTATTCATGGTTATGTTAGGATAATCACCCCAGGCTATTAAACCACCAACGTATCCACTACCGATACTTCTTTGATCTCCTTTTATTGTTCCCGAATAAATACAATCGTTCAATGTAGTCTTTGAATCCTTTGTATGACCTATGAGTCCTCCATGATGAGAGTACGCACCATTAAAGATTCCATCCAGAAACTCTTCACTGAGACTTACATCTACATCACAATCTATGTTGCTGATAGTATTCTCAGCCAGACCAGAACCGGATCCCGAAGAAGATATATCAGCAAACCCAACAAGTGATGCACAGTGGAGTCCACCCGAAACACTTCCTTCAAGCTTAAGATTCCTGATGGTAGCATTTCTGATAACTCCAAACAGAGCCTCTCCGCCTGTTGAACCTGTTATGTTATATGTGATGGTATGATTATCACCATCAAAGATTCCATTGAAAGGATGTTCATTGGTTCCCACAATAATAGTCGTGTCAGCTAAATCAATATCTTCAGTAAGTTTAATATACTTACCTTCAAAGTCTATCTTTCCCTGGTTAAGCTTATCGGCAAAACACTCCCAGTCAAAGTCACTCTGGATCAAATAAGGATCTTCTTCTGTTCCACTTCCATCAAGAGATGACTTTAAAACACTTACGATTATACTGGTTTTTCCTTTGTATATACCCTTTCCTTCTATCTGAATGTAATATTTTCCAATGTCTTTAATATCTTCTACTTCGATGCCATTTTTAATGATACTAAGTGAGTAATCCGTATCTTTTACCATAGACCCACCATTATATTTCACTATAGGATCTATCTGTACAACATTACCATCGTAGACATATGTATTTTCAACGTTTTCTATAACAGCAGCCGCAGCAACATAGTAGGTTTTTCCATCTATAGCTTTATATTCCCTATAAAGATCTTTTGAAGGTATATCACACTGTACTACTTTCGCCGGATTACTGTTATCTGAAATATGATAGTCAACACTACCTCTAGGTTTAGCTGATTCCGAATTTATGTAATAAACATCTGAAAAATGAACAGTATAATTACCAGAATATCTACTAGCTATAGGATGAAATTTATAACTAGGACTAGTACCACCTGAATAATGTCTAACCTCTCCGTCAAATAGCACGTTCTCAAAATAACAAATAGAACCTGAGCTAAATACTCCTACTATACCACCTATATTAGAATGGGTTTTACTATTCGCAATTATCATTCCTGAATAAAGAATGTTTTTGAAATAGTTGGTATAAGAGGATGTATATCCGACAAGTCCTCCAAGATTGGTCTGTTCGTTAGAAATAACAATCCCTTGATTATATCCTACAGATGCATCGCAGATAATATTATCAACTGTATTAGATTCACTCAAATATCCTGCTAATGCCCCGTTATATTTTCCACCCAGTACAGAACCGGAGATTTTTAGATTTTTTAATGTCGCATTCTTAACACATCCAAACAAACCAGAGAATTCTCTGTTCTCATCAATATTAAGATATATTTTTCTGCCATTACCATCAAATGTACCTGAAAATGGTTTAGACAAACTTGCTCCTATTGAAAAGTTTACCGGCTGATCCATAGAACCGATATTCTTTTCAAGCTTAACGGTTTTTCCCGAAAAACTATTTCCCGAAGCAACATCATATGCGATTCTATATAATTCCGGAATGTCGGCAACAAGATAAACATTTCCCGTAGAATCTGTTCTAAGATCCGCGAGAACAGTGAATGATCTTGTTGTACTTCCGAAATAAGTTTCTCCTTTTCCTGATACAGTGATATCATATTTTCCATAATTCTTTATTTCTGTAACAGCTTCACCGTCCATAGTATAAGATATTTCATAATCAGATGGATCAAGCATCTGACCTCCATATCTAATATCCGGGGTAAGAATTATAGCATCTCCTGATTCACCGGGATATGAATAAGAATCAGATATATTTAATATTTCTAATTTTCTTTCCACATAATATTCTTCATCCCAAAGCAGTTCCTTGGAACAGAACTGAGATGGATCCTCTACGAATACAGGGAAAATATCCGATGTGGCAAAAGGCAATTTATTGCTGTCGGATATAGTATTTCCTTCAGTATTGATATAGAACAAGTTGGTTTTATTTTCAAAAGAAACATCAGGCTTACTATTTGCTGAGCCTATTGGATTAAAACCTGCTGATCCGGTATATTCTCCATTAAAGAACAGATTATCAATATTATATGAAACTACATCAGCCCATCCGATAATACCGCCGACATATCCGCCTTTATTACCCTCCAGACTTCCTGTAAAGATAATATCTTTAAAGGTATCTTTAGAAGTTTTTGCATGACCTATCACACCACCATAGTGCCCATTTCCACTCGAAACATTATTTGAAAGTCTTACATCAACATTACAATATATACCCTGGATAGTATTAATACTTCCATCCACGTTAACACTACTATTACCGTCAACTGGAGGATTATAGATTTTTCCAACCAATGCAGCTGAATGCTGATTTCCGGTAAGATTTCCATCAAGCTTCAGATCCTTGATCGTAGCATTCCTTATACATGAAAAAAGTGCCGAGAATTTCTCAGTAGAATTAATGCTCATGGTTATCGTATGATTCTGACCATCGAACACTCCCGTAAAAGGTACGTGAGTATCATTGTCGTTTTCTTTTGCTACACCAATCATAGTTTCGATCGGTGCTTCCTCACTACCGATATCATTCATCAGCTTTGCATGGATCTCTGCTCCACCGGCATTAAGTACCACTTCGGCAAATGCATCCCAGTCTTCCGCATCTTCTATTTGATACGGGCTCTCAGATGTACCTTCTCCGACAAGGTTTCCCTCTGCAGCGAAAGTATCAAAAGAGAATGCACTCACCGTGATAAATGCCATCACAAATGAAGCAAGAGACAATAACAACTTTGTCGTCTTCGTTTTCAATACAGTCCTCATAAGTTTATCTCCTTTTTTAATGCTATTATAGAAGCATCATAATACTATATTTTACCATTTAACCCACTATTTATCTATAATATCCTGATATCCGTAAGTGCCACCTGATCCCCCGTAAGTGCCACATATATCTTTGTTTGTCCATCTGTAATAGCAGCAAGCTTCGCTGTACCCTGAGCAAGAGCTGTATGCTTATAATACTCCGGAGGAATGATACGTAGAATAACAAGAACTATGAGAACCGTGATCAGCTCATCGGGAAAATCCGTGATCAGACACGATATAAGATTAGACATCTCAAGATTAAAATATCCCGCATCATAAAGGACTCCGCTCAGCGTTTCGCTATCATATGTGAGACCGTCCATGAACCACGGAATAATGGCGCTGATTCCGCCGCCGACAAGTGTAAATATGATTATCATGCCTATTACGCCAAACCATTTCTTATGCCATCTACGATTGGCAAGAAATGTCGATAATACTGCGATGATAACATTAAGAACACCATAATATAATGATGTGGGATTAGAAAAGGATCTTATTATACTGGTAGTAAATCCGACGATAACACCGGGAAGATATCCTCCCATTATCGCTACAGCTACCGTACCCACGGTATCCAGATAAATAGATAGTCCGTACTCCGTGGCAATAAAACTGAGCAGCAGGTTAACTCCCACTCCTGCCGCACAAAGAATAAGTGAAGTCAGATTATGCCGTTTTCTGAAAACATCAAGGAATTTGGTATTATTCATCTTCATGTGATAATATCTCTCTCCCAAACCTTCACATTTATATATTATACCAAAAAATACCCAATATAAAAAGATGACAAAAATCGTATAAGACAATTTTTGTCACCTTTTATAAACGATCGCTGTTTTGGGACTTTTATGCGGAGCGAACGCTTCTGTTGATCTTTTCTACTGCTGCAATCTCGCCATCCACGATCCTTACAAGACGTGTTCCATAACGTGCTGCCTCCTCGGAGTGTGTAACCTGAACTACAGTCTTCCCATACATACGATTGATATCACGGAAAAGCTCCATGATCTTAGTACCGGATTTACTGTCGAGGTTTCCTATAGGCTCATCCAGGAAAAGGATGTCCGGATCGAATACGAGAGAACGTGCAATTGCTACTCTCTGCTGCTGTCCGCCGGAAAGCTCACGAGGTGTGAGCTTTCTCTTGTCTTCCATTCCGATAAGCTCAAGACATTCGTCTATCTTATCTTTATAGGCTGACTTCTTCTTTCCGGCGAGCATAAGAGGAAGCGATATATTATCAACCACGTTAAGGTTGGGAACTAAGTTATAGAACTGGAATACGAAGCCGATCTCGTCATTACGCATTCTGCTGAGCTCTTTATCCTTTAAGGTCTTAAGGTCTCTTCCGTTAATGATGACATTTCCGGATGTGGGCTTATCAAGTCCGCCGAGAAGATAAAGGAGTGTTGATTTACCACTTCCCGAAGGGCCCATGATCGATACGAAGTCCCCTTCTTCAACCTTAAGATTTATATTCTTTAAAACCTCTGTTTCAGTTTTTCCGTTTACAAATGTTCTTCCAACGTTTCTTACTTCGATCTTACTCATTTTTCTATCCTCCATATTATTCATACGATTTTATTTACTCATACTTAAGCTCTTCTACGATGCTCAGTTTCTTACTCTTACTCATTGTCGAAAGTGATGCGATGAATATGATCCCGGCGATTATCGGTGAATATGTAAGAAGTGATGACCAGTCAAAGAGCACATCCATCGGCATTTCTATATAGCTGCAGAAGCCTGTCATCAGATCCGAAAGCAGGATTGTAAATGGTATGGAGATCAGGATACTGATTACCACACTTATCATGCTCTCTGATAAGATCAGTCTCTTGCGGCGCTGCTTATTCATGCCTACCGAAGCCATCACAGCCATTTCCCTCTTTCTCTGAAGGAAGCATATCGTGATATTATTGAATACTCCGATCGAAGCTATGATCATCGCAAGATATGAGAACACTGCGAGCAGCATTACGATCATCTGATTCTGTTCGTCATTACGTTTTGTATCCTCTGCTTTTGTTGAGTAGGTTGCACCAAGTGAAGCAAGGAACGGCTTCAGCTCTTTTTCTACCTTTGCAGTATCACCGGATACTGTGAAGTAGATATCTGAGGCTTCTTTAACTTTGAACTCATTTATCAGAAGATCCTTCTTTACCAGAACGGATATACCGCCGTTATATACCTTTCCATCGTAGATTCCGACCACCTTCATTTTCTTTTCCTGTGAATCTATATCGATGGTGACTGTATCGCCAACTCCCTTATTGATCTCCTTAGCAACCTTGGTCGTAATGATTATCGAATCATCACCGCCATCCTTAAATGCCTTGATATCCTTTGCGTAGTACTTATTGAAGCCGAAATAACCATCAAGGCAACGTACATATGGATCGATATCGGTTCCTGTTGCTATTACCGACATACCGTCCAGTTTTGCCTCCGAATAATAGATCGGTCCCATTGATTCTTTTTCTACTCCCTTTGTCTCTTCAAGCTTATCAAGGATCTTTTCTGTCGTTGAATGATTCGGATCACTCTCCATGATCCCCGAAATCGAGAAATCATATCTCATTTTCTGATAAGCATCCACAACGAGATTCGTCATGCTTGTTCCGAATGAAGATATCATCAGAACCGAAGAAAGTGATATGACGATCAGTACTATATTATTCTGAAGAAGCTTTGAGCTTCTTAAATTATTAAGTGTAAGATACAGAGTCGTCTGATTCTTAAATACTCTGCAAAGTAAACTTGTAAATGCTTTGACAACGATAGGTACCAGAAGGACTATTCCCACATAAGCAGCTGCCATTCCCAGCGGAGTCGTTATATTGATAACGCTGTCATTGATGAAATATACTGCTATCGCAAAACCTATCAGAGCTAATCCGAAAATTGTCTTAACTAAAGTTTTGCCACGCTTGATCTCGGCACGGTTCAGGATAACATCCTTTACTTCAAGCTTTCTGACCCCGCGTACCGGGAAGTAAGCGGATGCTACCGAAAGTAAACAGGCAAAGATCATTCCGGCCACGATAAATTTCGGATCGATAACGAACTCATTATAGATTCCGTAATCGGCAAGCGGTGAGGTGTATCTTCCGAGATAATAGAGGACTACTTCCCCGATGGCACATCCTGCTGCACCTCCGAATAATCCGTAAAGAAGACCTTCCATTAATATGATTCTCTCAATCTTCTTTTTCGTAGCTCCCTGGCTCATAAATGTTCCGATTACCGTAAGCCTCTCGGTAAGGATCAGCTTAAATACTCCGTATATGATTATCGAGCTTACGACCACTACTATAAACAGCATTGCGTAAAGTCCCATATTGAGAGAACTATCAACCAGAACGGTTGCCTTAAGATCTATCGCTTTAATATCTTTATTCGAATTATTAAAGCTCTTAACAAAGCTTTCTGCGGTCTCACCGGATACATCGGCATAGACTACGTTATATCCACCGTCGGCACCGAGCTTTTCATTCATATATTCATATGGAACAACCAGACTGAACTGAGTCGATATATCCTGATAGAACATTCCCTCATTTGCACTTATCGCCGAAATCTTAAACTTAACCTCTTCACCGAGCAGGTAAAACTTTAAGGTGTCTCCTGTCTTCAGATTCATTTCATCGGCAATTCTCTTTGAGATAACACATTCCTCTTTTTCTTTACTATCCTTTTTATCGAGGAAATCCGTATTACCTTCCAGGATTGTTCCGTCATATTCTTTTCTTCCATGAAGACTGATATACTTTACTCTGTCATTCTTATTGATGACTCCTGTTGTCTGAAGCTCATAGACCACACTTTTAAGTCCATCGGTTTCAATATCCTTTTTTTCCATGAATGGATCGTCTGTCTTCGATATTATCGAGATGTCAGACATATTTCCCGATTCATACGGTTCATTAAGGCTGGCCATTATAATGTCTACCATTCCAAGGCTCGCAACCAGAAGTCCCGCACTTATCGCAATTGAAAAGAGCAGCAGGAAAAACCGCCCTTTCTTCTCAAACATATTTTTCGAAATGTACTTCAGAAAAACGTTCACTATAGCTTCCTCCTTCATTTTCATTTGATACAAATATATAGAAGCAAGATTAAACAGTCTTTTTTAAAAGATTAAAAAAGATTAAAAGAACATTAAAAAAAGAACCGGGTGATATTTAGTTTCACTCGGCTCTAATCTCTTCATTTATCGTTTCTATATCTTTTTTCAGATTCTTATATTCAATTGTAAACATTATTATATGCGTTACCGTATAACCTATCAGCGTACCAATCAGCGCCTTCGGATATTTTTGCAGCTGCCACAGAAGCATTGTGATTCCCAGGCAGACCGCCGCCGTCACAACATAATAGATGATACTCTGAACCAGAAAGCTTATCTTCTCAAATTCAAAGATAAATGTCATCATAGCGAAGGTCGCTCCGATTATCCCATATAACAGGATATTCGTATAAACCGCAAGGGGCAATGTAGGGAAGAGCTCCCGGAATGCCGGAGATATGGAACAAAAGTCCTTAAGACCCGCGGCACTGGCGATTAGGTCTATCACGAGATTAATGATTGCTCCGCAAAATGACGATATGGCAAAGCTTATAGCTCCATTTTTTAAAATGTCTTTCAGCATATAGTTTCCTTAAATGATTACTTTTTATCTTTAAGCAGAAGCTGCTTTATCTTTGAAACATTTCTTCTTGATGTATAGGTTTCATATCCATTCTTCATGATGACCTTTATCGTTCCGGAAAGGCTCATATCAAGACTCTTGATCTTCTTATAATTCACTATCTCCGACTTTGATATTCTTACAAAGTAGAGCGATTCAAATTCTTCCTCCAGCTCATAAAGCTTTCTCTGGATCACATACTTCTTATCCTTATCCATAGCTATTACCTTCTGGCCTTCGGAATAGAATGAATAAACTTCCATCGGGCTGATAAGACATTTATTTCCCACTTCATCCGTTGCGGAAATAGACGAATCGAAGAATGTGTGGAGCCTGCCCATCACACTCTTCACTTCGTCACTCAGTTCATCATTACAAACATGAACCTCTAACTCTTTATATTGTTCTTTTATCTCCGCTTTGATCTTCAAATGGGATTTCCTGCCTTATCATTTCATTATGAAATAACCACTCCTAAAGTATAGATTAAAGCCTACGCCTTCGCAAGATAAGTTTTTTTACTTATCCGCATTCATCTGTCTGCTGAAAACAAATACTCCGAGCACTGTCATAACAAAGGCGGATGATACTGTTACAATAAGAGGCAGCAGGAATCCGTCAAATGATTCGGTAAGCTTTAAGTTTACACTGGCCCTTGCTACCTTGGTGCAGTAAATAAAAGGAAGACATTTACATACCTTATAAATACCGCCTCCTACACCTTCTGCATCGAAGAACACTCCGCCGAGAAATGTTCCTGCTGAAACGATAACCGAGCAGACACCCGGCGCTGACTTCTCATTAAGAAGAGATCCGAATATAAGTCCGATCGAAATGAACATCATTGCGGATGGAAGCGTCGTGATCACTGTGAGAATAAGTCCTGCGATATTTAGATCATAGTCTACGATCTTTGCTATGATCAGGGCAGCGATAAATGTAACTATCGACTGGATAACACTGACAAGCAGCATCGGAAGAATATATCCGAGGGTAAAATCCTTACCCTTCATCGGGGATGAGAAAAGTCTCATCAGAAATGAACTGCTCCTGTCATTTGTTACCATGATAGCCGTAAACAGCATTATAAAAGTCTGTCCGAATATTAGGACACCGCCCGCAAGGTTGTCGATCCTGAAGATGGTCATTCCCGCTTCCTTCGGGATGCTCTCATTTACTACCGACATTACTATCAGCATAACGATGGGAAATGCGATACAGAATATATATCCCAGCACATCTCTTGAAAGCTCTATAAAATTTCTCTTTGCGAATACTAATGTTCTCATTTTGATCCTCCTTCAGCAACAGATACGAACACATTTTCCAGACCCTTCTGACCGGTCTGGGCCTCAAGACTTTCAAGGTCTCCCATCATTACTATTTTTCCGTCTATCATGATGGCAATACGATCAGCAAGCGCCTCTGCTTCTTCCATATAATGGGTGGTCAGGATTATGGTCTTATCTTTCTTAAGTCTCTCTATCTCTTTCCAGAGCTCACGCCTTGCAAGGACATCAAGTCCGAGTGTGGGCTCATCCAGGAATATAACCTTAGGATTCCCGATTATAGCCATTGCTATTGAAAGCCTTCTCTGCCAGCCGCCCGAAAGCTTGCTACTTCTCGTAGTTCTTACTTCATCCAGTTTAAAGCTTGTGATGACATCATTTACATGATCGATCCTGTCCTTTTTGCTGAATTTACCATGGTCCAGATATATGTCAGCCATGAAACAAAGATTTTCTTCAACCGTAAGATTCTTTGCTATAGCCGTATCCTGAGTCGATACTCCCACCAGCTCCTTAACCTTATCCGAATCCTTAACAACATCATAGCCGCCAATAATGGCACTTCCGCCCGAAGGCTTTGTGAGGCAGGACAGCATCTTTATCGTAGTTGTCTTTCCTGCACCGTTAACACCGAGGAGTGCCAGCATCTCACCTTCCTTAACCTCAAAGCTTATACCCTTTACAGCTTCCTTATTTCCATATTTTTTTGAGAGGTCTTTAATCTTTATCATGTCTTTTTCCTTTCTTTTACTTCATGTAAATCACCGTATAAGTTGTAACCTCAACTGTTGAATGGAATATATCAGCTGTTAAAATGAAAGGGAATAGTTTTGACATGAACGGTATCGGGGGATATATGAACGGCAAAAAAAGAAGAACTTCTATATAACGTACTTTACACAGAAGTTCATCTTTTTCTAATTATTTCTTACTATAATTCTTATTAACTAATTAAAATGCGCAACACTGAGTGTATCAAGATCAAAGCATCTTACCATCTCCATGAACTGAGAAGGAGTATATGTAAGACCTGCTGCACCAAGATCACCATTAGGTAAAGCGAACGGTGTAACGTTAGTTGAGGAGATTGCAGCAATACTCTTATCAAGATATGACATATCTTCCTGGAGCCAGGTCTCGGTTTCCCACCATGCTCTATAAACCTCTTCGACCTTACCGTTAAAATCAGCTTCAGATAATCCGAATGTACTCAGAACTTCATCATTACCGGCTGCCTGAAGTGTATCTACATTGTAGTTAAACACCTCGTAACCTACGCCATCTGTACCGATCTCTCCGGCGATAATGATTATGGAGACGATGTTCCCCTTGGTTCCCCATGCATATGATGTGGTTTCTCCGCTTACACCATATTCGTCCTCTGTCAGAGGATGATTAGTCTTGACATGTTCTTCAAGCGCTGAATTGATGGCTTCTGCATCCACACCATCCACAACAAGCCTGGGAATCACCATATTGTACTCGTCATAGTCATCCGACAAAGTTGTCACCGACTGGTCCGTAACTAAAATCTCGTGATCTGAGGAAGAAGTCTCAGCTACATCAATAGCTTCAGCTGCCTCTGTTGTCTCAGCTGTATCTTCTTCAGTTGCCTCAGCCGACTCAGTTTTATCTTCGGCCTCGTTTTCATCCACTGCTTCGGTTATCTCAGCCTCCTCGGTCGTATCCTCTGCTTCAGATTCTTCAACAGTCTCATCTCCCGTTTCGGAATACTCTCCGGTCGGAATCTCCGTTTCGGTTACCTTCTTGCCACATCCTGCCAGCATACTCACCCCTAATGCCAGGATGATCGTTAATGTTATAAATCTTTTCATTTTTACCCTCACTAATATATAAATTTTTTTGCTATTATATCATGGATATAAAGATTATTCACTACTATGCTTACTATCTTCCAAAACTAATCTCATTTCTCTGTATCTATGATCATCCTCCACGAAACCAATCTTCTCATATATCGGATAACCATCATCTGTCGCTTTAAGATCGATACGACCGAGGCCAATCTTTTTTCCATACTCAACAAGATTCTTCATAAGCTTTGTGCAAAGCCCTTTTCCACGGTATTCCGGTTCAGTATATACGCTAAGCACATCTCCATATAATCCGTTCAGAAGAATAGAATTGGCCGGCATCTCTATGATATGAAGATATGCAACTGACACGATCCTTTCTTTATCTCTTGCCACAAAAGCTATAAGCTCACTTCCGAGTTTCCTATTGAAATAATCCGGAAGCTGCTTTTCCATTCCTATACGCTCCTCCTCTGATACACTACCAAAATCATCTATCATATAAGCGATTCTGAGGCGGATAAGTTCATCTATATCTTTTCCGGTTGCTATACCAAATTGTAATTCCATTTACATCCTCCTATACACATATATCAATCTCTGACTTATATTCCTCAAACAGTTCGTGGGTATACTCTTTCTTTCTATCCGATTCCCTGACTATTTTCCATAGAACAGCAGCTGCCTTAAGTCGTTCACTGAATATCTTTGTCGCATCATCTGCACAGAAGTCCTTAACGAATTTATTCCACTGCAAGGCCGACTTGTCATACTTTGTAAATGTCTTCTTCCCATAATAGATATCTAATAAGTCTCCGAGCGTGAAGGATTCGTCACCTTGTTCCTTTACCGCCTTAACAGTTGCAACCATATCGACATTAAACTTGAAGGGCTTCACTCCCGTCTGGTTTGAAAAAAACTCTCGAAATCTGTTTCCGAAGGTGAAACCACATTCTAACAGTCCGGTTTCTAAAGTCAGCTCACCGGTAGCAGCTTTTCTTTTTCTAACAGCAGGCTTTTTGTCAGGCAGTATCTTTTCTCCGGCAAAATAAGCTTCTATCACCTTATTAAGTTCTATCTTCCCGCTGGGAGCTTTTAAGCCATGAGCCTTACATATTTTTATCAGCTCATCCCTATACCAGTAATACTTACAGAATTCTTCATAACTTTTTATATTGTCAAAATTAGGTCTGTCCATTTATTGTTCTCCAATTCCGGCATTATCAATGCTTTCCCATTTGGAAGCTTTCTCAATCCTCTTCCAAATCAGAAAGTACGTAACTATGCTTATGATCAAACCACTTATCACGCCAAAAATGACATCTGTTGGATAATGTGCACCAACATACATTCTGGAAAATGCAATGAATCCGGATAGTATCAGAAGAAGTATCCCGATCCATTTCTTATCCCTTGCAGCGCACCATGTGATCACACCAGCAACTACAAAAGAATTGGCCGAGTGTCCCGAGGGAAAACTATAATCATTCGGTTTCTTAGCGATCAGCATAAGTCCTTCGATGGCATCATAAGGTCTTACTCTTTCTACCGCATTCTTTAGGATAAGATTGTTAACTACAACACTTACCAGCAGCGCAATTAGAGCAACAAATCCAATACTCCTGGTTCTTTTATGTGCCAAAAGAAATACGACAAGAACTATAGCCATGATCCCATAATTCATCAACGAGGAAAATGCATTCATTATGAAATTTAAATGATCATTTCTGACATGGTTTTGTAAAAAAAGTAAAAACTCAGCTTCCCACTGCATACGTACTTTACCCCCATACTTCGCAGTCATATTATATCAAAAGAAGAAGGCTATCAAAAGGATAAAACTCTCTTTGATAGCCTATAATTATACATGTTACAGGAGTTCAATCGTTCCGGGCGGTTTTGATGTCAGGTCATACATTACCCTGTTTACGCCCTTTACCTCATTGATAACTCTGTTCATTACCTTCTGCAGTATCTCGAATGGTATATCCGTGCAGTCTGCTGTCATGAAGTCGCTTGTATTAACGGCGCGGAGCACAACCGCATAATCATAGGTCCTGAAGTCGCCCATGACTCCGACACTTCGCATATTTGAAAGCGCTGCGAAATACTGATTCGGAAGATGCTTGATACGTCCGGATGCAAGTGCTTTATCCATCTCCTCACGGAAGATATAATCAGCATCCTGTACGATGCGAACCTTATCTGCATCTATCTCACCGACTATACGTACCCCCAGTCCCGGTCCCGGGAACGGCTGACGGAATACCAGATATTCGGGAATTCCAAGCTCAAGTCCACACTTACGAACCTCATCCTTGAAGAGCATTCTGAGTGGCTCGACGATCTCTTTAAAATCAACATAGTCGGGAAGTCCGCCAACATTATGGTGTGACTTGATGGTTGCTGACTTTCCGAGTCCGGATTCAATAACATCGGGATAAATGGTTCCCTGTGCAAGGAAATCAACAGCTCCGATTTTCTTAGCCTCTTCCTCAAATACTCGGATGAATTCTTCTCCGATTATCTTTCTCTTTTCTTCCGGCTCTTCAACACCGGCAAGCTTCTCATAGAATCTGTCAGCAGCATTAACTCTGATAAAGTTAAGCTCATAGTTTCCATGAGGTCCGAAGATAGCTTCAACCTCATCACCCTCATTCTTTCTGAGAAGTCCATGATCCACAAATACACATGTAAGCTGCTTTCCGACAGCCTTTGAAAGAAGAACTGCGGCAACCGATGAATCAACTCCGCCTGAAAGTGCACAGAGCACACGGCCATCTCCTATCTTTTCACGAAGTGCTTTGATAGTTGTGTCCACGAAGGAACCCATTTTCCAGTCACCGCTGCACTTGCAGACATTATATATAAAGTTATATATTATCTCTTTACCCTGCTCGGTATGCATAACCTCTGGATGAAACTGGGTTGCATAGAAGCCCTTCTCGGCATTCTCCATAGCAGCAGCGGGACAATCCTTCGTATGAGCAATTATCTTAAAGCCTTCCGGAACCTCAGCTATATAGTCGGTATGGCTCATCCAGGTGGATATCTTCTTCTTGATACCCTTAAACAGAAGCGAACCACCTCTTACATCCGAGTTCTCTGAAGAACCGTCTATATAGGTTTCGGTACGTCCGTATTCACTTACCGGAGCAGTAGCCACGCGACCGCCCAGAAGATGTGCCATCAGCTGTGTACCGTAACATATTCCGAGGATCGGAACTCCAAGCTCGAATATCTCCTTACTGTAGGAAGGAGAATCCTCCAGATATACACTGTTAGGTCCGCCGGTGAAAATGATTCCTTTAGGATTCATTTCCTTCAGCTTTTCAAGTGAGATCGTATACGGATGAACCTCCGCATATACATTACACTCTCTGACACGCCTTGCGATCAGCTGATTATACTGACCTCCGAAATCAAGAACGACAACCAGTTCTTTTTCCATGTTACCTTATACCTCTAATCAAATAGTTTCAACGCTTCCTGAAGCTGGTTATCTTCATCATGTTCGATGGTAACCTTCTTCTTGAGTGAATCCTTAAGTTCAACCTCTACGTCGGGAGCAACACCCTTCTTATGGATGTCATCACCTGATGGGATAAAATACTTAGCGATAGTTATCTTGATAGCAGATCCGTCGGAAAGCTTCATAACGGACTGAACGATACCCTTTCCATAGGTATTGGTTCCAACGATCTTGGCAACACCATAATCCCTGAGACATCCGGTGAATATCTCAGCTGCACTGGCACTGTTGCCGTTAACAAGAACAACCATCGGGAGGTTCACACTGTGCTGATCGGAACAGCTGATCTGATCCATAACCTTGCCATCTTTGTTTCTTGTTTCAAGAAGGATTCCCGGCTGGTCGGCACCCATTGCTTTAGCTCCGTCTTCGATCATATAGTCAACCATCTTGATAACAGATGTAACAAGTCCGCCCGGGTTATTTCTCATATCGATAACCAGCCCCTTGGCTCCATGGTTCTGAAGGTCATCAACAGCCTGAATATAAAGCTCGGGAGTATTCTCGATAAACTGTTCAACCTGGATATAACCGATGTCATTATCCAGCATCTCATATGAAACAGTCTTATTCTCAATCTTGTCACGCTTGATCTTGATATAGAGGAAGTCGCTCTCGCCTTCACGATAGATCTTAAGAGTAACCTCTGTACCCTTCTCGCCTCTGATATGGTCTACAACATAATCCAGCTCCATATCGGTAGTGACCTCAAGGTCATCAACAGCAACGATGATATCCTCAGGCAGGAGTCCTGCCTTCTCTGCGGGGCTGTCCTCAAGCGGCTTAACTATATATATCGTACCCTTGGTCATATCCTTGGATACGGTGGCACCTATTCCCTCAAAGCTTCCGGAGTCATCCTCCTGCATCTTCTCGTACTCTTCCTTCGTATAATATACGGAATACGGATCATCCAGACCTCTCATGATTCCGTCGAAGTAGCTTTCTTCTCTTTTTTCCTCATCCTGTTCGAAATAGAAGTAGTTATCGATGATCTTCTCGATCTCCGCGGTCTTCCCTTCTATTTCTTCCGAATTCTCATCGAAGGGTCCCTTCGGAGCATCGGATGTAGTATTATCTGTATCGTTATTCAGATTCAGATCGTCCCCATAAAGGCTGAAGCTGTCATCATCGTCACTTTCGCCCGAAACTTCAGCAGGACGAGAAACACCGCATCCCGAAAAAGATGCTCCAATAAGTAAAGCGGCAAGAGAGCCGCATACGATCTGTTTAACATTAGTGTGGGGTAATTTAAACATTTGTCTTTATTCTCCTGTTAAGAATTAATCTTCACTTCCGCCCTCGGTATTGGCAACCTTGGACCTATCCTTGATATTCTTATAATATTTCAGCGGATTAACATATTCACCGTTTTCACGGACAGCAAAATGAAGGTGCGGACCTGTCGACACACCGGTATTACCGGAGAAGCATATAGTCTGTCCGGCAGCAACCGAATCACCGACCTTACAGCCGAAAGCCGAAAGGTGGAAATAACATGTAGAGATTCCACTTCCGTGATCCACGATAACACAGTTACCACCGTTTCCGAGGTAACCCGTATATATGACTGTTCCCGATGCAACAGCGATTATGCCTGTTCCCATGGGACAGGGTATATCAATTCCTCTGTGAAATGTCGTCGCTCCGGCAGTCGGCGCAACTCTTGGTCCGTAATACGAAGATATCGTCGTATTCGAAGGAGCCGGCCACAGAAAATCCTCACCGGTATAGACAACATTTGTCGAAAAACCTGAGACAGTGATTGATACATTATACTTTGCCTCGATAGCCGCTATCTTGGAATTCATTTCCGCCTCGACAGCCTCTATTTCAGCCATCTCGGTCTTTGCAGTATCGATCGAAGACTGGAACTCATTTATCTGCTTTTCCTTTTCCTTTGAGAGGATCTCGAGAGAATCCTGCTCGTCGGCATAGGCCTGCTGAAGCACTGCCATACTGTCGTTAAGCATTTCAAGCATAGCCTTCTTATCCTCAAGACGGCGCTTCTCATCGGATATCTGTCCGAGAATGGTATTGTTGTAGGTATCTACAGCCTGGATATACTCAGTCTTATTAACAACATCCGTATAATCGACAGCATTAAACAGAGCATCCAGATAGGTATAAGTACCATTCTCATACTCTTCTCTGATATGCTCCTTCAAGCGGTCATACTGTTCCTGATGAGCCTCCTCGGCCTGGTCTATATTCTCCTGAAGAAGGACCAGATTATCCTGTGCTTTTCTGGTCTTTTCATCGATATCATCAATCTTCTGCTGATACTCAATTATCATATCATCAAGGTCATGCAGCCTCTTGATAAAGTCGTTCTGATTCTCCATAAGGAGATTCAGCTTCTCCTGAAGTGCAACCTTCTCCTGCATTGTCTTACTGTATTCATCTGTTATTGCAGTAATCTCTGCAGCATTGATATCCGGTACTTCCGGAATATATACCGTCACCTGTTCGGTGCTGTTTGTGGAAGACTCTGTTGTTTTTTTCTTTTTTTTCTTATCCTGAGTAGCCTGCTCCTGTGTAGGCGCCTCAGTGTCCACGCTGTCTCCCGGCGATGCTGTATCGCCCACATAAATGTGAGTGTTTCCGCCATTAATCTCCTTAGCCGCAACACTGGTGATGCCGGCTGTCAGGACAAATGCGAAAACCAGAAAACAGAGTGAACTAAGCCTTGTTTTCTTCATTCAATAATCCTTCTAAACCTTAAGATGTTTTCTCGTCGTAAGAAGACTTCCGAAAAATCCTATTCCGGTTCCGATCAGAAGAGTGATCGGGATAAGCCATTTGAACAGATCCCCGGGAGATGTAAAATCAAAGAGACTGTTAAGGATCGTAAAACGGCCTGCTATATAATTGATTACCATGTCATAGAGATAGAAAAGAAGTATCAGCGGAATGATGGAGCCCACCAGACCGATGATGATACCCTCTACGATGAACGGAGCTCTTACGAAAGCATTTGTCGCTCCGATCAGCTTCATGATCTTGATCTCTTCACGCCTTACCGTAATACCGATAGTAATGGTATTGTTGATAAGGAAGATGGAAACCAGAAGAAGTATCAGGATGATACCAAAGGATGCATATCCCACAAATGTATTGATTGCGGATATACTGTCGGCCGTATAGGTCGAGCTGCTTACCTTTCTCACACCCTGGATTCCTTCCAGGAACTGAACAAAGTCAGCCTGTTTGCTGGCATCCTTAAGCGTTATCTTATAGGAAGCTGAATTTGCAAGCGGATTATCATCACCGAATGCCGCCCTAGCAGCCTCCGGATCGTCATAGGTCTGCTCCGAGAATTCCTTCCATGCCCTGTCGGCATCTATAAAGTCTCTCGTATCCACTTCCTTCCTTGTGAGTATCTGCTCACCTATCAGTTTAATGGCTTCATCAGATATTCCTTCATCGAAGAATACCGAGATCGATATCGTACTCTCAATCTTATGTATTGCGGAACGGAAATTGATAAGCACCGCATAGAAAAGTCCGAATACAAACAGACATGCAACTATCGTTCCGACAGAAGCAAGTGAAAAGAGAAGATTTCGTCTGATATTCTTGGCGCCCTGCTTTATACTGTATCCAACCGAACTAATCCTCATCGACGTACCCACCCTTCTGGACGTCACTTACCACAACGCCCTTCTTTAAAGTGATAACTCTCTTCTTCATGACATTTACGATCTCCTTGTTATGGGTTACAACAACGACCGTAGTGCCCTTGGCATTGATCTCATCAAGAAGATTCATGATATCCCAGGAATTCTTGGGATCGAGATTACCCGTCGGCTCGTCGGCAAGTATGATCTCCGGCTTGTTGACAAGCGCTCTGGCAAGAGCAACCCTCTGCTGCTCACCACCGGAAAGCTGTCTGGGATAAGACTTATACTTATCAGCCAGTCCCACCAGTGAAAGCACTGCGGGAACCTGCCTTCTGATATATCTTGTAGGAGTCTCGATAACTCTCTGTGCAAATGCGACATTTTCATAGACTGTACGGTCTTTAAGAAGACGGAAGTTCTGGAATACGACTCCTATCTTACGACGAACCTTGTGGATCGCCGACGGCTTCAGGCGGCTGTAATCATAGCCTGCAACCTCAATATGGCCTTCCGTGGGAACCAGCTCCTTAAGGAGCAGTTCGAGAAATGTCGTCTTGCCGGAACCTGATGTTCCGACTACAAACACAAATTCACCCTTTTCGATCTTGACATTTACATCCTTCAGAGCGACAGTGCCTGTGGGGTATTTCATTGTCACATGTTCCATTTTAATCATAAGTCAGTTTTTCCTTTTTATGACGTTACCCGGTTTAGAAATCCAGGCTCTCCATGTATTTCATGTATTTAACAACCATGAGCGCAATCTTAAATGTTATCGCATCCTCAAATACTCTGAGGTCAAGACCTGTTGACTTCTCGATCTTATCAAGACGGTAAACCAGAGTATTTCTATGGATATAGAGCTGTCTTGAGGTCTCGGAAACATTAAGGCTGTTCTCGAAGAACTTGTTGATGGTTGTAAGAGTTTCCTCATCAAACTCATCAGGTGACTTTCCGTCAAAGATCTCCTTAATGAACATACGACAGAGAGGAATAGGAAGCTGATAGATAAGACGTCCGATTCCGAGGTTGCTGTATGCGATGATATTCTTGTCGCTGTAGAAAATCTTGCCTACATCGAGAGCCATCTTAGCTTCCTTGTAGGAACGTGAAACCTCTTTGATCTCATTTACAATAGTACCGAAAGCAACATGAACAGAGATCATCGCCTCGGTATTCAGCATATCAACTATGATCTCGGCAGTCTTATTAAGCTCCTCATATGTATCGGTAGGCTTAACTTCCTTAACCAGGATGATATTCTTCTCATCAACTGCCGTGATAAAGTCTCTTGTCTTGACAGAGAAGATATTCCTTACTGTCTCAAGCGCATTGCTGTCCTTCTCGGCCTTGGTCTCTATTATGAATACACATCTCTTTACATCCGTATCGATGTGCAGCTTCTTAGCTCTGTTATATATATCAACAAGAAGGAGATTATCAAGAAGGAGGTTCTTGATAAAGTTATCCTTATCCGACCTCTCCTTATAAGCAACGAGCAGGCTCTGAATCTGGTAAGCAGCCATTCTGCCCACCATATAGGTGTTATCCGTATCACCCTTTGCAAGGATTATATACTCTACCTGCTTATCATCAAAAACCTTGAAGAACTGATAGCCCAGAAGAGACTGGCTCTCAGCTTGTGATTCACTGAATGCAATGACTGCATCCTCATAATCCAGCGGTCCATCCTCCGCAGTCTTTGCAAGAAGACGACCCTCTGCATCCATCACGATCAGGTCGACCTTTGTGATAACCTTAATGCCCTCAAGTGTTTCCTGTAAGATCTGATTTGAAATCATTCTTCCTCTCCTTTTCTGAATCCCCTCATTTTATATACATTAATTTCTATTCACAATACTCCCTCGGTGTATCAAATATGCATCCACCGATTCATTAACTAAAATATTATAACAAATTTTAAGAATCAAAAAAAGAGGAAATACAGTTTTTCACTGTATTTCCTCAAATAGTTATTATTCAACCAGCTTTCGGAAGACTAGTTAACGATGATCTCCTCTGATTCCTTATCGAAGATGTGAATCTTTGAAAGATCAAATGCGAACTGTACTGTATCTCCGGGTCTTGCTGTTGTACGAGCGTTAACTCTTGCTGTGATATCGAACTGATCAATTGTGAAGTACAGATATACTTCAGCACCGAGCATTTCGTAGATATTGATACGAGCATCAATAACTGACTCAGGTGAAGACTCGATGAAGAGCTGCTCATCATGGATATCCTCAGGACGGATACCAAGTACAACGTCCTTATCAATGAATCCGCCGGCGATAAGCTTGTTAGCCTTTGCCTCAGGAACCTTGATTGAGTGAGAACCAAACATAAGAAGTACGTCAGCGCCTGACTTAACAACCTTGCAGTCGATGAAGTTCATAGGAGGCATTCCCATGAAACCAGCAACGAACAGGTTGCAAGGATGATCATAGAGGTTCTGAGGTGTATCAACCTGCTGGATGATACCGTCCTTCATAACTACGATACGTGTACCAAGAGTCATAGCCTCTGTCTGGTCATGTGTAACGTAGATGATTGTTGTCTGAAGTCTCTGATGAAGCTTTGAGATCTCAACACGCATCTGAACACGAAGCTTAGCATCCAGGTTTGAAAGGGGCTCGTCCATAAGGAATACCTTAGGCTCACGAACGATAGCACGTCCCATGGCAACTCTCTGTCTCTGTCCTCCTGAAAGAGCCTTAGGCTTACGATCAAGAAGGTGCTCGATCTCAAGGATCTTAGCTGCCTCATGTACCTGCTTATCAATCTTCTCCTTCGGAACCTTTCTCAGCTTAAGTCCGAATGCCATGTTGTCGTAAACTGACATATGTGGATACAGAGCGTAGTTCTGGAATACCATGGCGATATCTCTGTCCTTAGGCTCAACGTCGTTACAGAGCTTGTCTCCTATCCAGAGCTCACCAGAACTGATATCCTCGAGTCCGGCGATCATTCTAAGAGTTGTTGATTTACCGCATCCTGAAGGACCAACGAAGATAACGAATTCCTTATCATCGATGTCAAGATTGAAATCCTTAACAGCATTAAAGCCGTTGGGGTAAATCTTGTAGATGTTCTTTAACTGTAATCCTGCCATTTTTATATCCTCCTAATAGCATAATTGTGTCTGATTTATAACTTTGTCTATGATAATACGTTTTAAGAAAATAAACTATATATGTCTTGCATAAATAATCGAAAGAACTTTTGTGTATATTGCATATTGACGAAATGCTATTATCAATTTTTAACAAAAAAAGTCGATTTATGATAAGATTTTAATGTGTAGTTTTGTGATAGTATCCAAACATATTACAAAAATATTAAGAAAATGTAATGGTTTTTTCTTTATTTTGTAGGGTTTTGGGCAATATTTACATTATTGGCTTACAATATCGTCAGATTTTCCTACTATTATAAATGCCTTCGCACCGTCTACGTTGGCGTCGCACTCTATTGAGGACGCTTCCCCGGTCTCAAGGGTCGCATTAGGCACCAGAGCCTTGAGAGTTTCACCCTTTCCTTCTTCCATAACAACGATCCTGGTAGTATCGAGCTTATTGCCGAAATAGTTACCGATCTCGATATTCTCATAACCCGCCTCTTTAAGCTTATCTCTCCATGCAGAAGCAAGTCCCGAAGTTTCGGTGGCATTCAGGACAACGATCTTCTCATCAGCCTTGATGTCATCTGCTCCCTCATCATTATCAAAAAGAGCGTCCTCGTCGGCTTCTTCATCCACATCCGTATCGGATGCAAAGAATATATCATCATCCACATCTACAAGGACATTGTCATCCAGCTCCTGTTCCGAAGCCTTATCCTCTTCCGTCAGGGTATATTTTACAAGATATGCTCCCATAGCAAGTATCACAAGGCCGAGTATTATAACTATAGCCTTGAGAAAAAACGAGAAGAATATCCCGACTGTGCTCTTCTTTTTCTTTTTAGCCATTACGCTACCTCCTAAATCAGCCGCGCTGATATAAGTAAAGCTCTCAAATTACGAGTATATCAGAGAAATAAAGGTATTTCAAGATATCTTTTACTGTGGTAGAATAACATATATGAAAAGCATACTTATAACCGGTGCCGCAAGAGGAGTCGGCAGAAGCATCGCTATCGAGGCCGCCCGGTCAGGCCTCTACAACAGAATAATCATAAACTGCCTTTCGAGAGAGTCCTCCCTTAAGGAGACCGAGAATATGGTAAATGATTCCCTCCGCCAGGTTTTTCAGGATACACCTGCAAGGTGCATCGCATCACTCGGGGACGTGGGTGATATTAAATATGTAGAAAAACTGCACGAAACCATCGGAGATATCGATGTTCTCGTGAATAACGCAGCCATTTCCATTACAGGACTTCTTACGGATATGGAGCCTTCTGAGTGGGATAAGATAATAAAGACCAATATCACCTCGGTTTATAATACGTGCCACACCTTCGCACCCGGCATGATCAGAAAGAAAGAAGGCAAGATTCTTAATATATCTTCAGTCTGGGGATTAAGAGGCGCCTCCTGCGAGGTTGCCTACAGTGCGACCAAAGGTGCAGTGAACGCATTTACCCAGGCATTTGCAAAGGAGCTGGCTCCGAGCAACGTCCAGGTCAATGCGGCAGCCCTCGGTATCGTAGATACGGAAATGAATTCTAACCTCAGTCCCGAAGATAAGTCATATATAATAGAAGAAATCCCTGCGGGATACATCATGACGGCTGATGAAGCCGCCCGCAGCATCATGTCACTCATCGATATGCCTCCGTATTTTACGGGCGAAGTTGTTAAGATCGACGGTGGCTGGCAGTAAGGTCAGCGGTCATAGAACCGTGAAAGCCCCGGATCCGAAAGGAGAATCTATGAACGAAACATTTGTGGAGTTTTTCTCAGACGAAGCATTGGAAAATGTAATGTGCCTTCTTCAGTATAAACCGGCGCATATCGTATATCTGGGCTACAAGGTGACCATGGTCACCCGTAAGATAAAGAGTCTTCAGAACTTTGCAAAGATAATCTCTCCCGAAACAGAGCTTGAATTCATCGAGGTCCAGAGAGAGAATCTCGACTGCTGTGTGGCCGCACTTACCTCGGTAGCCGACAAATATCCCGACGCTTTTTATGAGCTGACCGGCGGCGGCGAAATGCTTCTTATCGCCTTCGGCTTCTTAAGTGCAACCCGTAATCTCAAAACTCTTCGAATCGATCCCTATACGGGACTCGAGGTCAACATGCTGCCCGGCCAGAGACCGACCCAGCATAAAGACAAGATCAATATATCCGTTAAAGAGAATATAATCCTCCACGGCGGACTCCTTACAAGACAGACCGGAAGCTACAGCACCTGGTCCTTCACCACCGAATTCAAGGAAGATATAAGGACCATCTGGGATGTGGCCAAAAAGCTTGAGCACCGCTGGAACCGCTACTGTGCGATAATAGAGGATGTCATCAAATCCTATCCCTGCGACGACTCCGGCTACTTTGTTCTTCCGAAGTCGGCTCTCGGTGAGGCCGGAAATCTTCTTTTCAAGCTGAATGGCAAGGGAATGCTAAAGGATTTTACTCATGATACCAAGAGGATACGCTTCAGATTCAAGAACAGCTCGATAAAGCATATCGTGACCAAGACCGGCAATATCCTCGAGCTTCATGTCTATGAAGTTGCTTCCCGTGCCCCGGAGGTCTTCACTGATAAGATAATCGGTGCCATGATAGACTGGAACGGAGATAAGAGCGAGGAAGAAAAGGCAACCTACGCTTCCGACTATGAGAGATACATGAATTCCACTTATAATACGATAAATGAGATCGATGTTGTACTTATGCGAAGCACCGCTCCTATCTTCATTTCCTGCAAGAGCGGTAAAGCCAGCAGCAATTCACTGCATGAGCTTGAGACCGTGACCAGACGCTTCGGCGGAAAGTATGCCAGCAAGGCACTTGCAATGGCACTTCCCCTTGAGTCCTCCATGAACGGGAACTCCTTCTTCAGGGAAAGAGCAAAGGAAATGCATATCTGGGTCATCGATAACATTTACCATCTTACGGACGAGGAGCTGCTGAATAAGCTTATCAAACTCCAGCCGTAATGATCACATAAAACCCGATAATCACATAAAACCCGATAATCACATAAAACCGATAATGAAAAAAGGAACTCCGAAGAGTTCCTTTTTTTACGTTTCAGCGCTACTGCTGAGGTCTTGCCAGATTGGCGAACTTGGTATATTTGCCGATCCATGCAAGCTCTACGGGACCGGTGGCTCCGTTACGCTGCTTTGCTATTATTATCTCTGCCACACCGGGTTTCTCGGTGGTATCGGGATTATAATACTCATCTCTATATATGAACATTACAACATCGGCATCCTGCTCGATAGCTCCGGACTCACGAAGGTCCGCTAGCACAGGTCTGTGATCGGTTCTCGAGTCAACGGCTCTGTTAAGCTGTGAAAGAGCAATGACCGGAACATTCAGCTCTCTTGCAAGAGCCTTAAGGGATCTAGAAACCTCTGAGATAAACTGCTGTCTTGACTCAACCTTTTCGCTTGAGCTCATCAGCTGCAGGTAGTCGATTATGATAAGTCCGATATTCTCGGTCTGCTTAAGCTTACGGCACTTTGTCCTAAGCTCCGGCATGGTGATCGATGCATTATCATCTATAAACAGACTTACCTTTGAAAGCTCATCGGCACTCTTTATAAGCTTGACCCATCCCTCATCGGATATATCACCCGTCTTAAGACCCTGGGCCTCAACCATGGAATCCACGGCCATCATTCTCGTTACAAGCTGCTCGCGGCCCATCTCAAGTGAGAATATAGCTACGGGAACCTGCTCCTTAAGCGCTACATGGTGAGCGATATTAAGGACAAATGCCGTCTTACCCATGGAAGGTCTCGCTGCGACAAGCAGAAGCTCTCCGCCATGAAGACCGGTAAGCATGTTATCTATATCGGTAAATCCTGTCCTGAGACCGTTGATCCTGCCCTTATTCTTGGCATTTGCTTCGATCTCGTTGATTACATCCACAATTATACTTCTGATTGGTTGTGAATCTGTCGAACCCGTTCTCTTCTGCATAAGCGCGAAGATGTCCGACTCTGCCTTTTCCATGATAGTATCCACAGGTTCAGTGCCTTCATAGGCCTTTGCAGTTACACCGTCGGAAAGCTTTATCATCTTTCTGAGATAAGACTTATCCTTTACGATCTCTGCATATGACTTTGCAAATGCCGCCGTCGGCACATTTGCAAGGATCTCACCTAAGAATCCCAGACTGCATATCTCCTCGGGAGCTCCTTTTTCACGAAGCTTCTCGCCGAGGATGATCTCGTCGACAGGTTTTCCTTCATTATAAAGGTCAACCATTGCATCATATATGATCCCATACTGGGTATTATAGAAGTCTTCCTTCAGAAGAATGGCACTCACCTCTGAGATAGCATCCCTGTCCATCAGCATGGAACCGATAACGCTTCTCTCGGCATTTATATCATGGGGCGGTATACGCTTGATTACATTTTCTTCTGCCATTACCTAACCACTAAACCTCCTCTGTTACATCAAGAAGAAGCTCTGCCGTAACCTTCGGATGGAGTTTGATCTTGATGGTGTGACCTCCCAGCTCTCTTACCGGATCCTTAAGTACTATCTTCTTCTTATCTATCTCTATTCCAAGCTGCTGCTTGATAAGCTCTGCGATCTCCTTTGAAGAAACCGAGCCGAACGGCTTACCGTTAGCTCCGACCTTCATGGAAGAGGTAATCTTCTTGGTAGCAAGCTCTTCCTTAAGCTTCTCTGCCTCTGCGAGATTCTCCGCAGCAACCTTTTCATCATTCTGATTCTTAAGCTTGAGGTCATTTAAGTTCTTCGGGGTAGCCTCAACACCGAGCTTCTTCGGAAGCACGAAGTTACGGGCATAGCCCTGATTGACCTCAACTATCTCACCCTTTTTACCAAGGGACTTTACATCCTGTAATAAAATGATCTTCATTTAATCTATAGCCTTTCTTATATTTCTCCGCTCTCGCTCATCTCGGCAAGAACTTTTTTGAGCTCCTCAAAGAAATGATCTTTGGTCTCGCCCTTAAGCTGCGCACCCGCAACATTTGCATGGCCGCCGCCGTTGAATTTCTCCATTACTACCTGAACGTTCACATCACCGATGGAACGGGCAGATACATAGAGGATTCCGTCATCAGCCTCCGTTACTACAAAAGAAGCTGTTATATTCTCTACATTCAGGAGCTCATTTGCAGTCTTGGCAACTGCAACGGTAGGAGCATCTGCCGAATCGGGATCGGGCTTTACATAGGACAGCGCAAAATGATCCATATAGACGGACGCATTGCTGATTCCCTGTGCTCTCTCCTTCATCTCGAGCATGGTGCTTCTGAACATCTTGCGGACTCTTGTGATATCAGCTCCGCTCTTTCTCAAGTAGGAAGCCGCCTCAAAGGTCCTTACACCTGTCTTGGTAAGGAAATTATCCGTATCGATAAGGATGCCGGCATACATGGCATCGGCCTCCTGAGATTTAAGTCTCGGATTCTTGGAAATGTATTGGTACATTTCAGCGATCATCTCGCACGCCGAAGAAGCAAAGGGCTCGATATATGAAAGAGTTGCTCCGCTTATGGCTTCGGTGGTCTGTCTGTGGTGATCGAAAACAACCACTGTCGGAACCAGACTGAGAAGCTCCTCGCACTCGGTCATGCTCGGCCTGTTGACATCGCAGACAACTACGACCGTATTCTGATTAACCTCGGTAACAGCCTCATTGCTGGTAAGGAAGACTCCGTCATACTGGTTTCCTACCTTAAATGTGCTGTAAAGCGGTTTGATCGCATCAGTTACTTCATTTATAACGATATGAGCCTTCTTACCGAGACTCTTAACCATTCGATAGATACCTATGGCTGAACCGAAAGCATCCGCATCCGGTCTTTTATGTGCCATGATAAGAACCTTGTCCTTGCTGAGGAGAAGCTCTTCAAAAGCCTGAGCCTTAACTCTGGCCTTAACTCTGGTGGTCTTCTCGGTTCCGGCACTCTTACCGCCGTAGTAGGTTACCTGGTCGCCGAACTTTACCGCAGCCTGGTCACCGCCACGTCCCATGGCCATACCGATAGCTGTTCTCGCATTATCATAAGCACTCAGGAAGCTGTTGGCATCGGAATCCGAATCGGAACCTATACCGATACTGAGTGTCATGCTGATCTCATTTCCGACGTTGATGTTCTTTACTTCATCAAGAAGGGAGAACTTATCATCTCTTAAGGTCTGCATGAACTTCTGTCTGAATACAAAGAAATATTTATCATTCTCCGTATGCTTAACGATAGCGTCTATATTGTTGAGGTACATGTTTATCTTACGCTCGATAAGAGCGGTAAGGATAGAATGCTTTACATCCTCAAGCGAATCCATAACCTCATCATAGTTATCAAGATAGATAAGACCTGCATAGAGCTTCTGGTCTATAGTCTCCTGCTTATAATGCTTAAGCTCGGTCTCATCAAAGAGATAAACCGCAAGCACGATATCATCATCCTTGGCCTCTTCCTTGTTTTCATCGAAAACCTTGGAAAGATCCACTCTTCTGATGGCTACCTTATAATGCTTATCCTCATATTCGATACTTGTCTCCACATCATTTCCATCACCGATAAGTTCGGGAGTCAGCTGAGGAAAATATGAATCGATAGTCTTTCTGATCCTTTTCTCTCTTGCAACACCGACTGTATCGTGAAACGGATTGTTAGCCCACATGATACGACCGGAAAGGTCGAGGATAGCATAAGGGATCTCCAGCTCCTGCAGAAGCTCCTTCTGGATCTTTCCCTGCTCAAGAGAATAATCCACAAGTACGCTGCTTATGGCCGGTATCATCCTGAGATAGAGAATGAGCACAACGATTATGTAGATGACAAGCAAGACAATGCTCACCATACCTACCCTGCTGTTTACTCCGTTCTCATAGATCTCAAAGCCCAGAAGTATCAGAGCCAGAAGAATCGGGATAACTATAATGTATTTAATTCTTCGCTTTAACTGCTTTTCATTGTTCATTTCAGATTACCAATTCGTTCACATACCTGTGCATAGGTTTCCTTATACTTGGCGAGCTTTTCCTTTTCGGCATTAACTTTAGCCTCGGGAGCCTTGTTTACGAAGTTAGGATTATTCAGCATTCCTTCACCACGCTTTATCTCTCCCTCGAGACGGGCCTTTTCCTTGTTAAGTCTTTCAAGCTCCTTCTCAACATCTACAAGCTCGGCAAACGGTATATAGATAACCGCATTGTGGATGACTGCCGATACGGCATCATCCTGAATACCGGTCTTGTCAGACTGTACCTTTACTTCGGAAGCATATCCAAGGGTGCCGAAGAACGCTGCACTGTCCTCAAATACCCTTCTGATCTCTTCCTTATCTGATACTACATATACTGCAGCCTTTCTTGAAGGCGGTACATTCATATCTGTTCTTACTGTTCTGATCGCACGAACCGCATCCTTGATGATATCAACATTGGAAGCCTCAACGTCAAAGTCTCTTGCGTCCTCTGCAACCGGCCATGAATCTATCATTAATGATTCTCTGCCTGTAAGTGTACAGTAGATCTCTTCCGTAACAAATGGCATGTAAGGATGAAGCAGCTTAAGTCCTATAGACAGAACCTCTCTTAATGTCCAGAGAGCTGCAGCCTTTGTGCCGGCATCTTCAGCCCAGAGTCTTGGCTTAACCATCTCGATATACCAGTCACAGAACTCATCCCAGAGGAAGTCATGGATCTTATCAGCTGCTATACCGAGCTCAAACTTCTCCATGTTGTCTGTAACATCACGAACCAGCTGGTTAGCCTTTGCAACGATCCACTTATCTGCCATTGTAAGGTCATCAAGAGTTACAGCATTGATTGCTTCGTCTGTAATTCCGGCTTCCTTAGCGCTGTCAAAGTTCATCATGATGAAACGTGAAGCATTCCAAACCTTATTTGCAAAGTTACGGCTGGCCTCAAGTCTGTCCCAGATAAAACGCATATCATTACCGGGAGCATTTCCCGTGATGATCATAAATCTAAGAGCATCTGCTCCGTACTTATCTATAACATCGATCGGATCAATACCATTTCCAAGGGACTTACTCATCTTACGGCCCTGCTCATCACGGATAAGTCCGTGGAAGAGAACTGTATGGAACGGAATACTTCCGGTCTGCTCAAGTGATGAGAATACCATTCTGATAACCCAGAAGAAAATGATATCGTAACCTGTTACAAGTACGTCCGTAGGGAAGAAGTACTTATAATCCTCACACTCTGTATCAGGCCAACCCAGTGTTGAGAAAGGCCAGAGTGCAGATGAGAACCATGTATCAAGTGTATCTTCATCCTGCTTCAGATTCTTGCTCTGACATTTAGGACACTGACAAGGTGCTTCCATCTCAACGATGGTCTCACCACAATCCTGACAGTACCATGCCGGGATTCTGTGTCCCCACCACAGCTGTCTTGATATACACCAGTCACGCATATTATCAATCCAGTTATAGTAGATCTTGTTCATTCTTTCGGGAACCAGTCTAACCTCGCCGGTTTCAACAACCTTTCGGGCACGAGCTGCCATCTCATCCATCTTAACAAACCACTGCGGCTTGATAAGCGGCTCAACTGTGGTTCCGCATCTGTCATGAGTTCCTACCTGATGAGTATGAGGAACTACTTTAACCATAAGTCCCTGTGCTTCGAGGTCCTCAAGAACAGCCTTTCGAGCCTCATATCTGTCCATTCCATGATATCTTGTTTCAGGACAGTTGATTGTAGCATCATCGTTCATTATATTTATCTCTTCAAGGTTATGACGCTTACCAACCTCAAAGTCGTTAGGATCATGAGCAGGTGTTATCTTAACACAGCCTGTTCCGAACTCCTTATCTACATATGAATCGGCGATAACCGGAATCTCCCTATTAACAAGTGGAAGAAGAAGTGTCTTGCCAACGATATCAGCATATCTCTCATCCTCGGGATTAACCGCAACAGCAGTATCACCAAGAAGAGTTTCCGGACGGGTTGTAGCGATCTCTACAAATCTTCCTTCTTCACCAACTACAGGATAATTGATATGCCAGAAATGTCCTTCCTGCTCCTCATGCTCAACCTCGGCATCAGAGATAGTCGTCTGACAAACCGGGCACCAGTTAACGATACGGGAACCCTTATAAATCCAGCCCTTATCATAGAGCTTTTTGAATACTGTATTTACGGCCTTGTTGTTGCCTTCATCCATTGTGAAGCGCTCTCTGTCCCAGTCAGCAGAAGAACCCATTCTCTTCAGCTGGTTGATGATACGTCCGCCGTACTCTTCACGCCAGTCCCATACACGCTTCAGGAAGCCTTCACGTCCCAGGTCATCCTTGCTGATCCCCTCTTCTTTAAGAGACTCGATAACTCTGACCTCTGTTGCGATTGCTGCATGGTCGGTTCCCGGCTGCCACAGTGCATTATAGCCCTGCATTCTCTTCATACGGATAAGAATATCCTGCATTGTATTATCAAAAGCATGTCCCATGTGAAGCTGACCGGTGATATTTGGGGGTGGCATCACGATCGTAAAGGGTTTTTTGCTTCTGTCTACTTCTGCGTGGAAGTAGCCGTTATCTACCCACTTTCTGTATAATCTTCCCTCGATCTCCTCGGGGTTATAATTTTTTTCGAGTACCTTACTCATGTGTTTTATCTCTCTTTCCTCATATTGTTATTATGGCTGGTCGCTTCGCTCCGCAAGGTCAGCATAGCTGACCTTGACCTTATATAGCCTGCTCACGGAAGTCATCCTTTATCTCACTCAGGATGATATCCATACGTTTATCATAATCAGTCATATCTTTATTCATCTTGTTATATGCGGCACGCTGCAGCATAGCAAAGATGGTCATCTCACGGACGTCGTCCTTGGAGTCACCAATCTCATGCATGATCTCGTCAAGGTAATCATCGGGAAGTCCCTGATACCTTATCTCGGTCTTAAGTGTCGATGTATCCGATGTAAGTGCGACGATGTAGAAGTAGCCCTTTAATGACTCGGGGTTCTCATTAAGCTCATAGGCTTTAAGGAAGAACTTCTTGGCATCCTCAAGATCAAGATTGTTGGAAGCCGCAACGGCTCTGTTGTGATATATATTACCCACAAAGACGGGATCTCTTGATTCATCCTCGATTTCATCAAGGATATCATCATAGAAGGTAGCCGCCTTGATATATCTCCTGTAAGCAAGATAGCCGTCAGCCTTCAGTTTGGAACGCTGTATCTTATCAAGCTTGCGGTACTTTGTCCATGCCTCGGCATAGGTCTTTATCTCCTCAAGTGTATAATATTCTCCGGCACTGAGGATCTCGATAAGAAAGTCCTGTGCATAGGCAGTCTTATTAAGCATACCCATAAGCTTGTCTGCCAGCTCTTCCATTCCGAGCTCTGTTCTGATCCAGTTGAAGAGCTTCTCGGAAAGCGCCGACTTACTTATCAGCATGGTGTTATTGTAGATATAGAAGCAGAGCTCCTCGTAGGTATATATCTCAACCTTTGTATTAAGAAATGTAAAAGGAGTTTCTGCAACCTTGGCAGAGCAAAGAATTATCTTGGACATCAGATCTTAAACTCCTTTCTGTATATTTTGTTGGTGGTCGGAAACATTTTGCCGAATCCCATGTCACGGATGATGACCGCTCCCTCGTTAGGACTTTCAAATTCGACCTCAAGGCTGAGCTTTGTGGTCTTGTTCGGTCTCTTTGGAAGGCCGTGTATCCTGACAGTCTCTCTCTTCTCATCATCAAACTTGCGGTTCTTATAAACTATCGTGACCTTATCGGTGTCATCCATGATCACATTTAATTTACCGGTGGTGTTATACCACTGCTTGCCGCCTGTCACGATGGGAACAAATGTATCCTTCTCGTCTCCGAGCGTAATACCTATATCGGATAATACGTTCTCTTTTGTCTCGACGAAGAAATCTTCATAGAAGGCTCTGTACTCACCGCCCACGGCTCTGTAGCAGGCACCCTTCGTATAAATGTTCTGTCCGACGAAGACTCGTCTTCCCTGACAGAGAACATTGGTAGATTTCTTCATCCACTTGTTGGAGAAACCGACTCCGGTAAGAAAGACTGCGGAGATATATGCCTTCTTGCCTTCATACTCGGCAATCTTGGCAAAATCAACGTCCATCTGATAGGTATCATTTCCATATCTCGAAAGAGATATCTCACCCGTGTAATCCTCATGGACAACATTGATAGTCTTCGGTTCCTTATTCTTGGAGATATCTATCCTGTAATAATTCAGACCGTCGGTGCTGTAGTCATACAGAGCAACGCTGTTGTTCCACAGCTCTGCCGGCTGATTGAATATGTAATAAAGTCCGCTGTCAAGGTGGCTCGTGATCTCGATTATATCCTTCTCGACTCCCATCTCCTTATACAGCTCACTGAGGAGGCTGAATATCAGGGGCTCGAAGGTCTCGACCGAAATGACCAGCTTCTTGATCTCGGCAGCTTCGTATCTGTAGAGAAATGTATCTATATGGAGCTTGACCATCATCATGAAAAGCTTCTTATAGGTATACTCATGACCGGCAACAGTTACCGTGTCTTCACTTCCGATGTTCTCGAAGATGCCATCCACCACCGTACCATTTTCATTGAAACGGGCTTCCGAAGCTTCGCCACCCACATACCAGTGCTCGGTATCCGTGCTGTAAAACAGGATGTTGGGCATAAGGTAAGTCTCTTTGTTGTTAAGCTGGCTGACTGATTCGGGCTCACGCTTTATATCGTTGTAATATGACAGCTGTGTAAAATCGGAACACAGGTCCATTCCTATGTAGAATACTTCTGCCACTTTTTATTCCTCCGTTACAGTATTCTGAGATTCTCTTCAAAGAGGTGAACGGTGTTGATATAAACATCCAGCTCCTCAAGAAGCTCTCTATCCTTACGCATCTCCTGTTTAACGAGCATCGAGTTGATCTGCTCGAAACGGCTCAGGTTCTTATTGGAGAAGGTTCTCTTCTTAAGAACATCACTTTCTACTATCTTGGCATTTCCATTCGGGTCATCCTCGATGGAATATACAAGTCTCTCGCCGTGGAATACCACGAACTCAAGCACATATACACCGCTGACGACTTCTTCCATACGGCGTCTCTCGGTCTTCTGCTTCGTCCTCGTTCCGGTATCGAAACTGTACTTCGCATATACCTGTCTCTCGTTCTCGCTCTTGTATACGAGATAGGTCTTGAGGAAGATATCCTGAGGAAGTCTGATAAACGAATCGAAATTCTTGAAGAACGGCAGGAGCTTTCCTGCATCCACGAACTTCTCGACATTTTCCTCGATCCAGTTCCTCTGAAGATCCGTATATCTTTCCAGCTTACTGAAGTAAAGCAGAAGTGCCATCGTTGATATCTCATCATCGATGTTGCCCTTAAGTACTTCCTGGAACATCGCATCAAAGATGGAGTTCGGAACCTGAGCGTCATTTACCAGATAATTATGTGCCGAAAGTCTTGTAAAGGCTTTAACCACAAGTCCTCTGCTTCGTCCGCTGTAATATGTATGGAATACATCGTATATATATTCGATATAGGTGTTGGAGAACATCATCTGAACAAGTGTGTTCTCTGCAAGCGGTGCTATATCGCCGACCTTATCCTTGGCCAGCTTGAAGAGATCCGCAAGCTCATCCAGACTTCCCTTGAAATTGGAAACAAGGTAGCCGAGGATGTTGGCATTTACGGTTCCCGTCTTGTAAAGGTTGATACAGATTGACATCAGGTCTTCTATCATGAAGCCGTCCGAATCCGTAACACCGTAATCGGCAAGTCTGTAAAGCTCGTTTGTATCCAGCTCGTTAAATCCATAGAGCTTAACTGCCTGAAAGGCTTTATCGAACATATTCATATCGATGAGATATGTGATGATCGTTCTTGCATTTGCATGAGTCAGATACTCGATATCCAGCTTGCTCAGATATTTGATAAGGACATCCGTATCAAGATTCTCATGATAATATTCTATGATATTGAGGCATGCCTGCTGCTTATAATCGTAGGATATCTCATCACACTGGATGATCTCACGTGCAGCGTTTACCTCCTTCGCGTTCTTATAGGTGAACTGGCCGATGCTCTCATAGTTGAAGAGCAGTACCCTGTAATCTCTCGGGCTGTACTCACGGCAGATAGGCATATAAGCCTTCTCATCAACGATCCTCTCAAAATGATACGGAATGGATCCTGCGTATCTGTTTCCGTTCCTGTCCTCGAAGATGATCGATGCATTTTCCGAAAGCACCTCGACGTAAGCTTCGCCGTTCACAAGCGGAACTCTCTGAACATTCTGGAGCTCCTCATGGCTTACGATAACAGCCACGACATTCTTGTTGGTGCAGACTACCTTACGACGGAAAATGATGTTGATAAGCTTTCCTGCATAGACACTGCTTACATTCTCGGGTTCGAGGAACTCATCGTAGATTACCGTCAGGTCGTCATTTACCTTACCCTTGACGATCATGTTCTCCATGAAGTCTTCCATGGTCGGAGCATATTCATGATAGATCTTCATGTGCTCTGACTTGTTGAAGATGACATTTGCATAGAGATATGCCTGCTCGTCTTCGGTAAGAGTATTTTTATAGTTAAGATACATAAGAACCGAAGTAGGGATCAGGTCGTAGCGTGACTTGTTCATGCTTCGGATGTAGCACTCATTAAGTCCGATGAACTTAAGGCTTCTCATGACCGCTGCTTTATAGAAACGGTGATATATGTTATCCAGCATATTTGCGGATATGAGCATTGAGCAGATACTGGAGAGCACCTCAAGGTTCTCACTCTCCTTACGGCTGAGCTTCTCGGCAACATCGGCTCTGACAGCTGCATCAAAACGTGAATCCGTGGAATCATCCAGCTCCTGGATGCCCTCTTCCTCTTTTACTGTCTTCTTTTCTTCTTCGATGGCAGCCTTTATTGCTTCTTTTTCTTCTTCCTCAGCCTCTGCCTCTGCAGCGAGATATCTCTCGACTTTTCTTTCCTCTTCTTCAAGACTTCCAAGCTCCGAATCGGACTTGTTACCGAAGTTGAAGGATATATCTTCAAGAGACTCATCATCATATTCATGGATTGCAGAGATCCTGGACTGATCAAGTGTCTCTCTTGCGACGGGCTCATAGAGATAGGTTTCGTCGATTCCTCTCTCGGCTGCGGCCTTTCTTCTCTCGACTCTCAGCTCGGCCTCGTTCTTATCATAGATCTCTCTTAATACCGCGAAGATCCTCTTATCGAAATCCTTGTTCTTGCCTGCGAGCTTAACAAACTCAAGCAGAACATCATCGGATACGAATTTATTTCTGAGTCCCCACTTGATGGAAAGAATCTCGTAAGGAGTAAGCTTCTTAAGCAGCATAGGATTACTGTTGAGAAGGTTACAGAGTTCGAAGTAAAGTATCGGGCTGTTGCTTCCCTCGTTGAACATCTGGGAAAGCTCTCTATAAAGTGCAGCCTTATCCTCGTTAAGTGTTTCATCAACGAAAAGCAGAAGCCAGAAGTAGAACATCTTCGGCTCTTCGGTCCTGTAATTTCTTCTGATGAGGTTGGCTGTTCTCTTTGTAGTCTCCTCATCCTTTTCCATCATTGCCTTAAGGTAGTTGTAGTAGCAGAGCTCCTGGGCTCCCATACTGTCCTTATCAACATCAGCCTCAATACGCTGGAATTCCTGCTCAACCTTATTGAACTCACCTGCCAGGATGTTCATGTGGATGATGGCAAGTCTGTACATATCGACTTCCGGTTCGATCTCATTTAACTTCTTAAGAGCACTGATGTTCTGGCTGATATATTCCTCGAGTGAGATCCTGTCCATACGGAACTTGAGATATGCTCTCATGATATCGGACTGGCACTTCTTATATGTTCTTACCTTATAGCGGCTCTCGTGGTTTGCTCTTGCCTGGGTGGGCTTCTGAAGATGAATCTCAACCTCAATCCTCTGATAGATATTCTCGATTATGAGCTTACCTGTATTCTCGCCATCGGGTACGTGCTCGGGTGAAATATAAACCTTAAGCGAACAGGTATTGCCTGTGAAATCCTTTGCGGAGATCGTCTTCTTCGAAGGAATGATGAATTCGGAATCCGTTCTGATCTCCGAGAATGTATAACCCCAGGTATTCTTCTGGATATCTATCGAAACACTCTCTGTCTCGCGAGGCATAGCGATATCTATCTTAGCCTTGGATACGGAAAGGGTAACGGTTCTTTTCTTGGATACGAGAACAAGGAATTCCTCCATGGCCTGGTTGACCGAACGGCTTTCAAGGAGGCTTTCATAGATCTTCTTGATTATGGTTTCCTTGTCAATGAATGTACGCTTAAAATCATCACGAACAAAAAGCCTTGCGGCATCGTTCCAGTTTCTCTCGGCAAGAGAGGCAAACTTGAATAAGTCATCGATTTTCTCATCATGGTTCTTGACGCATGGCTGTACTATGCTTATATCGTAGGGGAGTCTCCATTCACCACCGTCTGTGATGACATTTATATGACCACGGAAATTCTGACCTGCTTCGAGGCAGGTAGCGTCCAAGGAATATTTAACCACATAGTTTCTGCTGATAAAACTGTGGTCCTCAAATCTGAGCAGGTATCTGCTGTCATATACCATGCCCTTGATCGGAAATCCATTCAGGCTGTCAATCCTGAAGGAACCCTCATATATGGTTCCGGCTTCAATGTTGATCTTGAAACTCGTCTCGGATATGCTTATCTCGGGTCTGTCGATGATAAACTGACCCTTTGCGTATTGTTCGACTATTGCCTTCATCCCGTTATTTGTCTCCCCTTCTGGTTATATATCGATTTTACTTGAAAGAGTGTAGTTAACTGTTGTATACTTTATATGTTAGGTTTCTGCCTAAAAAAGTCGAAAGTAAATCAACTTATTATATCAAAAAAATAGTTTTTTTAAAAGGAAAATTATCATGAATGCAACGCCACTAAGAATAGAGCAATATGCTACTGTTTTATTCAATGCAAATCTGAACCCGAAAGGAATTCCCAATTCGGTTACAAAAGCCATCAAGGAGAATATCGATACCATATCCAAATACCCCGATATTTACTACAATAAGCTTAAAAAGGCCGTCGCAGAATATGTCGACGAACCGGAAGATAATATTGTAATGGGCAATGGTTCCACAGATCTTCTGAAGCTGTTCGGCGCACTTATAATGCCGAAGAAAGCTCTCATCATATCTCCGGGACCAACTGAGTATGAATCTGTTCTGAAGGATTATAATTCGGAGATCGTTTATTTCGATCTTAAGGAAGAGGATGAGTTTGAGCTGAGTATCGATGCACTTATCGATTCTCTCACAGATGATATGGATCTTATGATCATTTCAAATCCCAACAATCCTACTTCCAAGAAGGTTGAGCTTGCTGATCTAAGAAAGCTGGCTGAGGCCTGCAAGGAGAAAAACATTTTCCTTCTGATAGATGAGATGTATATCGAATTCGTAGATGAATATAAGTCAGTCACAGCCATCCATATGGTAAATGACTTTGACAACTTAGCGGTTTTAAGAGCTGTATCCAAGTTCTTCGCCGTTCCCGGACTCAGATTCGCATATGCGATAATGAATAATCCCGAGTTCAAGATCATCATCGACAGGATCACGACCAAGAATAACATAGCTTCGCTTTCCGCAATAGCAATCACTGATATGTTCCAGGATAGAGAATATATCACGGAGTCAACCTCGACCATACATACTGAGAGATCACTTGTATATCTCGCAATGTCAACGAGCCGCTCCATACATCTCTATAAACCGGATGCAAACTTCATGCTCGTAAAGCTCCTGAAAGATGATATCACGGCTTCGGATGTGGCTGAGCATTGTAAGCAGCGAGGTGTCATTATCAGAAAGTGCGATGACATCAGAGGACTTTCCGATAAGTTCATCCGCTTCTGCTTCATGAATCCGAAACAGAACGACCTGATGGTAAATACCATCCTCGAAATCGTCTAAAACTCAAAATGTGACAAAACATCCCAGGGATGTTTTGTCACATTTTTTGATTTAACTACTTGAGTTTTTTGATTTTCTGTTTTTTTCCTTTTATGCCTCTTGCCTTAAGGATTTTCTTGTAAGACTTGTATTTCTTCTTCGGCACTGAGACCTTAGCCTTTTTGTGGATCTTCTTAAATGCGTCGGTGCCAACCTTCTTCTTGGTAAGCTTGGTTGTCTTAATGATCACTGTCTTAAGATTCTTGCATCCGTAAAATGCTTTCTTACCGATCTTCTTTACATTCTTTCCGATGATAACCTTAGTCAGTTTCTTGTTATTCTTGAAAGCGTTTGGAGCAATCTCGGTTACCTGATAGGTCTTACCGCCGAGTATTACTTCATCCGGTATTTCTATATTCTTAGCCTTCTTATTGATAAGGCCTGTAAATGTTACCGTCAGATTTTCCGATACAGAATTCACCTTGTATGAACCGTTAGTAGCTTCATCCTTTACGACGTCATTTACCTTATAATCTACAGGCTCTTCGGTCGGAACTGCTGTCGGTGTAGCCTCAGGTGTCGGAGTTACTTCGGCAGTTGGTGTTACGTCCGGTGTTGGTGTCGTAATCGGAGTTGATGCTGCCGTTGATTCAGGCGTTGGAGTCGGCTCTAATGCCGGAATATCTTCTACTTCTTTTGTCTGAGTTTCAAATGCAGTATTTGTAAATGTAGCCGTATATGTAGTTTTTCCCATTACACCTATTTCAGCCGGAGTTGTCACCTCACTTGTTGTGTTAACTGTCTCAGTTTCAATGTGTGAATTATCAAACTTGCATGTACGAACTGCGGTAACTGTCTTGTTATCATCAGACCAGGAATAAACCGGATCTTTCCACTCATGCACATGAACCGGTATTCCCTTGATCACATAAGATACCATCATTATTCCGGAGTATGATCCTTTACCTATGATATTTATTACCTTGGTTCCGACACTTGTACAATCATCCGGATAATTCACTTCATAATCTGTTCCCTCAACCAGAACATTATTCTCTGAATCCTTTAATGTAACTGTCGGTTTATGTTCATTTTCATCAAACATATATTCGTAAACATCCAGAGTTGCTATAAGACCATTTATAAATCCGGTTACATCACTGGTAATCCAGAGACTGGAGCCATAATCACCTGTAAAATCATATGCAGCCACTTTAAAATAATACAATGATGCTGTACTTATTATATATTCCGAAAAGTCAAAACTTGTTTCATTTGTCGTTTGAGATGTGACATATACATCATCTTTATATAAAGATACAGAATACTTATTAGCATTTTCTACCGCATCCCATTTTGCTATTTTACCGTCCCATCTTAAATTAGCCGGATTTGAAAGACTTGCATTAATGAATCCTTCATAAGTACCGCTCATTGTATTGGATATCCTGAAGCTTTCACCATCCATTGCATATATGGTATATGGATAATTTCCTGACGCTAATGCATGCTGTTTGCAAAAGGCTCTTATATCAAAGGATGTGCCCTCAATGGTTTCACCGACAAAACTATGTGGGGATACTTCTATACTTAATTTATACTTTGTAGCGCCATCATATGCATCCCATGAAAGTGTTCCTGTTGTTATCTTAAGATTTGTAATATCAGCATACGGAAAAGCAACACCTTTAATAGTAGGACTATCAGAGCGCCCACTTATTGCATATTGATTTGTATAATCACCTGCGCTAACGCAAAACCAATAATTCTTGGTAGTATTGGTAATTATTTTTTTACAATCAAATGAAGAACCTTCATAAATACGTCCTGAATATACGTTATAAAACGAACTATAATCATGTTCGGGACCATCAAAAACCGAAAAAGAATAATAATTTGCGTTTTCAACAGGATCCCATTTTGCTACAGTGCCATCCCACTTAAGATTTGTTGGATCAGCAAGAGCCGGATGAACATATCCATTATACATAAGTTCAAACTTATTAGTGATCTGAACACCTGCTGAGTTTTTAGCATAAACCTGCACTTTATAATTGCCGCTTGAAAACCCTCTTGATTTCATCTCTGAACATAAATCAAAAGATGTTCCGGATCCAAGATCAAAAGTATAATACTCATCAGGCAAGGAAGCATAATAAGATGCCGCACCCTCATATGGATCCCATGACAGAATGCCTTCCGAACTAATAGATACTCCAGTCATATTTCCCAGCGAAGGATCGGCAAGTACAAAAGCAGCCTCTCTGGGGATAGATAAAATCGAAAAGAACACTACAAAGCTGAGTATGTATGCCAGCAGTCTGCTTCTTTTCCGGTTTATTATCATAGTTTTTGTTGTTAATACTTTCAACATATCACTCCTTCCAAGAAAAAAATCACAAATCCAACATAGCATACAATATACTCATATTCAATTAAAAACGATCTCTTGGGGCAAAAGTATCCATTGGATACCAAAGGTCAAAGGTGTGCTCCCTTCTTAATCGGCGAGTCTGGATTTGAGTGACAAACAGTTCAGATCTGTTTGTCACATGGATTTGAACCTGCGTCCGAACGGGCGTGGTACACTGTAAGATCAAAGTGTTCAAATCCTGCCACACCGAATACAAAATGAGGATACCCACTGGGTATCCTCATTTTGTATTCGGTGCGACAGGATTTGAACCTGCGACCTCTGCGTCCCGAACGCAGCGCTCTACCAAACTGAGCCACGCACCGTTATTACACTATTACATTGTTCGAAGCTCAGTTTGCTGAGCGCGGCGCTCTTCCGCCCTCGGCATAGCCTCGTGGACTAAAACCAGCACGAATCGTATTATATAACAATTGAATTTTTTTTACAAGGAAAACCTACACCTCATACCTGAGGCACTTATTAATCACCATAAGTACCAGACATTGAAAGCTTGATAAGATCTATATACCATTCGATCAGCTGACTTCCGAAGAGGCTTGCTGCAACAAGTCCCGCACAGAGTGAAGGTCCGAACGGCATATGCTCTTTTCCGCCCTTCTTTCTTCTTATGATAAGAACTACTCCGATAGCAGCTCCAAGGAAGAGTCCGAAAACGAAAGCCGTGACTATTCCTTTCCAGCCAAGAAGGACTCCGGCCGCTGCCATAAGCTTGATATCTCCGCCTCCGAAAGCTCCTTTTACAAGTAGCGTAAGTATCAGCATAAAGCCGCTTATACAGAAAAATCCGATAAGACGCTGAAGCCAGGTGATCTCCGGATTGGTAAAGATGTTAATTATTCCAAGTCCGAGGATTATAAAGTTAAGCTCAGGCGGTATCTCCATTGTAGCCAGATCTACAAAGGTGATAATAGTAAGGATGGCAAAGAAGATAAAAAAGATTATCGTATCTATACTGAATCCGAACTTATATCCGACAAGGCCACCGAGGATCACACCCAGCCCGACCACCAGACCGAACTTAATCCGGCTCTCTTCCAGAACATCCTTTAGGCCTATCTTAAGTTTGTTCTTTTCGATTACCTTTTCTTCTTCAGCCGCCTTTTTTTCTTCCTCGGTCATAGTGCCGTCTACATCGGCATCATAATCCTCACGACTTCTGACCTTGGCAATGAGGCGGCGTATGATAACATTTATGAAGATATATACTATTCCTCCTAATAATGCAAGGAGTATTATGGGTAGTATGCTCATTTTATTTCCTCAAAATGTGACAAAATGATCTGAACTGTTTGTCACATTATTTCTCGACGAAGGTGATTCCAAGTTCGTCGAGCTGGCTCTGCTCCACTGCGGAAGGTGCATCCATCATGATATCCTGTGCATTCTTGTTCATCGGGAATGCGATTATCTCACGGATGGATTCTTCTCCGGCAAGGAGCATTATCATTCTGTCTACGCCGGGAGCGATTCCTGCATGTGGAGGTGCACCATAGGAAAATGCATTGTACATTGCAGGGAACTTGGCCTTAACCTCGTCCTCTCCGAGACGCACCATTTCAAATGCCTTCACCATAACCTCGGGATCATGATTTCTTACTGCTCCCGAAGAAAGCTCGATACCGTTACATACAAGGTCGTACTGATCAGCCATAATGCTGAGTGGATCAACCTCTCCGGCCATAGCCTTCTCAAGAATCTCTGCTCCTCCTATCGGCATGGAGAACGGATTATGACAGAACTCGAGAAGTCCTGACTCCTCTCCGATCTCATACATAGGGAAATCTACTATCCAGCAGAATTCATATCTTTCTTTATCCATATGTCCTTCGCACTCGGCACCAAGCATTTTAACTGCAACACCTGATATCTTCTGAGCGAGGGTTTTCTTGCCTGCGCCTACAACAACAAGAGTATTGGGAGTAAGCCCAAGCTTTGCGGTTATAGCTTCAGCGATTGCAGGATCTGCATTTATGAACTTGGCAATTCCACCGGCGATTGCTCCGGTCTCATCGCACTTAAACCAGTATGCTTTTGCACCTGCCTGAACCTCTATATCAGCGCAGACCTTATCGATCTGTTTTCTTGTAAGCTTGCAGTCTGAAACTGGAACAGCTTTGATGACATTTCCGGTGAAAGGATCAAAACCGCAGTTTGCGAGCTCGTCAGTTACATCGGTAACTCTGAGGTCGATACGAAGGTCCGGCTTATCTGTTCCGAACTCATCCATTGCCTGAAGGTAAGGTATCCTCATGAACGGAGACTCGGAAGCCACATTATACTTTCCGTATTTTGCGAAGATAGGAGGAAGTACATCCTCAACAACTTCGAATACATCCTCTTTGGATGCAAATGCCATCTCCATATCCAGCTGATAGAACTCTCCCGGTGAACGGTCACCTCTTGCATCCTCATCTCTGAAGCATGGAGCTATCTGAAAATATCTGTCAAAGCCTGCTGTCATCAGAAGCTGCTTAAACTGCTGAGGTGCCTGTGGCAGGGCATAGAATTTGCCCGGATGCTTTCTGGCAGGAACAAGATAATCTCTTGCGCCCTCCGGTGATGAAGCTGTAAGGATAGGTGTTGTGATCTCCAGGAAACCATGCTCTATCATGGCACTTCTCAGAGCTGCAACGACATTACATCTGAGTATGATATTATTCTTAACCTCGGGATTACGAAGGTCAAGATAACGATATTTAAGACGGAAGGTCTCATCAGCTTCTCTTGAGTGATTGATCTCAAACGGAAGCTCTGCATGATAGTTCTTTCCGAGTACCTCTATAGACTCCGGAAGAACCTCGATCTCGCCTGTGGGGATATTCTTATTAATATTACTTCTTTCACGGACAGTACCTGTGATCTTAAGTGTTGATTCCTTATTGAGCGGTTTGATCTGAGCCATCATTTCCTCTGTCTCGATAACCACCTGAGTTATACCGTAAAAGTCACGCATTATAACAAATGCAAGATTAGCGCCGACTTCTCTGACGTTTTCCATCCAGCCGACGATCGTAACCTTTTCTCCGGCATTTTCCTTTCTGAGCTGTCCGCATGTATGCGTTCTTGACTGCATTTATCTTTCCTCCAAATATATAATCTAAAATTCTTTATCCGAGAAGAATTCTACGAAATCGGTATAACCCTCTTCCTGCATCTTCTCCTTCTGGAACTTCTTGTTCTTCTTCATTATGGCTATATTTACGATGGTTCCGGCGTCTCTTTCTTCCTTAGCCATCTCAAGTATCTTCTGAAGCTTATCTGCCGGCATATTCTTTTCTATGAGATATGCTTTCTTCGAGCCGCTTCCGGGAACCTGAAAATCACTCTCAAGTAGAAGCATTATGATCCTCTCGAATCCGATCGAGAATCCAACTGCCGGTGTAGCCTGACCGGTGAACTTACCGATCATCTCGTCATAACGTCCGCCGCCTCCGACTGATCCGCCATACTCATCCATGGATATCTCGAAGATAGGGCCTGTGTAGTAAGACATTCCTCTTACAAGAGTAGGATCGAACTGAACCTTGAAATCAGCAGCCTTTGCAGATTCAACACCGGAAATGATTGTCTCAAGATTCTCCGATACCTCGGCATCAAGGAAGTCTCCTACCTCAGCCTGTATCTTTCTTATATCATCTGAACTAACAACTCCGAGGAACTTATCAACACTTTCCTCTGGGTAGCCTTCCTTAAGAAGCTCTTCCTTAACTCCGTCGAGTCCGATCTTATCCATCTTATCAAGGATGATGAATACTGTATCATATTCCTCTTCTGCATATCCGCTGTATGCGGCCATAGCCTTAAGGATCCTTCTATCGTTGATCCTTATCGTAAAGTTTTTAAAATCCAGCTTTCCGAGAAGAGTGGTCGTTGCAAGTATCAGCTCTATCTCTGCTATTATGCTCTGCTCACCGAGTATATCAATGTCGCACTGCATGAACTGGCGGTAGCGGCCTCTCTGAGGTCTGTCGGCACGCCAGACATTTCCCATCTGAAGAGCCTTGAAAGGTGAAGGCAGATCATTTGCATTATTCGAATAATATCTTGAAAGCGGAAGTGTAAGGTCATATCTGAGACCGCTGTCCGTAAGGATGGAAGCATCTCCGTCAGCCCCGATCTTTTCAACAGCAGAAGAAAGCTTGTCTCCTCTTTTAAGTACCTTGAAGATAAGCTTCTCATTTTCACCGCCCTGATTACTGGTGAGGTTCTCTATATGTTCTACCGCAGGCGTCTCAACCGAGGTGAAACCGAAGGTCTTATAAGTATCCTTGATAAGGCCTATGGCATAATCCCTGATCGCCATCTCCCTTGGCAGTATATCCTTCATACCTGTAACAGGCTTTTTCTTCATAGCCATCTGAATGTCTCCTTAAAACTTCTCTTTATTCTTTATCTCAACACGTTTCATCATTATAGTACAACTATGCTGACTTCTTCAAGCTTTTTAGCACAGTATCCTTCCGTCGACACCGAGCTGCTTACGTTCAAGCATCTCATCAAGCCTTCCGATGTATTCATCCACATTCTTTACGTTCTCGACTCTGTCGATCCTTGTAACCTTGCCATTTTCCATATTCATGAGGCGGGTTACCGCACCCGCTCCCGCAGCGAAGGTATCCAGCTTTTCCTCCATGATGAGAACATTGTAGATACATTCCCTTCCCGGAATGGCAAATCCCGTATTCTCGAGATTACCTGCAATATTCTTCTGACGATACAGATAATAAGGCTTCATACCCATATATTCCGCACGCTTTGTGGCAAGATAGATCATGTTATCGGTCTCCTGATTGATGCTTGCCTTGTAATCATTATATTGTTCCTTCAGCTCGGCCGCCCTCTTTATCGCAAGGGAATGGACAGTCAGCGACTCGGGCCTCATCTCCTCGATCTCATCAAGCGTATAGCTCATATCCTCGGGAAGCTCACCCGGAAGACCCGCGATTATATCCATATTTATATTCTTGAAGCCGGCCTTTCTCGCTTCCATAAATGCCCTCTTGATATCAGCCGGCGTATGCGCACGCCCGATCGTCCTAAGGGTCTTTTCATTCATGGTCTGCGGATTGATGCTTATCCTTGTGCATCCGAAGCTCTTCATCACTTCCAGCTTTTCTCTTGTAATGCTGTCCGGACGTCCGGCCTCAACCGTATATTCTCTTAAGTCACTCAGGTCAAATGATTCCCTGACGCACTTCATCACATCCCCCAGCTGAGAAGCGGAAAGTGCAGTCGGCGTACCGCCACCGATATATATCGCAACCAGTCTTCTGTTCCTGTTAAGGTAGGAGATAAATGCCAGCTCCTGCTTCAGCGTATCCACATAGTCTCCGACCTTTGACTCATATTCATTGATCGGATATGCCGCAAATGAGCAGTAAAGGCATCTTGTCGGACAGAAAGGAATCCCGATATATAGGCAGTAATCCGATATCGGATCCACCGAATCGATTATCCTTTTCTCACTATAGCTTACATCGGTCGCAAGAGCAGCCTTCTCATAGCTCGTATCATAGATAGTCTGGAAATAATCGATTATCTCATCACGGTCCTTACCCTTCTCGAGTCCTGCCGTAGCGATCTTGGTAGGTCTCATTCCGGTAAGACTTCCCCAGGGAAGAACTTTGCCGGTATATTCCGAAAGAAGCCTGTAGCTTGCAAGCTTAAGGCGGTTTCGGAATCTCTTCCTGTCATGAAAGTTTCCATAGGCATAGGCGGAGAACTTGACATAGCCCTTCTCTTCAATCCTGAGTCTTGAAGAACTCTCATCAAAGAGTGCAGTAAGAACAAACGAAAACTCTCCGAAGATTTCTCTCTTATAATCCGCCACCTCTTCGGGAACCGCCGTCCTTATCTTCTCCACGGGAAAGAACGCACTTATCATCGTGCGAAGATCATTTTCATATTCATTATTATTTTGAACAAGCAGAATCATCTCTCATCCCTCATATGTGACAAACAGTTCAGATCAGTTTATCACATTTTTAAATTCCTACAGCTTCGGCGAGGATTCCATACATCTCCCTCATCCAGAAGGTCGGGATCAGCCACCACACTGTCCTCGATGGAACAGATCCGTACTCGAGCCCGTACTTCTCAGCGATCTTTCCGGCTCTGTATTCATGAAAATCACTGGTCGTGATCGCAAGGCTGTTACCCAGTCCCTCTCTTACCATGATGTCCTTTGAAAAACGGATATTCTCATCAGTATCCGTTGACTTATCTTCTTTATATATCCTATCCTCCGGAACGCCCTGGCTTATGAGCCACCTCGACATACACTCAGCCTCGGAGATATCCTCGCCCTTGCCCTTGCCTCCGGACACTATACAGATCATATCAGGATGTTCATCAAGGTATTCCTTTGCGGTAGTTAGTCTTCTGAGAAGAGTAAGGCTCGGCTCCGTACCCTTAACCTGACCGCCGAGAACGATGAGCACCGCTCCCTCGGGAACATTTTTCCTTCCGCCCGATATCATTAGCGAAGTCGTGATAATAGCAAGTATGAAAATGACTCCGCCAAATATCAGAATAAGTATCAAAAAGAACTTGCCCAGCTTCTTTTTCCATATCTTCCCGACCAGCTTATTGAAATCCTTAAATGTGATCGCGTACGTAAGCAGCAGTACTGATATTACTATCCCGGTGTAATTTCCGATATTATGAACGGCGCGAAACAGCGGATATGTAAACATCACAAAGCTTATTGCACCTATTATGAATATAAGTATCCTTAAAAATGTCTTCATGCTCTAAAAGTTCGGATTATACTCCTTCTCCCATCCGATAGTGGTCTCGCCCTCGTGACCTGGGAAGACATTTGTCGAATCGGGAAGAGTAAAAAGCTTTTCCTTTATAGAATTAATCAGTGTATCTTCGTCGCCTGTAGGGAAGTCAGACCTTCCGATGCTGTAATGAAAGAGAGTGTCACCGTCAAAGAGAACTTTCTTCTCTGAATCACCGAAAGGAAAGCTTTCGATGTAATAGCACATTCCACCTGCAGTATGTCCCGGCACTTCGATACATTTGATCTTAAGACCGATTAGTTCGAGTATCTCGCCGTCGGTCACAGTCTTATCAGCCTTAACCGAAACGGGAATTCCCATAAAGGCTAAAGACAGATTAAGAGAAGGGTTCTCCATAAGCGGAGCATCCTTCTCTCCTATTATCACGGTGACATCGGGAAGCTTTTCTCTCAAGCCCTCCACTCCATCCACGTGATCAAAATGAGCGTGAGTGAGGAGGATCGCAACCACCTTTGCTTCGGCTGCTTCAGATGCTCTCAGCAGAGTCTCTGCTCTGCCGGTGGCATCTATAAGAATCGCTTCCTTAGTGTCATCATTTATAACGGTGTAACAGTTGGTCCCTATCGGTCCCGTTGTAACCCCTGAAAGTTTATACATATATTACCCCTGTGTTCTCTCAATATCTATTATTCCTTCGATGTTCCTGATCTTGGAGGTGAGGGTGTTAAGATCGTCCTTGGACTTGATTCCGAACTGGATATTTACAGTGGATTTGCCCTGCTTGTTGACTCTTCCCTCGATCCTCTTGATAGGAATCTCCTCTTCCATGAAGACCTTGGTAAGGTCAAAGATAAGAGCACTTCTGTCCATGGCGTAAACATTTATCTCGGTAGTGAACTCAGCTTCACCTGCACCACTCTCGGCAACCCACTCAGCCTCGATGAGACGTTTTCTCTCATCCTCGCTCATACACATGATGTTATCACAATCGGTTCTGTGGATTGTTATTCCTCTGCCTCGTGTCACAAATCCGATTATCTCGTCACCCGGAACGGGAGAACAGCACTTGGAGAAACGTACCGCAACGTCATGGATACCTCTTACCTTGATGCTGCCCTTCGGGATCACAAATTCACGATGCTGTGAATTGATCTCTCTTACGACATCATCATCGGTAGAGCTCTTCTCCTTCTCACGTCTTACCTCTTCAAGAAGACGGTTAACGATCTGACCTTCCTTAAGTCCGCCGTGTCCGACTGCAGCCATGAGCGAATCCCAGTCACCGAAGTTATATCTCTTCAGAGTTACACTCATATACTCAGGCTTCATCAGGTCGGAAAGTACAAGTCCCTTGGATTTGCAATACTCCTCCATAAGGCTCTTGCCCTTGACGATATTCTCTTCCTTCAGCTCCTGACGGAACCACTGGTTGATCTTCGTCTTGGCCTGGGTACTTCTTACAAGCTTCAGCCAGTCCATGCTCGGACCCTTGTTATTCTGTGAAGTTATGATCTCGACTCTGTCACCCGAATGAAGCGTAGTCTCAATCGGAACCTGACGTCCGTTGATCCTTGCGCCGACCATTCTGTTTCCGACAGCCGTATGGATAGCATAGGCAAAGTCGATAGTATTCGAGCCTCTCGGAAGTGACTTTACATCACCCGCAGGCGTGAAGCAGTAAACCTGATCCTGGAACATATCAAGATCCGTCTTTACCGCATTGATGAATTCCTTATTATCCTTTGTATCATTCTGCCACTCGAGGATCTCGCGAAGCCAGTTCAGCTTTTCCTCCTCATTTGACACATTGGTGCTGCCGCTTTCCTTATATTTCCAGTGAGCGGCGATACCATACTCAGCGGTACGGTGCATGTCATAGGTTCTGATCTGGATCTCGAAAGGTGTTCCTCCCTGACCGATCAGAGTAGTATGAAGCGACTGATACATGTTAGCCTTCGGCATAGCGATATAGTCCTTGAAACGGCCGGGGATTGGCTTATACTTCTCATGGATTATTCCGAGAGCCGCATAGCAGTCTCTTACCGAATTAACCTTTATCCTGAGAGCGAAGACATCATAGATCTGATCCATGGTCTTGCCCTGAGTCTTCATCTTCTTATATATACTGAATATATGCTTAACTCTGCCCTCTATCTCGGCTTCGATATCAGCTTCCTTGATGTACTGTGTGACCTCATTGATCATGTCATTGATGAAGCCCTCTCTTTCGGAGAGACGTTCACCTATGGCAGATCTTATCTCGGCATATACATCGGGATAGAGATACTGCATGCAGAGATCATCCATCTCAACCTGGATACGAGAGATACCGAGACGGTTTGCGATGGGTGCATAGATATCCATTGTCTCACGGGCCTTCTCGATCTGCTTTGCAGCAGTCTGATACTGAAGGGTCCTTAAGTTGTGAAGACGGTCGGCAAGCTTGATGATGATAACACGGATATCCTTTGCCATTGCAAGGAACATCTTACGAAGATTCTCTGCCTGGATCTCAATCTTATCCTGGGAAAGATTGAGCTGTGTCAGCTTGGTAACGCCGTCAACAAGAAGTGCGATCTCGGGAGAGAAGAGCTTGGCCACGTCATCCTTGGAATACTCCGTATCCTCGATCACATCATGAAGAAGTCCTGCTATGATAGTCTCCTTATCCATCTCAAGTTCGGCAAGGATAATGGCTACACATAGAGGATGTATGATATATGGCTCGCCTGATTTACGCTTCTGATTCTTATGCGCATCATCAGCTATATGGTAAGCCTTTTCGATAAGCGAAAAATCATCCGATGGATGATATGCTTTGATCTTTTCTATCAGGACATTATATATCTCGTCCGGAGATGTGAAATCATCGGGAGTAGCAAGTACGCCCGTTTTTGCAGAGTCGTTGAATATCTGGTGGATAGGTCCACGTTCGGTTGTTATCTCAGACATACCTGGTCCTCCTTTCTCATTTAATGTACGCCACCTTTACTGTCATATTCATAGAAAATCACAAAATGATTATTATTATCTTTTATTATCCCTCTCCTTGTATCTGATTCCCCTGGATAATAAACATAATACAATAATAGATTATCATTCTGTCGATCAATATAATTCTCTAAATATTCTAATTTTTCAGATTTTATAATCTTATCAGTTATCTTTATATTATCTTTATGATATTCATCACTATATTTTTTAAACCATTGCTTGTAATTTTTAATCAACTCTTCAGCTTCATTATTATTTTCTATATCAAACGACACGAGTATTATCTCGTCAAAATATCCTCTATAATAATAGTATACAATATTATTGGAAGATCCTGGCAACTCATCAGGAAAAAAATCAAATGCTATTTTTCTAAAAGCCTTATATGATTTAAAATCAGTAAAGGTAACAGGTATAAGCTTTTTAAAATATGATTCATATGCTAGAAACACAAGAAAAAATATTAAAGCTACTATTGAAAAAACTTGTATGATTTTCTTTATATTCATTTTTATTCTCCCATATAAGGAAGAGTATAAACTAAATTGCTCCCCTTTTTCCATGCTATAGTATGATAGTAGTATCCATACAATTCATAACCTCTAGCAAATCCCAACGCATCCTGCTCATTAAGAAAATCAAGAAACTCATAATCATAATAATCAATTATAAAATATTTACAATGCATCATATATGTATCCTCTACATCATTATATGTGCAATGAGCAGTTAATCCTGCATCCGCAGTATTAAATGTGCCAAATGCCGCCATATTATTTGCTATTGTCCATGTATTATTTGCTATAGTAATGGCATTAGTAAAATCTGTATTAGAATATCTAACATAATCACATCCACACCATCGAGTTTGAGGAGAAGTAGCAAAATATATCTCGTTATTATTCTTGTCCATATAATTCTCTGCGGCAATCATGGCTTTATATATATTATTCTTGTATTCTTTGTGCGCTGAATTACCAAAATTTAATCCATTATTAATATACTTCTCAGCATTTATCATATGTCTGGTATATTTTGAATCCCAAGCAACTGAATCTCCACCTTTACAAAGTACAAACCTGTTAAAAACATCTGAGGCTGTCAAATCCTTTGTAAGACTTACAATTAAATCCATTAATGCAAGATCTCCTGCTATATAACCACTAAGTTGCCCCGGATATTTTTTAAAATCATAAATATCTATCACATCACTATATATTCCGTGAATTCCTGCTTTTCCATTAAACTCTTTACTATCAATACCAAATAATTTAACCGACTGCTTTGTTTCGTATTTATCAGTCAAAAAATCTTTTGATACAGGCAAATAACTCATTTTATCTGTATTAATACTACCATCCTCGTTTGGAGTCCCGTCAGTAAAAATAAACTCTCCTGACAATTTTTTATTTCCATTCTTGTCATCTCCATTGGATTCCGGATTTCCCTTTATAGAATTCATGATTTCTTCTGCCAGTTTTTTTGCCTCTTGTTGAGAATTAACTTTTTTATAATCACCCCCAGCTTTTTTTGCGACTTTTTTCATATTATCGCTATCAGTATTTCCATAATTAATTAAATATGTTTGTACACCTTGATTCTTTACATCAATAATATAGGAATCATAGAGATCGTCATATCCAAATTCATCCCCATCACACATTAGTATAAACAATTTTGCATTACTATTATTATATTTTGGATTATCAAATTCCATACTAGCATAAACAAAATTAGAAATTGCACTAAATTCACTAGTATCATTCCCCGATCTAAATATACTATTTGCTAAACTGGAAAGATAGTTTGGATCGTTACTGGGCCTTCCTCCTGTGCCATTATATGCCTTCATTTCCATTAAATCATTTTCTGCGATAAATTTAATTACCTTATCTAAAAATGCTTCAGTTATCCCAACTTTAGGAGAATCAACAAAACTGCTCAGTCCGGGAGCACGGAAAATAACGTTAACACCATTATAACTGTTAATCTTATTATCCTTTTTAGATTCTGTAAATTTATTTTTATCAACTAACACATATGTCGAAAAATGATTTGTTATATAGGATACAGTATTATTCTCTTTATCTACAACCGATTCACTTAGCAATACTAATTCATCATTTACTGTATCATGCCACACTAAAGCTAAATCATCTTCAGAAGTATCACCTAATTCTGATTCGGTATAATAAAAAACAAGTTTGGCTTTATCAAATTCCGCATCCACCTTAATATCAACAGGTACACCTATACATCCAACTGTATTTGCTGCAACTATATCAAGATTATACGCATCAATTATCGTGGTCGCGTTATCAATATATCCATTTATTTCTGTTTCAACTTCAACTTTTGCCAGACCTGGTTTTTTATTATTATCTATGTTTTTTTCAATAGTCTGTTTTACTTTTTCTTGTCCATCTTTAATACCATCATTATCGGTATCATATTTATTTGGATCAAATCCAAGAAGAATATCCTCATAATCGCTTAATGCATCGCCATCAGAGTCATATACTAATGGGTTAGTATGGTATTTATCGATTTCCTCACCATCTTTCGCACCATCACAGTCCGAATCATTAACATAAGGATAAGTATCATGTTTTAACTCTAAATAATTAGTAAGTTCATCTTCATCAAAATCCTCATCCGAATCAAAAATCCCATTATTATCGGTATCTTTTAATAAAGGGTTCGTTCCTAACAATATATACTCTTCATAGTCCGAAAGCTTATCTCCATCTGTATCACGATCATTACTATCTGTTCCAATTCTTAATTCATAATAATTGCATAATCCATCATTATCTGAATCATTCAGATCAACATTAGTCTTTTTCTCCATGTCTTTACTTGTATTAAAAAACCATATGTCTTTAGTAATTGGATTATCATTTTTTATTTTTGCAGTAATAACTAATTCATTTAAACCAGAAACCAATCCAAATTTATTTATTGCCCATTCTTTCGATATATTTATGTCATCAGATTTAACTACATTGTCATACAAATCTTTGATTTCATATGAGAATTCTTCAACTTTATCATATCCAATCAAACCGCCTGTAAGACTATTTATATCCTTATCAACAACATAATAATCAGCAACTTCATTATAGAAAAAAGAGTCTGTATCTACAGAAATCTCTATTTCGTTTCCATTCCCTGTGCCTTCTTCCACTGCATCTGTATTCGTTGATTCTGATACTTCTTCTTCAGCACCTGGATTTTCTTCTATAGACTCATTATCATCCTGATTATGAGTAATATCTGTATTTTCTTTTTCAGCAGTTGAATCATAATATTTCAGAATTAAATTTTTAGGAACGTCATTCGAATTGCCACCATTCCCGTTAAACCCAAACATTACAAAGTCATTTTGAGAAATATTACTATTATGTCCCGCATTTTTAATTATATAATGACAATTATCATGGGAAATGATTATCCCATTCCATATTTCAGAAATATCTCTGTTATAATCAAATTCTAATGACCAATCCTCAATAGTAGAATTAGAATCATTGAAGATTATAATTGAACTGGTAAAACCATCAGCCCACTCATTTTCAAGCCTATACATAACATTGTAATCATCCTCGTTAGCTGAAAACTCTTTTCCAACTAATCGAGCTAATGAAGGAAAACCATTAAAGCACCCAGAACCAGTAAATCCCCAAGAAACATTTTGTCCTTTTTTGATGTCTTGATTCCATTGTACATTTTTAATAATGTACTTTGAATCATCTTTGCTTTTTACGGATGCTCCCCATATATTGGAAATGTTTCCGTTAAACATCATTTCTAAAGACCAACTATCAATGTCCTTATCACTAGTGTTATCAATAGTTATATCCATATTATAACCATTGTTCCAGTAATCTCTTAAAGTCATTTTTATAATACAACTATCATTTGAATAAATGACTTCTCTTGTTTCGCCATCCCATTCGGGAGACCCTAAAACGGCTGATTCTTCTGCATGTACAAATCCATTAATACCAATAGTATTAATACAAAAAACACACACTAAAACAACAGCCAAAACCCTTTTTGACTTTAGCATTCTCATAAATACTTTTCCCCTTCATAAAAAATATAACTTATTTCCCTGGATACTTAACCACGGATTCTATATCGTAGCCTTTCAGCTTTTCACGACCATTGAGACCCTCGAGCTCTATCATAAAGATCATCTTGGAAACTTTGCCCCCTAATTCCTCGACGAGCTTAGCTGCAGCGCCCACGGTTCCGCCTGTTGCGATAAGATCATCAATGATGATAACCTTCTGTCCCGGCTGGATCGAATCCTTATGAACCTCGATGGTAGCTGTACCATATTCAAGATCATAGGTCTGCTCTACGGTCTCTCTCGGAAGCTTGCCCTTCTTTCTTATAGGGACAAATTTCTTCTTTGCTCTATATGCAAGAGGAGTACCAAAGATAAATCCTCTGGATTCAACTCCCGCTATTATATCATAATCAACTCCGTCCAGAAGCTTATAGAGTTCTTCGATAGCAAGCTGGAAGCCCTCTGCGCTGTCAAGTACACCCGTTACATCTCTGAACATGATTCCGGGCTCCGGAAAATCAGGTATAGTTAAGATATAATCCTCTAATTTTTTCATTTCTCTTCTCCTTTTTTACGCCGGCTCATAGGCCTTCATCTGGAACTGGACGGATCTGGTTCCGTTAAATTCGTTTATAGAAACTTCATATGCTACGAAAAGTTTCCTCCCCGTAGCAATACCTCTTAACATTTTATCACATTCTTCGGGGGTAAACCACTCATTTATATTCTTTTCAAATTCATCGGGTCTGAAGTAGATAACCTCATGAACACTTCCCCGGGTGCTCCTTAGCTTAAGCTTCATCACATTACCGGTTTGTCCGTATATGCGGTAGCCTAAGATTTCCATATCCTTCTCTGCAAAAAGAGGATATTCATTACCCTTGCCGAAGGGCTCCAGCGAAGCAAGCTGTTCAGCAAGATTCATAGTCACATAGGACATGGGCATCGGCACATCTATCATGAGCTTCGGTATCTTATCTGTTTCTGATAGTCCGGCCTCTTCATTCAGAACCCTCCTCAGCTCGTCGAGATTCTCCTTCTTTAATGAAAGTCCCGCCGCAAGAGGATGTCCGCCGAACTTAACAAGCAGATCCTTGTGGGCATTTATCTTTTCAAACATGTTATAGGCATCGATGGATCTTCCCGAGCCTTTCAGTATGCTCTTATCTCCTTCGGTATCGGTAAAGACGATGGTTGGACGATAGAATCTTTCCTTTATCCTTCCTGCCACGATCCCCGCAAGGCTTTCATGCAGGTTCGAAACATATACGACAAGAACATCATCGATAGAGTCGCCCATCTGATTAAGCGCCCTCTCTTCGCCCTCCTCGGTCATCAGCTTTCTGCTGTCGTTCAGATCCTTTAGTATCGTTGCTCTTTCCAGAGCCTTCTTCGGATCAGTCTCGGTAAGAAGAGCCAGAGCATTCATCGCATCTCCGAGACGTCCCGCGGCATTGATACAGGGTCCGAGAACAAAGCCCAGCGTATAACTACTGAAGCTTTTACCCGAAAGACCGGCCGCCTCTATAAGAGCCTTAAGACCGATATTCTCCGTCTTTTCAAGAGCTTTCAGTCCTTCGCGCACAAATATCCTGTTTTCATTTATCAGAGGCATGACATCACAGACAGTTGCAAGAGCAACCTCTTCAATATAGGTATCCGGAGCAAACTCAAGCCCCATGGTCTGATATAATAGGGAAATGAATTTGTAAGCCACAACTGCTCCGCAGATATCCTTATAGGGATAACCGTCTCCCACCTGATGAGGATCGATTATGGCATCTGCCTCGGGCAGCTCCTCCTGAGGCTCATGATGATCGGTCACGACCACAGTGATCCCTAAAGAGACTGCCTTATTGATAGCATTTACGGCGGCAATCCCGTTATCGCAGGTGATTATCGTATGTATGCCGTCATTATAAGCTTTATCGATTATCCTTTCGTTGATACCGTAACCGTCATTGATCCGATGCGGTATATCAACCGATACATTTGCACCTGCCTTCATAAGACCATCATAAAGAATGTAGGAAGACATTACTCCGTCTACGTCGTAATCCCCTACCACACGGATGTTCTCTCCGTCCTCGATGGAACTCATGATTATATCCACACCCAGCTCCATATCCAGCATAAGTCCGGGGTCATGAGTAAAATCAAGGGTTCCGAAAAGATAGCTTTCGTAATCCTTGTCAGTCTCGATGTCCCTGTTCCTGATGACCCTTGCCACTACGGGGTCAATCCCGTAACGGGCGGATAGAGCTTTAAAGTCTGCTGTTTTTGCGTAGATACGCCAGTCCTGGTGCATAACGTAACCCTCTGCTTAAAATCCCCGGTTCTAAGAACCGGGGACAATACTACTTTTTTGATTATTCAACCGTTTATTTCTTCTCTACAGCAGCTTCCTTCTTAACTACGTGCTTTCTCAGCCACAGCCACAGCGGTCCGGTGATGCAGATAGATGAATATGTACCTGCTACAACGCCGACCATAAGTGTGAAGGTAAATTCCTTAAGTGAAGGAACACCGAGGATGTTGAGCATGAGTATTGTAATGAATGTAGTCAGGTTAGTGTAGATATTACGTGTGAAGGTCTGTGAGATACTTGTATTCACGATCTCATCGTAACCAACCTTGTCTACGCTCATAACCTTCAGATTCTCTCTGATACGGTCGAATATGATGATCGATGAGTTGATTGAGTAACCAACTATCGTAAGCATACATGCGATAAATGTTCCGCCGACTGTAAGATACAGAGCAGCATATGCGAAGAATACGAACATAACGTCGTGGATAAGCGCAAGCACTGCACTGGCACCGAATCTTACATCGTTGAATCTTACAGCGATGTAGATGAGCATCAGGATCGAAGCGATAACTACCGCAAGGATAGCATCTCTCTGAGTCTCCTGACTGATAGTGCTGGAAATGTTTTCGGAGTCGATCTTATCATCAGTGATAGAGAATGTCTCCTTCAATTTATCGGCCAGCTCGGAACGCTTTGATTCATCAAGACTGTTTGTCTTGAATACAACCTGGTTTGTATTATCAACAACCTGAATCTGAACCTTGCTTGAGTCGATTCCGACTTCATCAAATACAGGGAGAACCTTCTCCTCTGCCTGCTGAAGAGTCATAGCCTCGTTAAATGTTACGGAAGTGGATGTACCGCCACTGAACTCAAGTGAGAAGTTAAGAGTATTTCCACGTGTAGCAGTTCCCTTGTTGATGAAAAGGAATGCAAGAGCAGCTACGATGATAATAGCCGAGAATGTTCCGGCATATCTGAAACCCTTTGTATACTTTGTGATCTTAGGCTGCTTAGCAGCACCATAAAGCTTTTTATTAACTAATCCGAGATTAACACATGCATTCAGAAGAAGTCTTGTGATAACAAGTGCCGTGAACATGGAGAGAATGATACCAAGGATAAGAGTTCTTGCGAAGCCCTTAACTGTACCTGTACCCATGAGAAGAAGTACGACACCGGCAATAATTGTTGTAATGTTACCATCGATGATGGCTGACATAGCCTTCTCGAAACCTGCCTTAACAGCAGTCTTAACAGTCTTTCCTGCACCTATCTCTTCCTTGATACGGGTGAAAATGATTACGTTAGCATCTACCGCCATACCAATGGACAGGATGATACCGGCAAGACCGGGAAGTGTAAGTGTTATATGAAGTGCATTCAGGAAGAAGAGCTCAAGTACTGCATATACAGAAAGAGCTACTGCCGAGAGGAATCCCGGGAACCTGAATATAACAATCATAAGAAGGAAGATAAGACAAAGTCCTATCGCACCTGCTATAAGAGATGTTCTGAGTGCATCGGAACCAAGCTTTGCACCAACGATCTGTGAAGACAGCTCTGAAAGTGTAAGAGGAAGAGCACCGATCTTGATTGTGTTGGCAAGCTCTGAAGCTTCTTCATAATCTGCCATACCATCGATCTGTGCGCTGCCGCCTGAGATCTGCTCACGAACTGTAGGAGCACTAACTACGTTTCCGTCATAAACAATATATATAGGATTTCCAACATTGGCTCCTGTTACATCAGAGAACTTAACAGCACCTTCGTCATTAAGCTGAAGTGAAACGACATATTCGTCCTCACCTGTGTTCTCCTGATAACGTCCACCCTGGGCATTCTTAACATCGGAACCTGTAAGTGCAGCTTCATATTCCTCGCCTGCCGCAAACTTCTCATAGTTTGTGGGATCGATGAACTCAAGCTTACCGGGACGTCCGAGTGAATCAAGAATCTCATTAGGATCATACTTGCTTGTATCTACCGGGATCTCGGCTACGATACGTCTCTTACCCTGCTGATAAACTTCTGCATCGGGGCTGTAGGTATCAACTCTTCGCTGCAGCTTATCAATAGTTGTCTTGATCTCCTCTTCGGTTGCGTCGGTTTCAAGTACTTCGTAGGTTACACTGACACCACCCTGCAGATCGAGTCCGAGGGGGATATCCTTCGCTCTACCTATGTAGTCCTTTCCAAGTCCCTCCAGAACAGCATATACTGCTCCGGCTGTCAGCAGTGCGAATATTACCAAGATGAGCACTGCATTTCTTTTTGCCTTCTTCATGATGAATCTCCTTAAAAGTTATTTGTCGGTACATATACCCTTTTTATTAAATGTATATTTAACTCCATCAATTCTGATGGAACCACCTTTCGCATACCAGCCCGATGTATCCTTGTACATCCAGCCGTCATCGGTATTCTCCCAGAATCCCAGATATCTGTATTCCCATTTTCCTTCTTCCGAGAGATACTTTCCGTCTTTCCACTGCTTCTCAAGCCTTGCTCCGTCAGGTGTAAAGTAATACCAGTACTTCTTGACTCTGTGCCAGCCATTTGTAAGGGCATAGCCTTCTTTATCGAAGTAGTAGTAATGGCCATCAATCCTGAGCCACTTTTTCTTGGCTTTCCAGCCCGAGCTGTCGGTAAACATCTTTTTACCGTTATCTGCGGTCTTCCACTGTGCAGAAAGCTTTCTCTTCTGCTTACCCTTGGAATTATAGTACCATCCGTTGTACCACTCGCTCTTATGCCAGGATTTCTCGATATAAATCTTCTTCTGGACACTGACTCCGTTAGGTGCAGTAGCAGTAATGACTACATCACCTGACTTAAGTGCTCTTACCAGACCCTTATCGGTTATGGTAGCAAGCTTCTCATCAGAAGAAGACCAGATGATCGTAACTCCTTCTGATTCGGCCGGTGTCACATTTGCGGAAAGACTGAGTCTCTGTCCTTCTTCAAGAACATCTATATCCTCATGATCCACGATAACAGAAGTAACGGACATATTCATGATATGAATCTCCGTCAGTTTAATTACCATAGCCTTACTTGCTTTTCCGTTAGCCTTTTGGCCAATCCTCTTCTGGAAGTCCTTGACAGCCTTCTTTGTAAGAGGACCATAAGAACCGTCAACTGAAAGGCCCGCATTATTAACCATATTAAGAGCCTGCTGTAACCACTTAACCGCATCTTTTGATGATTTCGTGGTTATCTTCTCAGTCTGAAGAGGATATGGATATCCCGGGTTGTTTTTAGCTTCTTCACTTATCGTAGGCTCTGTGGTCGGATCCACAGGAGCATCCTGTGAATTCTTATCTGCGGGAAGCGTTACCGTACCGGGGCCCACTACATTACTGTATAAGACTCCGTTCAGTACGTTAGGCTTAATGACTGCAGTAATACCCGAAGAATACTTGGTATAGTAAGATAATGAATCTATCCTAACCTTTTGCCCCGTATTCGGTGCATGGATCATCATCTTATTACCATAAGCATCTATGGCACCGATACCGGCATGTCCTCCGCCGTTTGTTATGATGATATATCCCGGCTGGACATCCTTTAAGGTATTACCTACATATACTCCATATTTGGATATATTACTAAGCATATCCGTAGTTGATCTTACATTGTAGGATTTTATAAGATCAAGACCATGTCTTTTATAAATTGCACAAACGAATCCGGAACAGTCACAGCCTTTTTCCAGGTCGGTTCCACCATATACGTAAGGCGTTACCGCAGCCCAGCTTGCAGCATCTCTTACGACCTCCCACTGGGTAGCCGCAAAGACTCCTTTTCCCTTGTTAAAACTCATGTAAGGAACAGCCGTAACGATAAAAGCCGCTATTAAAATTATCGATATTGTTTTCCTTAATAATCTCATATATAATCGCTATCTCTTTATTCTTTTTATAAAAAGCTTCTAAAACAGCAACCTACATTGTAACATTTGAGTTTATCTTAGTAAAGTATTTTTTTAAAAAGGAAGGCTTCCCGCCAGGAGAAGCCTTCACTGATGATGTATTAGGTTATATTCCCTTTAACGTCTATTTCCACGTCTCTTACCGAGCAGGAGTAATAATCCGCCAAGGAGTACAAGTGCTGCGATACCACCGATGATCAGCCATAAGAATCTGCGTCCATAACTGAACTTGATCGTAACTTCCGACTTATTGCCGGCTCCGTCACTTGCGGCAGCTACAAGAGTATATCTGCCACGCTTATCAATCTGAACCTCAGCCTGTCTGTCTGATACTACGAGTGATTCGCCATTGACTGTTACATAGTCAAGGTAATCTTCATCAAGCTCTACCGAAACATTTACCTTGGTTGCATCCTTAAGTACCGCTCCGTCCTCAGCACCTGTAATAATGATATTCGGTGCGATCGTATCAAGTACAAAGGTAAACTCTCTTACTGACTTATGTCCCATCTCGTCGGTTGCTTCGATTCTCAGAACATGTGTTCCGTCTGCAAGAGCAGTTCCTCCATCATAGAGAGCTCCGTCCATGTAAAGCTGAACCTCACAAACCGTAAGATCAGATACAAGATCCTCAAGGTTCTTATCAAGAGTAAACTCTTTAACCCTGGTTCCGTCATACTCCGGAAGATCATCAATTACCGGAGGCTTAGTATCGATCGTGAAATGAATTGTCTGGGTGTCGGAATTTCCGGCCTTATCTGTCGAGGTAACCGTTATATCATAAATGCCGTCTTCCTTAAACATCTGTGTAAGAGTAGCAATCTTCGCACTGGCTGCAGGGAAGTCGTCAAACTTAAGATCGGTCTTATCTCCGGACATATCCGTTCTGGTTCCTTCGATCTTAACCTTATTGGTAAGGTAGAAGGTCTCATCAACCTGAATTCCGAGCTCAACCTGTTTATCGGTCTTGTCGTAATTCGAAACACCCGAAAGTGTGATCACCGGCTTGGATCCATCAAGGATGAAGGAGTACTTCTCACTTGCCTGGTTTCCTGCCTTATCAGTTGCACTGAATACGAATCTGTATTCGCCGTCCTGTGTAAATTTCTCGGTCTTGGTATCATTCGAGCTTCTTGGCATGAAGTTTATGGTTGAATCATGCTTCTCGTTTTCACCATCAACCTTCCTATATACTTCAATTTTACTGCTTGAAACATCATTATAGAAGGTTTCCTTGATATTGAAGGATACGTCTACTTCAGTACTTGATGCACCGTTCTGGGCATTACTTGATATGCTGAGCTGAGGAGCAGTCTTATCTACTCTGAACTTAACAGATGCAGGTGCACTGCTGTTTCCGGCCTTATCAACTGCCGTGTACTGTACCTCATAATCAGCTTCATTTGTAAAGCTCTGGGCACCCTCGGTTACCTTGGATGTTCCGCCGCCGCCACCGGTACTCTTTACAACTCTCGTTATATCGTTAGGATCCTTATTAGCATCGCTTACCGATACATTTACGGTACCCTGAGTATTGGTGGATATCATAGTACCCGAAGAATTCGAGCCATTAACTGTTGCTGTTACAACTGGCGCTGTCTTATCAATATAGAAATCAAGGATCTTCTTTCCGCCGCTGTATTCTACAACATTACCTGCCTTATCCTCGATTTCCATCGTGATAACATGATGTCCTTCATCGGATATGGTAGCGGTACCCTTTCCGAGACCGTTCTTTTCGGTCCAGTCAGGGATGATCTCTTCATCACCATCAGATATCGTAATACTGTCAACGCTGTAATCGAAGTAGCTGAACTCGATCGTAACGCTCTTGTTGTAGTACTGACCGTAGGTGTAATTCTCCTGATCCTTATATGATTTGAACTTTCCTACCTTATTAGTATATGTAGCATTAAATGCACTGAACTTAGGCGGCTTGTCAGACTTGATATACATGTTGCCGACAGGCTTGGTCCTATCGATATAGAGACCTACCGTCTTTGTTCTCTCATTTCCTGCAAGATCCACAGCCTTATAAACTATGGTGTACTTGCCCTGCTTCTTTAATGTATAAGGTCCTTTGCCCTTGTAATCATCAACTATCTGGTCACCTGTAAAGGTATCACAGGTAATAGTTGCGGTAACATCTGACTTATCCTCGTAATCATCCTTTACTATAACGCTTGTCTTAACGTTGGAAGTGAAGTAATCATCCTTGGAATTGTAGTCCTTACCGTTAACCTTAGCTGTAAGCTTAGGCTTTGTTCTATCAATGACAAATGTCCTGGTATCACTGGACTCATTTCCGGCCTGATCCTTAACTGCAACCTTTACAACATGCTTCTCTTCCGAAGAGGTTGTGTAGGTAGCTGTAAGCTTACCGTCTTTAGAAGTCCAGTTGACAGATACAACCTTATCATTATCAGTTACTGTAACATCCTTAGGAAGTACAGTTGAATCGCTTATCTCAAATGAAAGCTCAACTGATGCCTGGTTATAATAACCATCTCTCTTAAGAGCCTCTGTCACTATCCTGATCTTAGGAATCGGCTTTGACTTATCAACGGTTAAGCCGATAGTCTTTGTCGACTCATTTCCGGCCTTATCAACAACCTTGAAGGTGATCTCATACTTACCTTCATCATTGAGGCTGTGAGGACCTTTTCCGGTCTTAGTTTCTGTTACTGCATTTCCGTCAAACGGTGTACGCTTGATAGTTACTGTAACATCGTTATTATCAGGATTATCATCCTCAACCTGAACTGAAGCAGCAACTCCACTGCTGAAGAAGTCGTTGGACTTGTCATAAACCTTACCATCAACCATAGTTGTAAGATCCGGCTTTGTCTTATCAATAGTAAAGCTTGTGGACCATTTTCCTACGAGACCTGCATTATCAGTAGCAGTAACCTCAATCTTGTAATTACCTTCTGCACTGAAGGTTAATGATGTTGAGTAACCACCGGTTATATCGCTCCAGTCAGGACTGTAAACCTTACCACTTACAGTATCGGTAACCTTGATATTAGCCTTCTGCAGATTTGAATCCTTTGCGGTAAGATCAATCTTTACATCCTTATTATATACAGAGGAGTAATTAGACTTAACAGCTGTTGTGGTGATATTTCCGGTAACAACAGGCTTTGTATTATCTACTCTGAAGGTTGTAGTTAATACCGTAGCTTCTTTTCCGGCCTTATCCTTACCTGATAAAGTGATCTTATAATCCACAGTATCGCTGAGAGTATCATTTATGATCTCACTTAAAGTCTTTCCGGAATCTAAAGCATCTGTCTTTGTGATAGTTGTAGAACCATACTCTATCTTAAGAGTTAATCCATCTGTTGTTGCAAGACCACTTATGGAATCTGTTACTGAATACTCAATCTTAGGGTCAGAACTAAGAGTCTTACCATTTACTGCTGAAGAACTCTGTCCGCCTACTGTAAGTGATGCTACAGGAGCGGTGTCATCAACGTAGTAGGTCTTTTCATAATTTGGAGACGTACTGCTGTTACCTGCTTTATCAACTACGGTAAATGAAACTTTTGTTCCAATGCTGTCAGCAGATTCATTAACCTGTGCAGTGAATTTTCCGTTTGTATCAAACGAAGTATACTCAGACTGTGATGTTCCGGATGCAGATACTTTTTTAACACCGGAGAGATTATCGCTGACCTTAACAATAAGGAAAAGCTTCTGATACCATGTACCGTCTCCTTCATCAATTGACTGAGCAGTATCTATCTCGACATTGTCCACAGCGGGATTTGTAAGATCTATACATACAACTTTGGTTACTTCATCACTTGAACTTCCGTTATCATTTGTGGCAGTAAACTTTAATGTATAAGTTCCATCAGATACAGAACTGAAATCATACTTATATACATAGAGATTATTAGCAGCATCACTCTTCTCTGTATCAAGTGCGAGCTCTGTAGCAGAACCACCGTCAACGGTATATTCAGCTTTTGCAATAGGAACTTCGGAAGTAACTTTATAGTAAAGATATGCTTTCTTCTCGCCTTCTCCCCACTTAAAGAGATTAGCTCCATTATGCTCTATCACTTCAGGAGAGAATTCAGTATCAATACTTATTTTTTCATTATAGTAGTTTATCGTAGCAGTATATGTTTCCTCATTTCCTGCCAAATCAGTAACTACTACTGTAACTGTATCTTGTCCACCGCTTTCCATTGATGCATTAGCGGGAAGTGAATAAGTAAATTCGGTATTTGTTGAATCAGTCGCGGTTCCTGCATTATTATTAAATGTAACACTCTTTACTCCGCTTATCGTATCATCAACCTTTACGGTAAGATCTACAGCCTGTTTTGCTGTAAACTTATCAGTAATCTCACAGCTAGTTGATTCTCCGAATTCTGCACTTCCGCTATAACCAAGTGAAGACTGTTCAGCACTGATCTTTGTAGCTACCGGTTTAACGTTATCATAGCAGACTGTTATAATATCAGATACTGACGGTATTCCATAATCGCTCTCAACTCTTAACTTATAATACTGGTTACCCGTTTCAGAAGGAGTAAAACCAAATGAAGCAGATCCTGAAGGACTATTATTACTCCTCAGGTCTTCCACTTTAAATGCTTTATCATCAGAAGCATCTGGGATGGCTCCGGTCGAATCGGTTTTAAATAATTGTATCTTATCTAACTTTGCTCCGGAAGCAGTATCAATTACTTCAGAACTGGCACCTATCGTTATGTCGGACTTTGTATAAATTGTTCCTCCGGAATAAGGGTTTCCATCTACACTTATACTGGAAAACTTGGGCGAACCATCGCCATACTGAATGTTTATTGTTACAGAATCTTCAACATCTCCATCTTTTGCCGTGAAAGTATAATCTTTTTTCTTTCCATTATTATCAAGACTTCCGGGTATAGTAAAAGTATTGCCTTCTTTTGTAACATTATCCTTATCACATGATACAGTGGCACTATCTTTATCGGTGTTAATGGTTATGACAACCGGTTTCTTTGGATTGTGCACAGTACTGTCTAAGGTACTGTTATCTACCGTACTTCCATCTATAGAAGCAGTATAACCGCTAATAACAAAATAGTTTCTTTCAATAGTAGCTACATCTTCCTCATTATAAACAACTTCTACGTTATCTGATCCTTTAGGAATTGTAACCTTTTTAGAAATGGTATATGTTCCATCACCTGCGGTTCCTGTTGTTTTATCCCCAATAATACCATTAATTGCAGATAAAGAATCAGCACTTACAGCTTCTCCACCTTTTTTAAGACTATATTCTATCGTACCATAATAACGGGTATCTCCAGAACCGCCACCAACCTTGCCTGAATCATTATCCGCAAATGCCAGGTTTTGAGCATCATTAGTTCCGCTTACACTCGGATCAGAAGGCTTATATGACGAAATAGTAATCTGCGCTACCGCTTCAGACCCATTTGTTGAGAATCCATCCATAGGATTAGGATCTTCATTACCTTCGCTATCAACCATATAATAATCTACATTTGTGTAAACCTGAATCTTAGCTACCTGATCGGATGCTGCAGAAACAATATAATTATCTTCTGTTTTATTCCCTGTCCAGGCTGCAGTTCTGACTGTTTTTTTCTTGGCCGGGTACATTATAGCATCATTATTAGCATCTACTTCTAATACATATCCGTCCAGATCATCATCAGCAATTTTTTCCAAAGAATACTTATCCGGATTCTCGTTCTTAGTATATCTGTAAAATTTTACATCTTCTTTTTTGGATTCATCAAATATACTTGCATCAGGAAGTGCAAATTTTACTCCATTTGCAGGAACATTTACAGTAAATTTATTATCTTCAAGATTATTACTTTTACTTATTCCCAAACCATTAAGAAAATCTGTATCAGTCGCAGTGACACTCGGTGCGCCTTCATCAGCTACAACCCTGTCCTCTTTATGGTTTATATATATAACCGACAGCACCATAACCAAAGCCATAAGAACAGCGAATAGCTGCTTATATGGCAATCGTGCGGTTTTTGCCTTTCTAAAAATTTTTTTCATGTACTCCCTCCCTTACAGACTCTCATTGGTATGAACTATGGTCTCGCTGTAAAGTACTTTAATACCATCGAGATTGATATTTGATCTGTTGGCTCTAATGGAATCTTCTCCGGGTGCCATATCTGATCTAAGCACCGCGGTCATCTCCGGATTGTAAACTCCGTATATCTCATTTTCAGAAAGTGTGCTGCCCATGTCAGAGGTAAGCACAGCTGTCTTGGATTCTTCCTCTTCAGAAGCTATAATGTCAGCGGATACTGCCATGGTTCTCAGAACATCGGTAACATCCTCTTCCTCGTTATAGTCACTGTTCTTAGCTTTTTCAAGAACGTCTGTTGAGTCTTCGTCATCTTCTTCCTTTGACATTCTCTGTCCGACAGTCTTGATCTCTTCTGCTTCTTCTTCATCGGAAAGAACATCTGTAGGCTTTTCTTCTTCGAGAACGTCAGTTGCTTCCTCACCGGTAGCATTTTTCTTTTTCTTCTTGGTCTCGCTGTATTTAAGAAGCTCTGTATCGTCTTCTTCTCTAGCCTTGGCAGCTTTTTCTTCAGCTTCCTTTGCCTGCTGCTGGGCCTTGTTCTTTGCATCCTCGATAGCCTTTTCGGCAAGCTTTTCAGATGCATCTGAACTTCTCTTATCCGTACGGCTTCCTTTGAAGATGGAACCGGATCTGTCGAGGACCTTGCCTCCTACATCTCTTGCAAGGATTGCACTGCCCTTGGTTCTGCTTCTTCTTCCGGTAGGAATAACCGTTCCGGATTTGATCTCTTCTATTGCCTTCTTCTGAGTTTTGCCTGTTACAACTCCGAAAGCCTTAGGTATCTTCATTACGAAGAATATAACTACTGTTGCTATAAGAAAGAGGATGAACAGGACGAGTCCTCCGTAAAACATTATGTTATACAACATATCTCATCACTCTCCTTCCTTCAGGCTGCTCATTGTCGAGGAACGCTTGATCCAGTTAGGATTGCTGTCGATTCCGCTTACACCGTTACCAGCGTCGTAAACAGCGATTATTTCCTTCTTCTCGGCTGAGGACCACTTTGTAGGATCCTGCTCGCTTTCCTCAAAGAGCGTATAGAGATAATTCAGATGCTCGGAATAAACCTTGATGGAATTCTCATTGGTCTCTCCAAGCTCTTTCTCTGCCTTCTTATAGGTTTCTACTGCCGAATCCTTATCGCCGAGCTTTCCGTAGATCTCAGCCATTCGGCACATCATGTTTACATAGCTCTGGATATAACCCTTTGCCGTGTCATTTTCCGGAGCCTCACCAACCTTAACCATACCCTGGATCTGGTCGATCACTTCCTGGGAATATTTAAGCGCCAGCTTGTAATCTGCTTCTTCACCGCTCTTCTCGGCAAGTGAGTAGTAGATTTCAGCCAGGTTATTACTAAACTTGTAATAGTATGCTGCCTGCTCTTCACCGCTGTAGCCCTCGAGATCCTTGATGGCCTGACTCATAACTGTCTCAGCCTGCTCGGGAACTCCTTCGGTTGAAAGATAAGTAACATATATCTTTCCGAGAGTTTCATAATTCTCGAACTTCTGCTTGTTATCATTGGAAATGCTTTGCATGTTGTAGGATGCGAATCCGTTAACCTTGCCTACGAGATCTCCAACATTAACATTTGTACTGGACATGATAAGTGCGATACTTCCATAGTAATCGGAGAGCTCACCATAGGTGTCGTCCTTCTCGTCTACCATACCGAAGTATTTGTTTGCTACTCCATAGTCACCAATCTCAGTGAAGTAGGTAAGTCCCATCTTGTAGAGAACTTCGTTGTTCTTATCAACGTCCGAATAACCGTTCTTGATACGGTTTGCGACTACGTTAAGACCGTCGCTTAGGTTAAGCTCTTCCTTGGATTCTGCATCCTTGGAAGCATCTATATAAAGGTCTATATACTTAACATATGCGTCTGCATCATCGCCCGAAAGTTCAAATGCGTTCCTGTATTCACGGGCTGCCTGTGTATATTTACCTTCAGCTTTGAAGTCATTTCCGGTCTCAATATAAGCTACATAGTTCTCGGCATTGGCCTTGTTCATTCCGGCTTTTCCGGCTATAGCAACAAGACCGAAGAAAAGGGTGAGTCCTGCACTGATTGCAAAGAGTCTGACCTTATTCTTGTTGGCCTGCTTGTAGCTCTCATCAAGCTCGGTATAATGTTCCAGAGCATAGATAAGCTCTGAACATGTCTGATATCTGTCCTCGGGATTGGGCTTCGTACACTTAAGGATGATCTCCTCAAGTCCTGTAGAAAGCATAGGGTTAACCTGTCTTATCGGAACCATCTCATAAGGAGGCTCCTGAGGGTTCTTACCTGTTACCATGTGGTAAAGGGTAGCACCCAGGTTATATATATCTGTTCTGGCATCTGTCTTGTAGATACCACGTCCCTGAGCATCACCAAACTGCTCCGGTGCCGCATATCCTCTGGTACCAAGAGCGGTAGTGTCCGCATTGTTCTCGATATCGTAGGTCTTGGCCGTACCGAAGTCGATAAGCTTAACGCCGCCATCCGGCTTAAGCATTACATTTGAAGGTTTCATATCACGATAAATGATAGGAGGATTCATGGAATGGAGATACTCGAGAGCCGAAGCCAGCTCGAGACCCCAGTCGATTACCTCATCCTGAGAGAAGCTTCCAACTTCCTTAAGCTTATCTGCAAGGTTTTCTCCTTCTATGAAGTCCATAACAACGCAGATAGTGTCGTTATACTTAACGATATCGATGATACGGGGAATAACGGGATGGTCCACATCCTTAAGGATGTTAGCCTCTCGTTCAAGACCCTTCAAAAGTATATCGGTGCTTTTGGATCCGTCATTTTTAATTTCCTTGACGGCAAGCTGCATGTTCATTCTGTTGTTACGAGCAAGATAAACGATGGACATTCCGCCCTCGCCGATCTGTTTCAGTATCTCGTATTTGTCGTCAATTACTGTGCCTTCTTTTAACATTTATACAACCCCATTAAATATTTATTTAACAGATATTACTGCGATAGTTATATTGTCTGTTTCTTTACGGTTCTTGTCGAGCTCTGTGAGATAGACACAACCGTACTTAAGCTCATCCAGTGTTCTTCCTACTGTAGGACTGAGCTTTTCCATGATTTCTTCTTCGGATATCTGGTGTCTGAAACCATCAGAGCAGATCAGATATACACAGTTCTCCAGAACCTTTCCTTTAAGGAAGTCAGGCGTAACAGTAGCGGATGCGCCGACGCACTGAAGAAGAACGCTTCTTCTCGGATCGAGCTTTGCTTCTTCGGGAGTCATTCTTCCCGCAGCAACCTCTCTTGCTACAAATGTCTGATCCTTGGTAAGTATCCTTGCGGTATCCGTAAGCTCATAAACACGGCTGTCGCCTACATGAACTATATAGAACTCGCCCTTATACATAAGGATTGCGGAAACTGTTGTTCCGAGCATGATATTATTATCAGAACCGTATATTCCAAGAAGTCTGTTCTCTGTCTGGATTATGCTGTTCCAGTCATCCCTCAGTCTTGTTGCACTGAAGGAGCCTTCAACTACCTGACAGACAAACTCTTCATCAAACCATCTACAGAATGCAGATATAACTTCCTTGGATGCAAGCTCGCCCTTGGCGAGACCTCCCATTCCATCACATACTATTGCAAAAGCAACCTGACCGTCGGGAGTATCTATGATTCTGAGTGCAAGGGAATCCTGATTTGTACTCTTGCGTATTCCTATGTCAGTATTATATGTCGCTTCAAACTCCATCTTTATACCTCATCATCCTTCAAACGATACATAAAGCCTTCATCACCGAGTATTATATGAGTGTTGGCCTTGAGAAGCATTTCTCTTCCCGGCTCAAGTCTCGTGCCATTTACAAATGTTCCGTTTGTAGAATTGTTGTCTTCCACATAGCAAACTCCGTTTCTGCGGATGATAACTATATGGACTCTGCTTATAGCACCATTATTTTCTATCGGATAATCGGCATGAACCTTTGACTTGCCGATCTTAAATTCGTCTTTTGTTATATAGATCTTCTCGCCGGTCTTCTCTCTTACGAGATGAGGACGAGGTTCAAAGTTATCAAATGCATCCAGACTCAGCTCTTCAACAGGTGCTGCGGGTGCCGCAGGTGCCTCGGGCTTCTTGTTGGTTTCAATGATGTTACCGATTGCCTCAGGTGTAAGCGGCTCAGTCATTCCTGTCTTAGGTATGTAATCCAGATCAAGTGGAAGATTCGGATCAATCTGAGGAGCCTGTGGTGCCTGTGGCTTCAGCGGCTCGGGGATTGATGCTGTCATAAATGACTCAGGCATCTGGGCGGGCTGCTGAGGATGTGCCGGCTGCATCGGTCCCGGTTCCGGTATCGGCTGTGGCTGAGGAGCAGGCTGTGGAATAGTCTGCTGCATCGGCTGCTGTACAGGCTGCGGTATCGGCTGCGGTATCGACTGCTGCATTGGCTGTGGTACCGGCTGCGGTATCGGCTGTGGTATTGTCTGCTGCACTGGCTGTGGTACCGGCTGCGGTATCGGCTGTGGTATTGTCTGCTGCACTGGCTGTGGTACCGGCTGCGGTATCGGCTGCGGTGTTGTCTGCTGTACCGGCTGCGGTATCGGCTGCTGTACAGGCTGCGGTATCGGCTGTGGTGCCGGTGCAGGCTGTGGTATCGGAGCAGGCTGCGGTATCGGCTGTGGTGCCGGTGCAGGCTGCGGTATCGGAGCAGGCTGCGGTATCGGCTGTGGTGCCGGTGCAGGCTGCGGTATTGGATCGGGTATTGTATCGGCCGCGGGGTCGAGAATCGAATCGAGTGTAGCCTCATCTACGGGAGCAAGTGCAGGTTCTTCTGCAGGTGCTGCCTTCTCTTCAGCGGGAGCTGCCTCCTCTGCGGGTGCTTCTTCTGCTACCGGAGCTTCTGGTGCAGGCTCTTCTGCGGGCTCCTCTTCTGCAGGTGTCTCTTCTGCTGCAGGTGCTTCCTCTGCGGGTGCCTCTTCTGCTGCGGGCTCCTCTGCAGGTGCCTCTTCTGCTGCGGGCTCCTCTGCAGGTGCTTCTTCTGCTGCAGGCTCCTCTGTTGCGGGCTCTTCTGCAGGTGCCTCTTCTGCTGCAGGTGCTTCCTCTGCGGGTGCCTCTTCTGCTGCGGGCTCCTCTGCAGATGCTGCTTCTTCAGCAGGTGCTTCCTCTGCAGGTGCCTCTTCTGCTGCGGGCTCCTCTGTTGCGGGCTCTTCTGCTGCAGGTGCTTCCTCTGCAGGTGCCTCTTCTGTTGCGGGCTCTTCTGCAGGTGCTGCTTCTGCTGCAGGTGCTTCCTCTGCGGGTGCCTCTTCCTCTGCTACCGGCTCCTCTGCGGGTGCTTCAGGGGTAGGTGTTGCCTCTGCTTCAGGTGCGGGCTCTTCTGCAGGTGCAGGCTGCGGTATCGGCTGCGGTGCCGGCTGTGGCGCTGCCTTTGGAGCATTAGCTGCGGGCTTAAGAGTGATAACTGTTCCGGGGAACAGTCTGTCATTCAGATCCCTTACAAGAGCTATCGCATCGTTTCGCGACAACGTATTGATCAGATAATCCGGGAGAGAAACTCCCTCGGGAATGTTCAGTGTCCATTGATTGTTAGGTGTGTTCTGCATTTTGTTACCTCCCCATTGTAACCCTCAAATTCCCCAAAATAAGGGTAGTTCTAATAAACACGGAAAGTTCAGAGCAGTTTTTTACCCTGAACCGGTTCCGGACGCACCGCAAGTTTGTTGCGGTACAGATATATTAACTAATCTTGAATGTGAAGTCCTCGTCACCAAGTGTAATGGTGCAATTGTTCTTTAACTGAACTTCTTCCTCACCTTCTACCATCTTATGATCAACATAGGTATGGTTGGTTGACTTGTTATCCTTGATATAATAGTTCTCACCCTTATGAAGGATGATAGCGTGCTGACGGCTGATCGCACCGTTTCCGCTTATATGGAAATCAACACCACGGCTTGCCTTTCCGATCTTGAATACAGGCTTGTTGATCATGATCTTTTCATCTGTATTTATACGGATCAGATAAGGATTAATCTTAATTGCTCCTGTTCTGCCGAGGATAGTGTTATCAACAACTTCTGTCTTGCCCTTCTTTCCGGCATCCTTCTTATCCTCGTCCTTAGCGTCGTCCTTATCCTCTTCCTTCTTTTCGGCTTCTTCAGCTGCCTTCTTTTCTTCTTCGGCTGCTGCTTCCTCGGCCGCTTTCTTGTCTTCCTCTTCAAGTTCCTTAGCTGCAGCCTTGAGCATTTCTGCTCTGCTTACTCTTACAGACTTCGGAGCCTCATTTTCGGAAAGTGCTGCTTTTTCTTCCTTAGCAGTTTCTTCCTTAGGCATGCTGCCTGCAAGATTAGCTGCTGCTTCTTCGATACGAGCCTTGATATCTTCAACAGATTCTGCGACAGGCGGTTCGGGAACCTCCTCCTCGTCATCATCACCAATCTCCGGAAGCTTCTCATCTGCAGATCCGAGATCATTCATGAAGTCCATAGCGCTCTTCTCTTCCTGAACCTCTTCAAGAGGAGCATCGCTTACAACCTCTGTTCCGTCATCCGTGGATATTCCTTCCTCGGCCTCATATCCGATTCCGGCATCCTGCATCAGGGCTTCGCAAAGTCCGATGAGACCTCTCAGATTGAAGTTATTGCCGTTAATGTATGTAAGGAGCTGTCCTACATAAGTAAGATTCTCATCTACGTTATAGATAAATCCGGCTACGAGCTGTCTTACAAAGCTCTTGAATTCCGAAGAAAGTGCCGAATCTCCCTCAACGGGAAGATATAAGAACTTAATGCTTAAAGTATCGGGGTCGATATACATAAATTCTTTATTGAGAATGATATATGAAAGCGGAATGGCATGCTCGTTGATGCTTATCATGCCAAGAGCAATATTTCTAAGAAGCTTAAGTACCTTCTCTCTGTTCATAGTGCCCTGTGAGTAACCATCTACTGTCATCTTGCCTGTTACATCATAAGTAAGATAATCAAAGTCATCATCCTCTTCATAGATGATGCCGACTATCTCAGGCAGTTCATTTTCCTCACAGTAATCCAGGACATCTTCGTCAACTTCCATTCCTTCTCCCATAACATATGTGAGATAACGTTCCTGTCCCAAATTCTTAGCTGTAAATCTAAAATATCTCATGTTGACTCTTGCTCCTCCTATATCTTCTCTCTCTTTAATCTTCAGACTGAGTAGCTTCGTGCTCTTCATAAGTTTCCGTGAATATGTGTTCACCTTTTTCTTCGTCGATTATATGGTAGTACATATAATTCGTATCGGCGGGTTCAAGCGCCGCTTTAATACAGGCAAGGCCCGGGTTGCATATAGGCCCTACCGGAAGACCGCTTGATACATATGTATTATAAGGCGAACTGTATGTCAGATCGTCTGATGACAGCGCCGGCATGTCATACATACCTTCGGTCAACGGATAAAGAATTGTTGAATCTATCTGAAGCTGAGTATTTGCATCAAGTCTGTTATAGATTACGGATGCGATCTTCGGACGTTCTTCGTCGATCTTCGCTTCTCTTTCTATCATTGATGCTACATTCAGAACTTCAAATGACGTCATTCCTCTTTCCAATGCAACCGACTTAAGCTCATCTGTGTAATAGAGCTGGAAAGCATTTAACATCATATTTACAAGATCTATAGCCTTGGTGTTCTTGGTGATGTCATAGGTTGCAGGGAAGAGATATCCCTCAAGCTTATATCTTACATTTGCACCGGACGGCACATCTTCCAGATATTCAAAATCACTGGAAGTAATTGACTTGACTGCATTTATAAAATCACTTCTTGAACAGATGCCTTCTTCCTGACACTTTGCAGCAATCATGTCCACCGTAAAGCCTTCGGGGATGACCAGCTGTTTTATGACCTTGGAGCCTTCATCCTCTTTGGCCATCACTTCCATCATTTCGAGTGTGTTCATTCCCTTGTAGAGTGTGAAGGTTCCGGCCTGGAGCTTTCCCTTAAAATCGGAATCCTGAAGTCTCTTTACAAAGGCTCTCTCAAATCTGATTAGTCCTTTCTTGTGAAGTATCTTCGCTATATCCTTTACCGACGATTCTGTCGGTATCACAACCTCTACCGCTTCGGTGGGATTGGAATATGTACTTGTTAATTCATCTTCGTATGCATTTTTATAGTCTCTGATGTAGTCAGAAACAATAAAGAACAGCATAAGAGCGGCCACGAGGCCGATCATAAACTTTACTGCTTTAACCATGGATGTCTTCCTTTATTTTGTCAGATAGGTGCAATTACCCACTTTTACAGATATAGTCTATCATTTTTCTGTCAAAATCGCAACTGCCCTTTTAATTCCTACGAAAATATTCACATTTGCCTTCCAGCCCAGATTCTGCAGTCTGTCGCTGTTCATGATCTCGGGTGTCTGCTTCGAGTAATCAATCTCCGGCTCTTTCTCATCTTCGGGGTTTGCGAAGCTGAGTGTGAGGTTCTTTTCGGGGAATGCTTCCACGGCTGTTTTAGCAAAATCTCTGATGGTTATATTGCCGCCTTCGCTTGCTATATTGTAAGGGAAGAGCGGTTCGCCCTTAAGGAGTACGAGAAGGATTGCGATCGCAGTATCCGTCACGTAGCAGAAGGATCTGTATGGAGCACCGTTACTCTTCAGCAAAATGTTTTCGCCACGGACAACATTTGCAATGAACTGGGCCCATACTCTGTCATCATCCAGGCTTGCTGCTCCATAGATGTAGCTGGGGCGGACAAGCTTTATATTCATGCCATACTGCTTTGCATAGCTTGCGGCAAGGGTTTCCGATGCACGCTTGCCCATAGCGTAGCAGTTCTTATAGGAATCGGGATCGACATAGCCCTGGGTTTCTTCCATGAGCTCATGGGATCCGTCGGTTACTTTTCCGTAGGTCTTGAGACTTGATACGATAAGTGTTGTGGAGTTGTTCTGTCTTGCAAACTCCAATGCATTATCCGTTCCCGTAAGGTTGGCTCTTATTGTTCCAACCGGGTCATTTTCAAAATGCCAGTTGGAAGCCTGAGATGCTGCGTGGATCACAAAATCCGCATGAGGGACCTTGTCGAACTTATCGCATACATCCTGTTCGATAAGTGTGAAGTCGTCTCTCTCGATAAGGCTGCCGTATTTCTTTGCGGCCCTTTCTGCGCTTCTCACCATTCCTATCACATGAATGTTGGCGTTGGCCTCGTCATTTTTCAGAAGCATGGCGAGTATAAGGTGGGAGCTGATGAATCCGGATGCGCCAGTTATAAGGATGCTTTTGCCGGAGAGCTGATCCCATTCTATGTCGCAGTTTGCGACCTCCTCTATATCGGCCAGGAACTGACCCTTAATGTTTGATCTTACGAGTAAGCTGTTATCCATATTTCTTCTCCAAATTGTGTCCGAATTGTGTCCGGGGTCTGACCCCATTCACAGAATTTTCACATTTAGTCTAGCTGGCGGTAGTCGGCGAGGAAATCGGCAAGTTTATGGCCGGCTTCCTCGAGGACGGATATCTCGGGAAGATAAACTATCCTGAAATGATCCGGCGTCTCATAGTGGAATCCACCGCCGTGTGTAAAGAGTATCTTCTTCTTTCTCAGAACATCCAGTGCGAATCTCTCGTCGTCATGGATGTTGAACTTTTCAATGTCCAGCTTAGGGAAGCAGTAGAATGCGGCTTCCGGCTTAACAACGCTTACACCGGGAATGTCTTTTAACAGATTGACTATGCATTCTCTCTGCTCGTAAACTCTTCCGCCGGGTGCCACGAGCTTCTCGGTTTCCTCGAGCATATCAAGGGCGGGAGCGATCAGTGACTGGGCCGGAACATTTGAACAGAGTCTCATGGATGAAAGAAGCTTGATGCCCTCGATGTAACCGGAGGCATTTGACTTATCACCGGATATACTCATCCAGCCGACACGGTATCCTGCGATAAGGTGTGACTTTGAAAGTCCGTTAAAGGTTATGCACACAAGGTCGGGTGCAAGGCTTGCGATCGAGGTATGCTTCTTGCCGTCCATTACTAGTCTGTCGTAGATCTCATCTGCAAAGATGATGAGGTCATGAAGTCTTGCAAGCTTTACGATCTCCTCGAGGATATCTGTCGGATAAAGTGCTCCGGTGGGATTGTTCGGATTGATGACTACGATACCCTTTGTCCTCGGAGTGATCTTTCTCTCAATATCCTTTACATCGGGATACCAGCCTGCCTGCTCATCACAGATATAGTGGACTGCTGTTCCGCCGGCAAGCGTTACCGATGCTGTCCATAAAGGATAATCGGGTGAGGGAACTAAGATCTCGTCACCATAATCGAGAAGACCCTGCATGGAAAGTGTGATCAGCTCGCTGACACCATTTCCGGTATAAATGTCATCTATCGAAACATTCGGTATATTCTTCTTTTCATCGTATTTTTTAATTGCTTCTCTTGCTGTAATTATACCCTTCGAATCCGAGTAGCCTTCGGTCTTGGGAAGGTTGTTCTGCATAATGTTTAAGAGTTCATCCGGTGCCTTGAAGCCGAAGGGTGCGGGGTTACCGATATTAAGCTTTAATATCTCTTCGCCTCTGGCTATCATGCGGTTAGCCTCGTCCATAACGGGGCCACGGATGTCGTAGCATACGTTATTTAGTTTGACTGATTTTTCGAATTTTCTCATGATTTATGTCTCCGGATTATAATGTTATATATACGTCATTGGGGGACATACCACGGTATGTCCCCTCGGATTAAAGGCTTTATTCTATTTCCTGTTTTACTTTTAGTATACGTGCAACGGACTGGTTGATCCGCTCCTCGGATATCTCGCCCGATCGGACAGCATCCAGAACTCCGTTATAGGCAAGATGGAAATCCTCCGGCATGAGGATTATATCCACTCCGGCTTTTATCGCAAGGCAGGCAGCTTCATCGGATGTGTATTTCTTCGAGATGGCGCCCATTTCCATGGCGTCGGTTATTACAATTCCGTCGTAGCCCATCCTGCTTCTTAAGATGTCATTTACCAGGATCTCCGAAAGAGATGCAGGTGTATCGTGTCCGGTAATTCCGGGTGCGGATATATGAGAAACCATGATGAAGTTTGCTCCGTCATTTATCGCATCCTGGAAAGGAACCAGCTCCGACATGCTCAGCTCGTCAGCGGTCTTGTCGGTAAATGCCGCTCCGAGATGCGTGTCTCCGGCGGTAGCACCATGTCCCGGGAAATGTTTATATACTGCTTCAAGTCCTTCTTCCTTAAGTCCGTCGGCCATGGCGATCGACATATCCGATACCTTGTCCGAGTCGCTTCCGAAGGAACGTGTCTTAACGATTGAATTATCGGGATTAGTGAGAACGTCTGCAACCGGCGCAAAATCGACATTAAAACCAAGCTCAGAAAGATATGAGCCAATGGTCTCTCCTGCTTCCTTAGCGTCCTGGACCGAACCCTGCGCACCTATATCGGACATATTTCCGACATTCTTAACGTCGAATCTTCCGCTTCCGGCAACTCTTGCAACACTTCCTCCCTCCTCGTCAACGCAGAGGAACATGGGAAGTCCCACTCTTTCCTCGCTGTAACGATTAGTGTTCGAAAGCATTTCCTGAACCTGAGTCTTGGCCTGAAGGTTATCACCCATGTAAATGATTCCGCCAACGGGAGTCTCATCAATGGCTGCCTTTGTCTGTTCGCCGGCCATTGTAACCCCATCGCTGTCGGTTAATGCTTCGGGAGTTATGATGAACATCTGCGCAACCTTTTCCTCAAGAGTCATGGTATCAAGGATGTCCGGCTCTGTATATTCTTCCACCTCTTCGGTTGCTGCCTCGCGGATTTCGGCCGTGCTAAGTTCAGCCAGCTCCGCGTCGGTAAGAGTCGCCGAGCTGTCGAGGCCCAGATCCACATCTCCGTAGATCATATCTCCGTCAGACTCAATCACACCCTCGGCAGTTTCGATGCCGGCGGCGTTAGCCTTAGTCGGGAGCTTCTCGCTCTTATTAACCTCATACGCCTTGCCGTTTCCTATCGTGGCACTGAAAATTACCATGATAACGGCTGCAGCAATAAGCAGATTTTTTCTGAATTTGTTCTTCAATGATTTTCTCCGTAATAATCAGACAATTGGTTTACAGAACATAATCGGAATTATTGTAACATTAAAATCAAGAAAAATCCACAAGATTTTGTGCATTTTCGTATAAATTTCTATATTTTTACACAAATATAGACTATAATATTGCTATAAAAAGCAGAATTTTGTCAAATTATGTAAACTGTGGACGTGATGACGCTTGTATGTTACACTCTGATATCATGACCACACTTATAAAATTGTTACTGTTTGGAACAAGTATGAAAGAGGGGAATCCAGAAAAAAAGGAGAAACCATATGTACGAAAATAATAACTATCAGCAGGGTCAGGGAAATCCTTATCCCGGTTATCAGCAGGAACAGTACTATAACAATTCCTACTGGAAAAAAACGGAAACTGCGGAGCAGCAGGCTGAAAGAGCCTCCATCGCAGGCCTTCTCGGAAAAGCTGCACTTATATATGCGGTTATCGTGACCTTCTGTCTGTATAAGAACTTTTCCGGAATCACAATGCCTGTCTTTGCCGTGGCAACGGCCATCTTCATGTGTTACATTCTTAAGTCCTATAATGTAAAGCTGAAAAAAGCAAGCTGGTTCTATATTGCTATCATAGTGCTTCTTTCAATATCGAACTTCCTGACCGGAAATTCATTTTATATCTTCTTTAATACGGTCGGGATACTTCTTATGATCTTTGTATTCCTGCTTCATAATGTTTACGATGATTCAAGATGGAACTTTTCGAAAACGTTCTTCGCGGTATTTGAAGCTTTCTTCGGTTCTTTCGGATGTCTCGATGACTATTCCAAGGATATGAAGGCAATGAAAAGTCGGTCCAATCTGCAGAATGCCGTCAAGAATGAAGCTTCCGATGGAGCTGCAGAAAAAGCTGCAGAAGGAACTTCAGAAAAAACTGCAGATGGTTCTGCCGAAAATGTTTCCGTACCAGAAGCACCCAAAAAGGGAGTGTTCGGTTCGGTTCTGCTTGGCCTGATCATTTCCATACCTGTTGTTGGTATTATCCTTACACTCCTCACTCATGCGGACGTAGTATTTAAGACAATGATCGAAGATTACCTGAATATCGATTTTCATTTCGGAACTATCTTTGGCATTGCAGTTACGTTTGTTATCAGCTTTCTCGCTTCCTACTGCATCATGAGGTTCTTCTCCAAAAAGAGGATTGCCGAGGAAGTGAAGATTCATAAGAACTGGGAGCCCGTGGTTGCGATCACTGTGCTGACGCTGATATCCGTTATCTATCTTGCATTTTCCATGATCCAGATACTTTATCTGTTCTGGGGCGGAATGGAGCTGCCGGAGGATTATACTTATGCAGAGTATGCGCGCGAAGGTTTCTTCCAGCTTCTCGTTGTCTGCATACTGAATGTGCTCATCGTGCTTTTCGTGCAGAAGTTTTTTAAAGACAGCAAAGTACTTAAGCTTCTTATGACAGTGATCTCTCTTTGCACCTACATAATGATCGCATCCAGCGCAATGCGAATGATACTTTACATCGAAGCTTATCATCTTTCGTTCCTGAGGATACTTGTTCTCTGGACACTGGCTGTGCTTTCGCTGCTGCTGGTTGGCGTAATCATTTCCATTTTTAAAGAAACCTTCCCGCTGTTTAAGTACGGCGTCGTGATAATGAGTGTGATGTATCTTGTGCTCAGCTTTTCGCATACGGATTATATAATCGCAAGATATAATCTTTCGGTTATCAAGGATGATTATCTTGAGAGCTCGGTGGATGACGACGACAGATACTATGATGATTACGATGACTATGACGACGATGATTATTATAACGACTATGATGATCACGACGATAATTATATCGATGATCCCGAGCTCAGGCATAAGGATGACCGCAATGGATCATATCAGGATTCAAACGGAATGTACGGCCTCATCGATTATGATTATCTGACAACTCTTTCAACCGATGCCGCTCCCGCGATCGCCGAGCGCTGCCCGGAAAGAGTCAGGGAGCAGTATTTCGATAACAATAAAAGGGCGTATAAAGATAAGAGCATCAGGCACTTCAACGTATCAAGATATATCGCAAGAAACCTCAGTAAGGAAGTAGAATAATGAGAACTACTGATTTAAAGAAATATATATTGGATGGACAGCTGTCTGATAGGCTGCTTGACATCTATCTCGATTCTGAAAAGATCGAATATCAGACTGAAAGATACATAAGCGCGGTTAAAGCTTTCGAAGAATTATTCGGCGAGGGCGACGTCTGTATCGTAAGCGCTCCCGGCCGTACCGAGGTGGGCGGAAATCATACCGACCACCAGCACGGCAAGGTTCTCGCAGCTTCGATAAATGACGACGCCATCGCAGTTGTCTCGGCAAATGATTCCAACATAATAAGAATCAAGTCCGAAGGCTACGATATGATCACTGTTTCTCTCAGCGAACTTGAGAAAAAGCCCGAGGAGGAAGGCACCACTGCCGCACTCATAAAGGGTGTTATCGCAAGGTCCGAAGAGCTGGGATATAAGGTCGGAAGCTTCGATGCTTATATAACAAGCGACGTGCTCGGAGGTTCGGGACTTTCGTCCTCGGCGGCATTTGAAACCGTGATCGGAAATATCCTTTCAACGCTCTATAACGACATGTCGATCGACGCCGTGACGATCGCGAAGATTGGCCAGTACGCCGAGAATATCTACTTCGGAAAACCCTGCGGACTGATGGACCAGATGGCCTGCTCGGTCGGAAGCCTCTGCTATATAGATTTTGCGGACCCTTCAGATCCCGTTATCGAAAGAATCGGGCTTGATCTTGATGCTGTGGGCTATTCTCTTTGCATCACCGATACCAAGGGAAGCCACGCAGACCTTACACCCGACTACGCCGCGGTACCTGCGGAAATGAAATCCGTTGCAGAGCACTTCGGGAAGGCAGTACTGAATGAAGTTTCAGAGGATGAGATTATCAGTAACATTCCTCTTCTTCGCGAAAAGCTGGGAGACAGGGCAGTCCTTCGTGCGATACATTTTTATGAAGAATGTAAGAGAGTTGATGCCGAAGCTTCCGCACTTAAAGCAGGCGACTTTAAGACCTTTCTTGAAAATGTCACGGCCTCGGGAAACTCTTCATACAAATACCTGCAGAACGTATATACATCCAAGGACGTTGAGCACCAGAACGTTTCCCTCGCACTTCTTATAAGCGAGAAGGTTCTCGGAAAAGACGGCGGCGCATCAAGAGTTCACGGAGGTGGTTTCGCCGGCACGATCCAGGCCTTCGTCAGAAATGAAATTATAGCCGAATATAAATCAGCTCTCGACAAAATATATGGGGACGGCGCCTGCCAGGTCCTCAAAATCCGCAAGTACGGCGGAATGAAAGTAATGTAATAAGGAAAAAGGAATGAATGATATTAATTTGTTGATAAATGAATTAATTGAATACGGAAAACGAAGCGGGCTTATTGAAGAAGCTGATGTGGTTTATACAACAAATAAACTTCTTGAGCTGTTTAATGTTGACGAATACACCCTGACACCGGACACACCGGACTCTCCGGCCGTATCTCCGGCCGCATCTCCGCGCCCCCTTAGCGATATCCTCGATGACATGACCGACTACGCCATAGCAAACAAAATGCTCGAGGGTGACACCATAACCTACCGCGACCTTTTCGATACGAAGGTAATGGGGATTATCACTCCCCCGCCTTCTGTGGTTAGAGCTAAGTTCGAAAAGCTCTACGCCGAGTCGCCTAAAATAGCAACCGACTATTACTACAAATTCAGCAAAGCAACAAACTATATCCGCACCGACCGGATCGCGAAGGACGAGAAATGGGTAACTGCCACCGAGTTCGGCGACCTTGATATCACGATCAACCTTTCAAAACCCGAAAAGGATCCCCGCGATATCGCAGCTGCAGGAAAGGCTAAAAAGTCCGGCTATCCGGCCTGCCTTCTCTGCAAGGAAAATGAGGGCTATGCGGGCCATTTCTCACACCCCGCAAGGCAGAACCACAGGATCATCCCCATCAAGCTGGATGGTGAAAATTACTTTCTCCAGTACAGCCCCTATGTTTATTACAACGAGCACTGCATCATTTTCAACCGCGAGCATATCCCGATGAAGATCGACGCATCCGCAATGAAGAAGCTTCTTTCTTTCGTGGAAATGTTTCCGCACTACACAGCGGGCTCCAACGCCGACCTTCCCATCGTCGGAGGATCGATCCTGTCGCACGATCATTTTCAGGGCGGAGGCTATGAGTTCCCGATGGTAAGAGCTCCGTTTGAAAATGAGTTCACAATTCCGGGTTACGAAGATATCTTTGCAGGGATCATTAAATGGCCTCTCTCGACGATAAGGCTTCAGGGTACAGATATCGACCGGATGACTGAACTTGCTGACCACATCCTCAGCAGCTGGAGAAGCTACACAGACGAAAAAGCATTCATCTTCGCCGAGACCGGTGGTGAACCACATAATACGATCACTCCTATCGCAAGGATGAGAAAAGCAAATAGTGAGCTCAACAGACTCGACAATACCCGTGATGTATTTGAGCTCGACCTTGTGCTCCGTAATAACATCACGACCGACGAGCACCCCCTCGGAGTTTTCCACCCCCACAGCGAATATCATCATATCAAGAAAGAAAATATCGGACTCATCGAAGTAATGGGACTCGCAGTCCTTCCCGCCCGTCTCAAAAAGGAAATGTCACTCTTAAAGGACATGATATTAAAGGGACAAAATCTATATGACGAAGAGTCCCTTCTCGAGCATGTCGCGTGGGCAAGCCATTTCCTTAAGAAAAATGATTTCAAACTGGATTATATTGAAGGCGAGATAGCAAAGGTTACCGCCTTCCCGGACCTTCCGGACCTGGAAGAAAAGCTGCAGCAGATAATCAGAGACGAGATCGGCTACGTCTTCTCGGGAGTTCTCGAGGACGCCGGAGTATATAAAAAGACTGCGGAGGGTTCCGCAGCCTTCATGAGATTCATAGATTCACTTTAGAAGCTTCCCCTTCGGGGGAAGTTTTTAGTTTGTAAGCCCGTGCTCCTTAGCATACTTACAGATTGCATCGAAGGTCTCGGGCTCGAGATCATGCTCGATACGGCAGGCATCCTCGGCTGCAACCTCGTCGCTTACACCGAGAGCCTTGAAAATGTCGGTCAGCACCTTATGACGTGTATATATCTTGGAGGCGATAGCCATTCCGGAATCAGTCAGCGAGATCATGCCATCTTCATTAAAAGTAATGTATCCGTTCTCGCGAAGACGCTTGGTGGCATAGCTTACGCTTGGCTTGGAAACCGAAAGCTGGTTAGCCACATCGATTGAGCGGACATATCCCTTCTTCTCTTTGATCATGAGTATAGCCTCGAGGTAATCCTCTGCGGACTGGTGTATTTCCATTGCCAAAATGGTATCCTCCTTTTTAACTGCAAATTATAACCATTAACAGATGTTAGCATACTTTAACCTTATATGCAACTTGTTTTTTTCGCTTCCAAATTCCCCCCGCATGCTATATACTATCTCTGTAACATTTTCGTAATGGGGTCAGGCCCCATTACAAAAGTGTTACAATTTATACGGGGGGTATGATATGGGTTACACGGATTTACACCTGCATCTGGATGGTTCGCTTTCACCGGAGGCGATAAGGCTGCTCAGCTGGATGGATGAAGCGGCAGACGTGGAGCTTCCTTATGATGATGACGATTTATGGAAAATGCTTTCCATCGCAGATGATTCCTATGGAAAGAATAAGAGCTTAAACGAATATCTGAAGCGCTTTGACCTTCCTCTTCAGCTTCTTCAGACTGAGGAGAACTTAAGCTATGCGATAATGGATATCGCATCGAACCTTAAGAAGATCGGCGTTGATTATGCGGAGATAAGATTTGCGCCGCAGCTTCATACCAGACGCGGAATGACTCAGCTTAAAGCAGTAGAAGCCGTGATCGAAGGCTATAACAGAAGACTTGATTTCGGAGACGATGACAGCATTCTCACCAAGAAGCTTAAAGTATATGAGAATCTCACCGGTATCGACATGGGTGTTTCTAAGGAAAGAGAATATCCTCACCTGAGATTCATTCTCTGCCTTATGCGGGGAAGCAATAAGGACAGCAAGATCTATGACATGAACATGGAGACCGTCGAGATCGCAAGGCATCTGATGAATGACGGAAACAGTCTGATCGCAGGCCTCGACCTTGCGGGTGCCGAAGGACTGTATCCTACTGAGGATTATAAAGATTTCTTCGGAATAGCAAGAAGATACCATATACCGTTTACGATCCATGCCGGAGAAGCAGCCGGACCGGAAAGCATCTGGGAAGCACTCGAAATGGGAGCATCCAGGATAGGCCACGGGATTGCGGCAGCCGAGGATGAATATCTCATGCAGGAGCTTGCAAAGCGCGGCACTATAATCGAAATGTGTCCGACCAGCAATCTACAGACAGGAGCGGTAAAGGATATGTCGAAATATCCTCTCAGACTGTTCCTTCTCCACAACATGAAAGTAACAGTCAACTCAGACAACATGACGGTGTCCGGAACAAATGTCGTAAGGGAATTCGATCTTCTAAAGAGAGAGATGTATCTCTCCGATGAAGAGATAAAAACACTTATGAAAAACGCAGAAGAGGGAAGGCTCTAAGCCTTCCCTCTTCTCATATGGTATCACAAAAGGATTGTCACTATTTCACCGCAGTTACCACTAGTTGATAATCAAATAGATTTTATAATGATATCTGAACTTAATTCTATTGCCTTTTCTATAGCATGATGAATAATTGTTATCAAATCTTCCCCATCACTCGTAACAAAGTAATTTGATAAATCAGTAATATCAGGACTTATATTTTTACCCCATGGCATCGGTTTTGTTAAATCATTTATATCCCATATCACCTTATCAATTGATAGGCCCTTTAATTCATTTGAAATATTATTTAATTCTTCGTTTGCAATTAATAAATGTTCATATTTTAAAATCCCACTATATAATTCATTCATAAAAACAGGATATTTTGTACCCCATCTTCCATCCTCTAAATTGTACGCAATGGTCGAAAAAAAAGAATGCAAAAAATCGCCCGTTCCTATTTGATACCAATAATATTTTACTGTTAAACCAACCGCCATATAAATCTCCTTTTACTTTATTTCTAATGTGTTTTAAAGAATACATCAATACCATTATTAGTATGTTTCATAAGACCATCATATAAAGATTCTAATATCTCTCGACTAATATTTTGACCTCTAATATCAATCACAACTGTTTGTTTTGTATTCGAAGGTAAATTTGATTGTCTTTGATAAAATTGTTTAGTAATATTTCTAATTAAATTATTTCTTCCAGAGGAGTTTTTTATATTATAATTCTTTATATCTATACTACATCCTGCTTTATATAAATCTGGTCTTACACTTCCTTTTGTACCATATGGCACCTCTTCTCCATTCAAAAATGAAACCTTGCTATTAAACAATAGTATATCGAAGTAAAAATACTTGCTGCAGACATTCCTCCTGCTGCACACATATATACCTGTGTCAGGGATATAGCTAATACTGCAGATGTAAAGAAGGCTACTGTTCCAAATAAACATCCCTGAACGAATCCTGCTATCGCCGCTTTAGATACTTCATCAGACGGAAGCCCCATGAAATGTGCAATAGAACCTGCAATCATACCATTCAGTGTCCCCATCATTACAATAGTCTGACTGTTTTGCAGGACGTTGTTTATTCCAATACATATCAGCTGAGTCGATATAAAGAAATTTCCACTTGGATCTGTGTAGGTG
>JAFZRN010000033.1 GCA_017619835.1 Eubacterium sp.
TTCAGACTGTAGACAAAGTGGGTATGGAACGCGTGTTCCATACCCATTTTTCTTCTGATTTAAGTTATGCTGCCACAGATGGATATAAAAAAGGAGTATTAGGTCCCCCTATTATCCCTATTCTTTGTAACATTTTTGCAAGTTTCTTTAGATTAAGACATGCATAAGTAAGCCCGACCTTCATTTCCATTCGAGCTTTACCATACATTTGTGTATATCTAAAACCATGATGTTCCTTAGCTGTTCCGAAAAGCCTTTCTATTGTTTCTTTTCGCTGTTTATATAATTCTTTCATTCCAAGGGTGTGTCGTATATCCTCACATTCTTCCATGTATTCTTCCCAGATATGTCTTGTCACCACCTTGATATGTTCTTTACTTTCGGTACATTGATTAAGATAAGGGCATCCTTCACAGATATGCTTGCAGCTTTTGTATTCTTTATAACCATCTCTATTTGTTGTGCTATATCTTAGAATCTGGTTATTGGGACATATATAACAGTCATAATACTCATCATATATGTACTCATATTTTTTAAAGAAGCCCTCTTTTGTCATCGGCCTTTTATAAGGGAACAGCGGTTTTATTCCTTTATCTATTAAAAGTTTTGCTATAGCTGGTGTTTTATATCCAGCATCTGCTATTACTGTTTCCGTTCCAATATCTTCGATTTTATCAAATAGCCCTTTGAATGTTCTACTGTCATGCTCGTTTCCCGGACTAACTGTATAAGCTACAACCCACCCGTTTTTATCACATGCTGTTTCAACAGAATAGGCAAATACCTGTTTATGTTCTCCTTTATGAAACCATCCACTATCTGGATCAGTAGTACTTGTTTTTATCTCTTTAGTTCCTGATCCTCCTCCGGTATTAGAATCGTCGTCATCTGAATCTTTCTCTTTTAAAGCTTTCTTTCCATGTGCGTTTCGATCATCATTTATTTCCTTCTTCAATAATTCCTCATAGAAAAGAGCTTCCTCCTGAGCTATACGTTTTCTCATCTTCTTGTTATTAGCTCTTGCCTTCACATGAGTGGCATCTACAAATATCTCTGTTGGATCTACAAATTTCCATTTATAGCAATCCTCAAGTATCTTTGAAAATATCTGTTCAAACAAATCTGTATCCTTGAATCGCCTGGTATAATTCTTACCAAATGTAGAAAAATGTGGAACCGGATCATTCATTTCCAATCCAAGAAACCATCTATACGCTACATTTACTTCTATATCTTTGATTGTTTGGCGCATACTTTTAATTCCGTATAGATACTGAATAAAAGGAATCTTAATAAGAACAACCGGATCTATACTGGGGCGACCATTATCAGAGCAATACTTTTCTTCGACTAAGTCATAAATAAAAGACCAATCTATCGCCTTATCAATAAGTCGTAAAAGATGGTCTTGTGGAACGAGGTCATCCATACAAAACAGCTGGATTTGTTCTCTTTTCTTATCAGTGTTCTGGGTCATCATAAGCGGAAAACCTCCTTGAAATGATACAATAATTATACCAAAAAAGAGGTAATAAAGCCAGTAAATACAAGGATTTGACATGACTTTGACAAAGAAAAATCAGGGGTAGAACCCCTGACTTTGTCTACAGTCTGAACTCCTCCCTCGCGGGAGGAGTTCTTTTTATTTACTTAATGTGTTACTTATTTCTTTGCACTGAAAAGTGTGGAGAAGAGACCTCTTCCAAGACTTGCGCCCACATTTCCGCCTAAAGTCTGTCCGAACTTACCGAACTTCTTACCCATGGTCTTTCCGACCTCACGTCCTACTGTACCGGTAATGGTATTTCCGACAGCCTTGGCTGCACGCTTCTTCTCAGCATCAGCCCTGTCTTTTTCTCTCTGCTTAGCCTTCTCTTCTGCCTCTGCCTTCTTCTGAGCTTCTCTTTCGGCTTTTTCTTCAGCAGCCTTCTCAGCCTTCTCAGCCCTTTCTTTTTCTCTCTGGGCTTCTCTTTCTTCTCTTTCTTTTCTTCTTTCTTCTTCCTTCTCTTCCTTGATCCTCTGCTTTTCAGCTTCAGCCTCTTCCTTAAGTCTCTGCTTCTCAGCCTCAGCCTCTGCAGCTGCAGCTGCGGCAGCCTCTGCCTCTTCTATTCCTCTTCTTTCAAGGAACTCATAAGCAGAGAAGTTATCTACCGGCTGGAAATACTTGCTGTAGCAGATATTACCCTTTATGATACTGTCTCTCTTTGCATCATCGATTGAACCGAAGCTTGACTGAGGAGGAAGGATATAAGCCTTCTCTGCCATACATGGGATACCGTCCTCTCCAAGGAAGGAAACAACAGCTTCACCGGTTCCGAGAGCAAGGATCGTCTCATAGGTATTGAAAGCAGGATTCTCTCTGAAGGAATCCGCAGCAGCCTTAACTGCCTTCTGATCTGCAGGTGTATATGCATGGAGCGCATGCTCAACCTTGTTACCAAGCTGTGCGAGAACTCCGTCCGGAATATCTCTCGGATTCTGAGTACAGAAGTAAACTCCCACACCCTTTGAACGGATAAGCTTAACTACCTGCTCGATCTTGTCCAGGAGAGCCTTAGGTGCGTCGTTAAACAGAAGATGTGCTTCATCAAAGAAGAATACCATCTTAGGCTTATCCATATCTCCAACCTCCGGAAGTCTCTCAAAGAGCTCGGACAGGAGGTAAAGTAAAAATGTCGAGTAAAGCTTTGAGTTATTGATAAGGCTTGAGCTGTCAAGGATATTGATCATTCCCTTGCCCATCTCGCCAAAGCTGAAGAAATCCATAATATTTATAGCAGGCTCGCCGAAGAATTGATCTCCGCCGGCAACCTCGAGGGATACAAGTGCTCTTATTATGGCTGCTATCGATGTCGGACTCATTTTACCGTACATGCCCTCAAACTCGCTGTTATGCTCTGATACATAGTTAAGCATGGACTTAAGGTCCTTTGTATCAATGAGGAGCAGGCTGTTGTCGTCCGCGATCTTAAATACTATCGAAAGGATGTCTGACTGAAGCTCATTTAAGTTCATGAGTCTTGCAAGAAGCAGCGGTCCCATCTCGGAAATGGTGGTTCTGAGGGTGATGCCCTTCTCACCATAGATGTCCCAGAGTGTTACGGGATATCCCTTGAATCCAAAATCCGTTCCGGCAAGTCCGAAGCGCTGGATCCTGCTCTGCATATCCTCGCTGTCTGCGCCGGGATTGGCAAGTCCTGCGATATCGCCCTTTACATCAGCCATGAATACGGGAACTCCCATATCCGAAAAACTTTCAGCCATAACCTTAAGTGTAACGGTCTTACCTGTACCGGTTGCACCTGCTACAAGACCATGTCTGTTAGCCATTTTCGGAAGAAGCTCAATCTTCTTACCTTCGTCATTGATTCCCATCCAAATCTTGTTTTCGTAATACACCTCATTTACCTCCTTTAAGTAATACATTAAATGTTGATACCATAGTCTTTCAGAGCCGTGATAAGCTCTTCGTAACCCTTAAACAGTATGGCCTTCATACCATACCTCTTTGCTGCCTCGACATTTACCAATCTGTCATCAACGAAGAGGCAGTCAGTAAGCTTTATACCGAAGCGCGATTCCAGAAGCCTGTAGATTCCTTCATCCGGCTTGGTTATCTTTTCATATCCGGAAATGATATGGCCATCGGTCAGTGGCAGAAACTTGAATTTCGGCCAGTGAAGCTCGGCAGTCTCGATCGGATAGTTGGAAAGGATGTAAACCCCGTAACCCTTGTCCTTAATAGCCTTTACAAGAGGCTCAGAATAATCATATTCCTCTACTATCCTGTCGATCTTTTCCCAGAAAAGAAGAATCTCATCCTTATACTGGGGATATTTCTCCGTAAATATCCTGATCCCGTCAGCCTGAGTCTTCGTTCCGAGATCAAGCTCGTGCCAGAATTCGGTAAAGACCATCCCATTTGCAAGAAGCTCGACCAGATCTTCATCAAATCCAAGCTCTCTCAGATAATCCTTAACACGAAACGAGGCAAGGACATCTCCTACGTCAAAGACGACATTTTTAATACTGCTATCCATTGGTCTATATATCTCCCGGTAAAAAATAAAAGCTATCTTCATCAGCGTCTGATAAAGATAGCCTTATTATATCAATTTTTTTTAAGTTTGTAACCACTTAATTGAATCATTCTCCCTGAGTTGTGAGAATCTTTACGATATCCTCATAGCTGCTACCTTCCTTGATCTTGAAGGTGCCTGTATGAAGCTTTGAATCGTATTTATTCTCGATGAGCCAGGTATTGAACTTAGTGGCTGAATCCACAAGGCCTGCCTTCTCAAGAAGAGATGAGATAGTCTCGGAACCCATGCCCGAAGTAACTGTGATCTCCTTCTCGCCCTCAGCTGCCGGCTCTGCGGCTTCCTCTGTAGCGGCTTCCGTTGTCTCTTCCTTAGCTTCCTCTGTCTTTTCTTCGGTTGCTTCGGTTGTAGCTTCAGTAGTAGCCTCGGTAGTAGCTTCCGTGGTTGCCTCGGTAGTAGCCTCGGTTTCCTTCTCCGTCTTCTCCTCGGTCTTAGCTTCGGTCTTCTTCTCAGTCTTCTTCTCGGTCTTCTTCTCCGTAGCCTTTTCCGTCTTCTTCTCTGTTGCCTTCTCGGTCTTCTTCTCTGTAGTATCCTCGGATACCGCAGCAGTCTTTGAACCGGTTTCAGCCTCGAATCTATCTCCGGACGCCCTATATGCCGCAAAGAATATAACGGTACTGATGATTATTCCGATACCGATACCTCTCAGTAGATATCTTGCATTCTTATTCATATCATTATCTCCCGAATAATTGTGAACTTTTTGTGTCCGGGGTCTGACCCCGTTCACATTTATTTCTTACTGTCGATGATGGTCTTGATGTCTTCGACGCCGAGGCCGAGCACCTTGGATATCTCGATGATGCTGAAACCTGCGTTGTACATTTCCATGATGTTGCCTTCATTGTCACCATCTGTTATATCGATACCTTCTTTATCAAGCATTTCCTGAAGACTTGGACCTTCTTCATCCTCTTCCTCATCGGATTCTTCGGACTCATCGTCGTCTTCCTCGTCATCAGCATCTTCTGCTTCTTCTTCAGTTTCCTCGTCAGCTTCTTCAGCTTCCTCTACAGCTTCTTCAGTCTCTTCGGCTGCTTCTTCAACTGCCTCTTCTGCTGCTTCTGCAGCTTCCTCAGCTGCCTCGGCAGCTTCTTCCTTTACCTCTTCAGCAGCTTCCTCAGCTTCTTCCTCTTCGGCCGCCTCAGGCATGCTTCTGGTCACAACGGGAACATCTGCTAAAGCTGCCTTTTTTTCGTCCAGCTCCTTTGAAAGCTCTTCGATCTCGGCCTTCATCTTCTTGAGACCGTCCTTAGCTTCGTCAATGATGCTGAGAGAAGTCTTGATATCCTTCTCCTTATCGGCAACCTTATTATATATCTCTTCTATCTCATTTCTGTTTTTCTCGACATCAGAAGAAACTTCATTATAATACTCTTCCATCTTCTTGGAATTCTCGGTAGCCTTATCATCAATCTTGTTGATGTTATCCTCGAGCTTCTTTGAGATGGTCTTTTCGCTCTTCTTTAATTCTTCTTCGATCGCATTATTGATATTCTTGCTGACTGTCTCCTTGATCTTCTTCTTGCTGTACTCGTTCATGTAGTTATCAGTAAGCTTTCTGATCTTCTTCTTGTCAGCTTCAGGCAGGTCGTTACCTACAAATACGGCCTTCTCTTCCTTTTCATCTTCGTCATCCTTAGTCAAAACAACACTTACGATGATCGCGAGAATACCGATAATGAGTAAAATGATAACAATAGTATTCATACTACTTTCCCCTTTTATACTATAAAATGAAAATGTGCCGGCAGGCTAAATTAACCCACCAGCACATAGTATATCACGTTTACATAACACTAATCAAGCTTTTCTGTATATCCGCATGCAGCGTCTGCACAAACAGCTTTTTTACCCTTCACAACCATGAGTCCCTTACATACCGGACACACCTTTGCGATAGGCTTATTCCATGACATGAAGTCACAGTCGGGATAATCGATACAGCCGTAGAAAGGACGTCCCTTCTTGGTATTTCTCTTAACTATATCGGATCCGCACTTAGGACATTTTACGCCAATTTTCTCAAAGTAAGGCTTTGTAAAATGGCACTTAGGGAAGTTCGGGCAGGCAAGGAACTTGCCGTATGCGCCGTACTTGATCACCATGTTGGCACCGCATTCGTCACAGACTTCATCAGTTGCCTCGTCTGCAATCTTGATCTTCTCAAGATTCTTGCTTGCGTCCTTGATCTCATTTTCAAGATCGGGATAGAAGTTTCTCACAACTACCTTCCAGTCGATAGCACCGTCTCCGATGCTGTCAAGGAGAGACTCCATATTTGCGGTAAAATCTATATCTACTATCTCCGGAAATGCCGTCTCCATGATACCGTTTACGGCCTCACCCAGCTCCGTGATATAGAGATTCTTCTGTTCTTTTGTAATATATCTTCTGTTAAGAAGTGTTGAGATCGTAGGAGCATAGGTTGAAGGACGTCCGATACCGTTATCCTCCATGGTCTTTACGAGGAGCGACTCTGTATAATGTGCGGGTGGCTCCGTGAAATGCTGCTTTGATTCAACCTTATCTAGTTTTAATGTATCGCCTTCGTTGATTCCGCTGAGGTTGGCGGTCTTAGTCTTCTCTTCTTCCACGCTGTAGACATTCAGATATCCCGCAAAGTTCAGAGTGCTCTCGGAACATTTGAGAGTCTCGCCTGCTGCTTCCACAGTTACAGTGAAGATATCATAGACTGCTGCCTTCATTCTGCTTGCAACGAATCTTTCATATATAAGCTTATAGAGCTTGTACTGATCTGATGATACAAATGGCTTGATAGACGCAGGTGTTCTCATGACATCTGTGGGTCTTATAGCCTCATGTGCATCCTGGATCTTCTTAGCGGTCTGCTGTTTAGCTTCCTGCTCTTCCTCGGCTATATAATCCTCACCGAAGGTCTTTCTGATATATTCTCTTGCACTTCTGTCCGCCTCATCAGAAACTCTTATTGAGTCTGTTCTGAGGTAAGTGATGAGACCTACCGTACCCTGACCTTTAATCTCAACACCTTCGTAGAGCTGCTGGGCAACTCTCATGGTCTTGGATGTAGCAAAGTTTATACGGCTTGCAGCGGTCTGCTGAAGTGTACTTGTGGTAAACGGAACAGGAGCTTTCTTGCATCTGGCCGTCTGTTTTATGTCAACCACTTTGAAATCTGCTTTTGAAAGTTTTTCTCTTAATGCGTCTGCAGTTTTTCCGTCCTTAATGTCTTTCTTAAGACTGAAAAGTGCTGCAGCCTTCTGGCCGGGAACATGAAGATAAGTATCTATTGTCCAGAACTCTTCCGGAATGAAATCACTTATCTCTTTTTCTCTGTCGGAAATCATCTTAAGAGCAACCGACTGCACACGTCCTGCTGAAAGACTTCTCTTTCCGAGCTTCTCCCAGAGAAGAGGGCTTATCTCATAGCCCACAAGTCTGTCTACTACTCTTCTTGCCTGCTGTGCATCCACGAGATCCATATCGATGGCACGTGCATTCTTAATGGAATCCTTAACGGCATTCTTCGTGATCTCGTTGAAGGTTATCCTCTTATATGTCTTCGCATCCAGCTTTAATGCCACGGAAAGATGGTAGCTTATAGCTTCTCCTTCGCGGTCCGGGTCGGTTGCGAGATATACAAAATCCGACTTCTTTGCAGCCTTCTTGAGGTTTGAAACAAGGTCGCCCTTGCCTCTTATAGTGATGTAATGGGGCTCGAAATCATTTTCCTTATCAATGCCCATGCTGCTTCTCGGAAGGTCCCTGACGTGTCCCTCCGAAGCTATAACTTCGAAGTTCTTGCCAAGAAACTTCTTTATTGTCTTTGCCTTTGTAGGCGACTCTACAATTACTAAATTCTTTGCCATACTTCCTCCGAGTGTGCTTTTTCCCTCACGTCTCGGTACTATACAACAAAATTTTTTTAATTGCAAGCAAATGATTTTTATAAAATAAAATAATCCTCGCCGATAAGGGCGAGGATTAAAGCAGAATAGGTAGGTGACAATCTACATCTCTTTTAAGACCATAAAGGCGTGACGGCTGCCTGTTCCGTCCTCAGATTCTGCTTACTTGACTACAATATACTATTCTGCTGTTGCTTTGTCAATCACGCTCGTGGGACTATTTGTTCAGTACATAGTAGCTCTGTTCAAATACCTTCACAAATCCCATATCTTTAAGTGCCGCAAGCTGATGGAGAGTGTCGGATATATCCATATTGTTGGCGCGGATGATGTCATCGATGTAGACGGGTTCGTAGCCGAGAAGTCCGAGGATTCTCTGCTGGGACTTGGAGAGGGCGTAGGTGGAGGCAGGGGAATTCGTACCTTCCGCCGATGCTTCCGCAGTGCCACCCGAAAACCCGAACGAATCCATGATTATATCCCCCGGGCTGTCAACTAACATCGCTCCCTGCTTGATAAGGTTGTTGACGCCACGTGACATCATATCTGATACACGGCCGGGGATCGCATATATCTCCTTCCCCTGCTCTAATGCATAATCGGTGGTAATGAGTGTTCCGCTCCTGAGTGCTGCTTCCACAACAAGCACCGAGTCAGAAAGCCCGCTTATAATCCGGTTTCTTACAGGGAAATGAATTGCTACGTGGGCTTCTCCCGGCTCATACTCCGAAACAAGAAGCCCTCTCTCGCATAGCTCCTCATAGATATCAAAATTGGAAAGCGGATAACATATATCCACTCCGCCTCCCAGGACCGCGACCGTATTCCCGTCCACGGCAAGTGCACCCTCGTGGGATCTTGCATCTATCCCCATCGCCATTCCGCTTACAATAGTAAAGCCCCTCGCTGCAAGTGCCTTTGAAAATTCATCCGCGACAGCCGCTCCGTAATGAGTCGGCCTCCTGGTTCCGATCATCGCGATCATATGTTCCGAATATAAAAGCTCCGTCCGCCCCTTACAGAATATAGCAAGCGGAGGATTAACTATATCGCAGAGCTTTTCCGGATATTCTTCATCTGCCGGCGTATAGACAGTTATCTTTCCCCTTTCAATATCCTCATTTAGTCTTTCAAACCAGCGCTTTTCATCTATCTCACCTATCTCCTCTGCTGTCGTTTTCTTTATCGTCTTATCCTTAACAAGCTTTTCCCTCTCTTCTTCACTTCCGGTCAGCGCCTCATATACCCGGACGCTGCTTCCGTACTTTCTGAAAAGCTTTGCCGGATCACCCAGCCGGAATGTACTTATATGATTCATCCAGAGATAACAATTTCTTTCATTAATATCCATACCTACCTCCAATCCGTAGCGCCATCCTCATTCCTGAAGAATGCCGCTTCCTCGATATTACGTTCACTCACAAACTCTCTTCCCTCGATATCCGCAATCGTCCTTGCAAGCCTCAGCATCTTATAGTAGCCTCTTGCGCTTATCCCCGAATTATCATAAATATTCCTCAAAAGCTTCTTTTCCTTTTCGCCGAGAACTATGAACTCCTCAATCCTGCTCTGGGGAATCTCGGAATTAAAGTTGATACTCTCATTCTTAAACCTTTCCTCCTGCTTCTTCCTCGCGCCTTCGATCATAGCTTTTGCGGTCTTTGAATCCATTCCTTCATTGTCTGAAAAAAGATCATCATAAGAAACCGGACTTATCTCAAGCCTGATATCGATCCTGTCCATTATCGGATGGCTTATCCTGTTCTTATAACGCTGTATCGCTCCCGACGAGCACCTGCATTTATCCCTGTTTGGATAGAACCCGCAGGGGCAGTTATTCCTCGCTGATACAAGCATGAATCTTGCCGGAAATGTGTAGCTTGCCCGCACTCTCGAGACATTTACAATATGATCTTCCATAGGCTGTCTCAGCCCCTCGATAACACTCCTTGAATATTCCGGAAACTCATCCAGAAAGAGTACTCCTCCGTTTGCAAGGCTCACCTCCCCCGGCGTCGGGCTCATGCCTCCTCCGATAAGAGCCGCATTCGAAACATTCTGACCCGGAGCACGAAACGGTCTCCTCTTCATCAGCCCGTCCGACAGGTCAAGGTTTCCGGCGATACTGTATATCTTGGTAAGCTCCAGACTCTCGTTATAAGTCAGATCCGGCATCAGCTCGGGAATACATTTGGCTATCATGGATTTACCTGAGCCGGCGGCACCTGTAAGAAGTATATTGTGAAAGCCGGCCACACCGATTATTACACCCTTCTTCATGGTCTCCTGACCTCTTATATCCTTAAGGTCATAAAGAAAATCTTTCTGAACACTTTTCTTAATCTCGGGCATGACAAAAGGATCCCCCCACTCACCGCTTGAAAGAATCTTGATTATATCTGTAAGACTGCCGACGGGAATGATCTCGAGCCCCTTTATAAATGAAGCTTCACTTGCATTCTCCTCGGGAACCACAACCCTTTCGATGCCATTTTTAAGGGCGTGATCAACTATCGGAAGCACACCTCTTACAGGCAGAATGCTCCCATCCAGTCCGAGCTCACCGAGAAAAAGAGTCTTCTCCAGCTCCTTATTGAATTTTTCACGGATAAAAAAAATGCCCATGGAAATGAGAATACCAGTCGCAATGGCAACATCGAATCCCGTGCCATCCTTCCTGATATCTGCGGGCGATAGATTGACGGTCACCTTCCTGGAAGGGATCGGATAACCGACATTTCTGAGCGCGGTCCTTACTCTGTCACCGGCCTCCTTAACAGACGATGACAGATAACCGACAAGACATAGCCCCGGAAGTCCCAGGCTCATATCAGATTCAACACTGATGAGCATCCCGTTGATCCCGAGCGCTACTCCACTATAGATTTTTGAATACACCAGAGGCTCCTCTCCGCCTCTTCGGTAAAGCTGATACTAAGATGATATACACAATCTTATGTATTAGTCAAGCAACACTTTCGGCAAAAACCGAAGTTGCTTTAATAATTGAAATAAACCAGATCTTCGGCTGCGGGGCCTGTCAGACTTACGCTGTCTGCAACGATCACAGGACCTTCGCCCTGGAACTCCGGATAATACTCTTTATCGATCGTACCTTCGACGATGACCCAGTCTCTATCCTTAAGAGTTGCGGCACCGCCGTAATAAGTCTTAAATCCGATGAATGCAATATCGTCTGCACAGCAGGTCATTGCAAAACGTCCCGGTACGAACTCATTTGCCTTATAATTCGAAGGCCTGTGGGCCTGAGCCTTGAAGCGGATTTTCTTACCGAGATACTTATCCGGATTGTCGGCAGCGTCAATGTAGAAGATTCCGAAATCCTCTTCCTCAAGCATAATCTCGTCCTTATCGATGTCGTAAGGAAGCACCAGCTCCTCGTCGCTCTGCATCGGCTTTCCGTCCTTACCCTCGAAGATTACCTGGCCGCGCCTGTTAACCGCGCGGAGGCTGCGTCTGTACTCGGCCATCTTCGTATTCTCGTCACAGCGGTTGAAGATTATCATGTCGGAATTCCTCAGCTGATCCATCATGATCTTCTTCATGTTGTTTACGTATACGTCAAATGTGGTCGCATCGACAAAGCTTATTACCTGAACTACTGTCCAGCCCTTGGGAACACGGATCTGGAAGATTCGGTCCAGCTCCCACATTCCGTTATATTCGATCATGACATTTTCGGGATTATATTTGGAGCCCAGCTCGAGCAGCTTATCCTCGGTGAGTGTGTCCTCATCGATATATTCAAGGAAAATGTTTTTCTCCCTTAAAGCCTTCTCGTCGTACTCCTCTTCGCCCTCTTCACAGGCAAGAAGGAGCGTTTTAGCTCCCTCCGTAAAGCCCTGATTCATCAGGACATCCTTTGCAAATGTCGTCTTTCCGCTTCCGAGAAATCCCATGAAGACATATACGGGGATTTCCTGTGGTTCTTTATTAAACATAGTTTTCTCTTTCTTAATTAGATTCCGAATAATTCAGCGATCGCATCCTCTTTAAGGTTGCTTCCGATAACGCAGAGCTTGCCGGTATAATCGGCTGAGCCGTTTCTTATCTCGTATTCACCCGGAACGAGGTCGAACTCCTTCCAGTTACCATCCTTGTCGGGAACGATTCCCTTGGCACGAAGGATGATTCCGAGTTCGTTATCTTCCTCAACTGCAAGCTTGTCAAGGATAACTTTAAGCTCATCCTCACTATATTTATGAGCTGTCTCTTTGCCCCAGCTTGTGAATACTTCATCTGCATCGTGGTGATGGTGATGATGTCCGCAGCTGCATACACCGTTCTCATCATAATGATGCTCATGATGGTGCTCATGATCATGATCCTCATGGTCGTGATCATGGTCGTGGTGATGATGCTCATGCTCTTCATGATCGTCATGGTCATGATCATGGTGGTGATGCTCATGCTCTTCATGATCGTGATCATGGTGATGATGCTCATGCTCGTGATCATGCTCTTCATGGTCATGATCTTCGTGATCATGGTGATGATGCTCATGCTCGTGATCATGTTCTTCATGGTCATGCTCATCGTGATCGTCATGGTCATGATGATGATGGTGATGATGCTCTTCATCGTCAACTGCAGGATCATACTTGAAGTTCTTCATGATATCCTCGATGGATGAAGAATGCTCCATGGCATCAAGTATTATCTTACCAGTGATATCATCCCAGGGTGTTGTGATTATCCTTGCCTCGGCATTATGCTCCTTGATCATGTTGACAGCCTCAAGCAGCTTCTCTTCAGTCGCATTCTGTGTACGGCTGAGGACTACTGTTCCGCAAGCCTCGATCTGATTAATGAAGAACTCGCCGAAGTTCTTGATATACATTTTGGCCTTTGTAACATCAACAACAGTAGTTGCGCTGTTAAGAGCGATGTCGACATTTTCGCCGGCCTTCTGGATAGCCTTGATAACATCGGAAAGCTTTCCGACGCCGGATGGTTCGATCAGAACACGGTCCGGAGCGAAGTCATTTACAACCTGCTTAAGGGCCTCGCCGAAGTCACCAACAAGCGAGCAGCAGATGCAGCCTGAATTCATCTCGGTGATGTTGACACCTGCCTCCTTAAGGAAGCCGCCATCGATACCTATCTCACCGAACTCATTTTCAATGAGGACAAGTTTCTCGCCCTCAAAGGCTTCATTTATAAGCTTCTTTATAAGTGTTGTCTTACCGGCTCCGAGGAAACCGGATATGATATCTATCTTTGTCATTTTTTCCTCCGATCATTTCTTTTTAAATACAGATACCGAAAGTGCGGGCACAGTAATGGAAATGTAGTTTTCCCTGTCATCTACCTTGCCCGGCTTTGACTTCTTAACGACCTTATTGTTGTGGCCTTCGCCGCCGAACTTCGGAAGGTCGCTTGAGAATATCTCTTTCCAGCTTCCCGCAGTGGGTACGGCAAGCTTATAGTTCTTATGATCCACCGGTGTGAAGTTGCAGATAACGAGCAGCGTATCCTCCGGCTTTTCTCCTCTTCTCTCAAATGATATGATCGAGCGGTTGGCGTCATTTGCACTTATCCAGCAGAAGCCGTCCGGATCGTAATCCTTCGAATAGAGGGCATTTTCAGTCTTGTAAAGCTGATTCAGCTCCTTCACATAGTCAGAGATGCATCTATGGGCGTCGAATTCAAAGAGCGACCAGTCAAGCTCTGTGGACTCGCTGAACTCCTTCATCTGTGCGAACTCCTGACCCATGAAGAGAAGCTTCTTACCCGGATGGGTCGCCATAAAACCGTATGCGGTACGAAGGTTCGAGAACTTATCCTCATAGCCGCCCGGCATCTTCTCGATCATGGACTTCTTCTCATGGACAACCTCGTCATGAGAAAGCACGAGCACGAAGTCCTCGCTGTATGCATAGACCATGCTGAAGGTCAGCTCGTTATGGTGATATTTACGGTAAAGCGGATCGAGGCTGATATACTTAAGGAAGTCATTCATCCAGCCCATGTTCCACTTAAAGTCGAAACCGAGACCGCCTTCATTTATCGGGCGGGTCATCATCGGCCATGCGGTGGACTCCTCGGCGATCATCATCACCTCAGGGAAGAGCTCGTTCATCTTGGTATTAAGCTCCTTAATGAACTCAACTGCCTCAAGGTTCTCATTTCCACCGAACTTATTCGGAACCCACTCGCCGGGTCCTCTGCCGTAGTCCAGGTAAAGCATGGAAGCTACCGCGTCCATCCTGATACCGTCCACATGATATTTATCAGCCCAGTAGAGAGCATTCGCAACGAGGAAGTTCCTTACCTCGTTTCTCGCATAATTGAATATATAGGTTCCCCAGTGAGGGTGCTCGCCCTTCATCGGATCCTCATGCTCATATAAAGCACTTCCGTCAAATCTTCCGAGCCCGTGCTCATCTTTAGGGAAATGAGCCGGCACCCAGTCAATGATCACGCCCAGCCCCTGCTCATGGAGATAATCCACGAAATACATAAAGTCAGTGGGCTTGCCGTAACGTGAGGTCGGTGCATAGTAACCGGTCACCTGATAGCCCCAGGACGGATCGTAGGGGTGTTCCATTATGGGCATAAGCTCTACATGTGTATAGCCCATCTCCTTCATATATTTTGAAAGCTCTCTTGCTATCTCGCGGTAGTTAAGGAACTCTCTTCCGTCATCCGGCCTCTTCCAGGAGCCGAGATGAACCTCATATATATTCATCGGAGAAGTCTTAAGCTTCTTCTTATCTCTTGTCTTCATCCAGTCGGTGTCGTTCCACTTATAATCAAGCTTTGTGACTCTGGAAGCATTTGCCGGACGGATCTCGGACATAACTGCGTAAGGGTCACTCTTCATGAAGACATTTCCGGCCTTCGAACGGATCTCATACTTATAGATCTCATCCTCAAAGTCGCCGGGAATGAAAAGCTCGAATATGCCGGAATAATCCAGCTTTCTCATCTGATATCTTCTGCCGTCCCAGTTGTTGAAGTTACCTACAACAGATACTCTTTCGGCATCCGGTGCCCATACTGCAAAGAGGGTTCCGTATACACCGTCAACCTCCATGGGGTGAGCGCCCAGCTTCTCATAGATTTCGTAATGAAGCCCTTCGTTGAAGTCGCTTATATCAATAGGGTCGATCACAGGTTCAAAGGTATAAGGGTCGATGTAGGACTCCTCATGACCATCGATGAACTTGGCCTTTACCCTGTATTCAAATGTCTTCTTATCCTTAAGCCTGATGGAATAGAAACCGTCATACCTTTCGGATATAAGTGAATATGTCTTGCCCTCGGAAATGTCGGTTATCTTGACAACCTTTGCATCGGGAAGATACACATTAACAAAAACATCATCGATGCATTCATGGATTCCGAGTATATGGTGGGGATTATCGTGTTTTGCCTTGGTCAGAGCCTCAACCTCCATCCAGTTTATGGCAAACACTGCTTTTCTTCTGGTCGACATCTTTCTCTCCTCTTTTCAGGCAGATTGTTCTGTGAACATACCTCACTACAGTATACTCAAAACGGTAAATTCATGCAAGAATAATCTAACAAAAATAGCAGTCGGATTATAACCCGACTGCCATATAAAAGACTAGATTTTATGAATAAATATTCCACTTCTGAGCTTGGGCTCGAACCAGGTTGACTTGGGAGGCATAAGGCGTCCTGCGTCAGCTACTTCGAAAAGCTCGTTTATCGATGTGGGGTACATTGAAAATGCCACCGTCATATCTACACTTACTCTTCTCTCAAGCTCTCCGAGACCTCTTATTCCGCCGACAAAGTCGATCCTCTTATCGGTTCTCGGATCTTCGATACCAAGAATAGGTCCGAGGATATTGTCCTGAAGTACCGATACATCAAGTCCGTCCACCGGGTCATCACTTAAGATATCTTCAGCTGCTTTAAGGATATACCACTTACCATCAAGGAACATTCCGAACTCGCCCTTACTGATTGGCTGGTACGGAGCGTCTGCTTCGGTAACTTCGCATACACCCTTAAGCTTTTCAAAGAACTCATCCTTACTCATGCCGTTAAGGTCTTTAACGACTCTGTTATAAGGAAGGATCGCAAGTTCGCTTTCCGGGAAGAGGACTGACATGAAGAAGTTGAAATCCTCATCTCCGGTATATCCCGGATTCTCTTCACGCTTCTTAAGTCCTACCTTAACCGCAGATGCGGCTCTGTGGTGTCCGTCAGCTATATATATCCTGTTCTCGGCTTCGAACTCAGACTTTATTATATCAATATCAGCCTCATCACTGATGACCCACACATTATGTGTTATGCCATCCTCTGCCGTGAAGCCATAAGTCTTAGTCTCACGCTTAATACGGTTAACGACGTCATTTATCTTATTACGATCACGGTAAGCAAGGAAGATAGGTCCCGTCTGGGCGCTGCAGTTATAGATATGATTGATCCTGTCCTGCTCTTTTGCGGCCAGCGTGTTCTCATGCTTCTTAATGGTGCCGCTGATATAGTCATCTACGGAAACCATTGCAACGATACCGGTCTGTGAACGGCCGTCCATTATGAGCTCGTAGATATAGTAATCCGGCTTCTCATCATGGATATAGGTGCCGTTAGTCATATCGTCGGCAAGCATGCTGTTTGCTTTATCATATACTTCCTGCGAATACATATCGAAGTCATCCGGAAACTGGGTCTCGGGTCTGTCGATCCTGAGGAAACTCTTCGGATGATCTTTTACAAATTCCTTGGCCTCAGCTCTCTTATAGACATCATACGGAAGTGCGGCAACCTCGCTCACAACAGCCGGATCAGGTCTGAAAGCTGAAAAAGGTAATACTTTAGACATTTCAGATCTCCTTTAGTTTCGGATGAAGTTCACAGCCTGACCGATGGACTCATCGAACTCGTCATCGCTGGAATTCTTGAAGATGAACAGCTCGGGAACATTCTGTGGCGGATCATAATTCTGAGTAGCCACGTACTCATCCCAATGCTCTATCTTCCATGTATCACGCTCTGAATTACGTGTGATCATTCTCTGATGAACCACTTCGATATCGGTATGAACCCAGATGATGCAGAGCTCGGCATTCTTAAGCGCAAGCTTCTTTCTCATTCCGGCGAGCCACTCCTGGCTTCTTACTTCCTTTTTAAATGGCGCATTTATAAGAACTGTATCATTATAATTAATAGCGCTCATTGCAACCTCGAGGATCGCATCATATTCTGCGTCCCTGATATGCTCATGGAAAAAATCAGATGATCTGTCGAAGGGCTCTCCCGCAACCTTATATATCTGTCTGGAAAGAACGATCAGATCGTCCTTATCGAGATATACGCAGTTGTTGAGCGCTCTCGCAAGATTTTTTGTAACGAATGTCTTACCACATGCCGGCGGCGATGTAACAAGTATCAGCTTTTTCTTAGCCATAATATCCTCCGATAAAAGTTTAAGTCCTCCGACAAATTATTTCTTGGAAATGTATCCTTTGGCTGTAAGCAGCTCAGCACAGAGTACTGCACCACCTGCGGCACCACGGATCGTGTTATGTGAGAGTCCTACAAACTTATAATCAAAGATCTTATCTTCGCGAAGTCTTCCCATGGAAACTCCCATACCGTTTTCATAATTCACATCGAGATTAACCTGAGGTCTGTTATCTTCCTCCATATAGCGGATGAACTGCTTGGGTGCTGAAGGAAGGTCAAGTTCCTGGGGTTCGCCCTTAAAGCTTTCCCACTTCTCGATCATCTGCTCCTTCGTAGGCTTCTTTCCGAAGTTTACGAATACAGTTGCAGTATGTCCGTAAAGAACGGGCACGCGGATACACTGAGCTGTGATGTTGGGAGCATCCTCGCTCATCTTGATCTCGCCGTCCTCAACCTTGCCCCAGATCTTAAGAGGCTCCTGCTCGGACTTCTCTTCTTCACCACCAATGTAAGGGATGATATTTTCAACCATCTCAGGCCAGTCTTTGAAGTTCTTGCCTGCACCTGAAATTGCCTGGTAGGTTGATACAACAACCTCCTTCGGCTCAAACTCCTTTAATGCAAAGAGAGCGGGTGCATAGGACTGGATCGAGCAGTTAGGCTTTACAGCTATAAAGCCTCTCTTTGTTCCGAGTCTCTTCTTCTGAGCTTCGATCACTTCAAAATGCTCCGGATTGAGTTCGGGAACTACCATCGGTACATCAGGTGTCCAGCGATGGGCACTGTTGTTTGAAACAACCGGAGTCTCAGCCTTTGCATAAGCCTCCTCGATGGCTCTTATCTCGTCCTTGGACATGTCAACAGCACTGAAGACAAAATCAACGTCCTTAGCGATCTCTTCTACTTCATTAACATTTTTTAGCACGAGGTCTTTAACGGAATCAGGGATCGGATTATCCATCTTCCATCTTCCTTCTACTGCCTCGCTGTATTTTTTACCGGCACTACGTGGGGATGCAGCTACCGTAACAACCTCATACCAGGGATGGTTATTCAGAAGGTCGATGAAGCGCTGACCTACCATACCCGTAGCACCGAGTATTCCTACTCTTAGTTTTTCCATATCTTTTTCCTCTTATGTAACACTTTTGTAACGGGGTCAGACCCCATTACAGAATTGTTACGAATATTACAAAATTATTTCACTACACGTACGCGGATCACGCCGTCGATGGCTTCGAGTTCCTTAGCCATGTTTGCGGCGTCTGCTGTGTCTACATCGAGTATCGTATATGCATAGTCGCCACGTGACTTGCTTACCATGTCGGGAACATTTACGTTAGACTTAGCAAAAAGTCCCGTGAACTGTGTAAGCATGTTAGGAATATTCTTGTGGCATACTGTGATACGTCCTGCAGATGAAGGGATACCTGCGTCAACCTTAGGATAGTTAACAGAGTTGACGATATTTCCGTTCTCAAGGAAATCCCTGATCTCATTAACAGCCATAACAGCACAGTTATCTTCTGACTCAGCAGTCGAAGCGCCGAGGTGAGGTGTACAGATAACGCCCTCGTGACCTACAACTGTAGGGTTAGCGAAGTCTGTTACATAACGGTGAACCTTACCTGCATCGATAGCCTTCATAAGAGCTTCCTCGTCAACAAGGATATCTCTTGCATAGTTAAGTACAACAACGCCATCCTTCATAAGGGAAATGGCTTCCTCGCTGATCATGCCCTTAGTAGCATCCATGAGAGGAACGTGTACTGTGATGTAATCGCAGTTTGAATAGATATCATTTACATTTGTGATATGCTTAACGGACTTTGATAAGTTCCAAGCAGCATCTACTGATACGAATGGGTCATAGCCCCAAACTTCCATACCGAGATGAACGGCAGCATTTGCAACTCTGCAACCGATGGCACCGAGACCGATGACACCGAGCTTCTTGCCCTGGATCTCATTTCCGGCATAAAGCTTCTTCTGCTTCTCGGCAGCCTTGGCGATATCGGCATCGCCCTTATCTTCTGCTACCCAGTTTGCACCTGCAACGATATCACGTGATCCAAGAAGGAGACCTGCTATAACAAGCTCCTTAACACCGTTAGCGTTTGCACCGGGTGTGTTGAATACTACGATACCTTTTTCTGCATAAGCTTCAAGAGGGATGTTGTTAACTCCGGCACCTGCTCTTGCAACTGCAAGAAGTGATTCGGGAACCTCGAGTTCATGCATTGATGCACTTCTTACAAGGACTGCATCTGCCTCATTTAAGTTATCTGTCATCTCATAGCTTGCATCAAACAGATCTGTTCCGCACTTAGCTATGGGGTTTAAGCATTTAATCTTAGCCATAATTTTTCTCCTTAAGAATTCTTCTCTTCGAAATCTTTCATGAAAGCTACAAGCTTCTCAACACCTTCGATAGGCATAGCGTTGTAGATAGATGCACGCATACCGCCTACTGAACGGTGGCCTTTAAGGTTAACGAATCCAGCTGCAGTAGCCTCCTTAACGAACTTAGCGTCAAGCTCGTCATTTCCGGTAACAAAAGGAACGTTCATGAGTGATCTGTCTTCCTTTACAACTGTACCCTTGAACATCTTGGACTCATCAAGGAAATCATAGAGGATCTTAGCCTTCTTCTCATTATGAGCCTGCATAGCCTTAAGACCGCCCATTGACTTAACCCACTTGAACACAAGACCACAGATATAAATACCGTAGCATGGAGGTGTGTTGTAAAGTGAATCAGCATCAGCCTGTGTCTTATACTTAAGCATTGTAGGAACGTACTCAGGAAGATCATCACGGATGAGGTCTTCGCGAACGATAACTACTACTACACCTGCAGGTCCGACGTTCTTCTGAACACCGAAGAAGATAAGACCATAGTCCTCAACATTTACGGGCTGTGAAAGGATGTCTGATGACATATCAGCTACAAGGATCTTGCCCTTTGTGTTGGGAAGAGTCTTAAATGTTGTACCGTATATTGTATTGTTATGACAAATGTATACATAGTCAGCATCTTCACTGATAGGAAGGTCTGAACAATCGGGGATGTATGAGAATGTCTTATCCTCTGAAGAAGCAAGTAAGTTAGCCTTACCATATTTCTTAGCTTCCTGATAAGCCTTCTTAGCCCACTGTCCTGTAACGATGAAATCAGCTACGCCGTTCTACATAAGGTTCATAGGGATTGCAGCGAACTGCTGTGAAGCACCACCCTGAAGGAAAAGTACCTTATAGTTATCGGGAATGTTCATGAGATCCCTGAGGTCCTTCTCTGCTTCCTTGATGATGTCATCATAAACCTTTGAGCGGTGGCTCATTTCCATTACAGACTGACCACTTCCTTTGTAATCAAGCATTTCCTCTGCTGCCTGCTTCAGTACTACCTCCGGTAAGATCGAAGGTCCTGCCGAAAAGTTATAAACTCGTGCCATAACAAATCCTCCATTTATATGAATTAAAAAATCTATTTTTATAAGTACTAAATATACAAAAATATTGCAAATATTTCAATTAGCAATATTGTATATTTTATAGGGGTTTTTTGAACATCTTTTATTATATTTCCCTACTTAAGTGCGTCTTCTGAGTCAAAGCATGTTTCGATAGACGCTCCCGGAGCTACCATCGGCCATACCTTGTCATCTTTTTCTATCTGACAGTCGATGAGATAAGCACCTTCGCCTTTAAGGGCTTCCTTAAATGCTTTCTCGAACTCTGCCACTGTCCTTACTGTATATCCCTTAGCTCCCATTGCATCGGCAAGCTTGGCAAAATCAGTCTTGTCGTTAAGGACCGTGTTGGAATATCTCTTTCCGTAGAACAGTGTCTGCCACTGACGAACCATACCGAGAACATGGTTATTGATAACAACCTCGATAACGTGGATATCCTCTCTTGCTGCAGTTGCCATCTCGTTCATGTTCATTCTGAAGCAGCCGTCACCTGCGATATTGATAACTGTCTTATCGGGACATCCTACCTTTGCACCGATTGCAGCGCCAAGGCCATAACCCATGGTTCCGAGTCCGCCTGATGTAAGAAAACGTCTGGGTTTCTTATATTTATAGTACTGAGCAGCCCACATCTGATGCTGACCTACATCTGTAGTAATGATCGCATCGCCCTTTGTAATGTCATATATCTTACTGATGATAGCCGGACCTGTGAGATGCTTCATATCATACTCCATAGGATTTTCATCCATCAGCTTTTTAATCTCAGCATTCCACTTTGGTTTCTTGGATGCTTTGACACCTGCATTCAGCCTCTTAAGTACCTCATTAGCATCTCCGATCACCTTAGCATCAACATCTATATTCTTGTTGATCTCAGTTGCATCGATATCCAGATGAAGTATCTTTGCATTCTTGGCAAATGTAGATGCATCACCGATAACTCTGTCTGAGAATCTTGCACCTATAACTATAAGAAGATCGGCTTTATTAACACCGAGATTTGAAGCCTTGGTTCCATGCATACCAATCATACCTGTATAGTTAGGCTTTGTTCCGTCATAAGCACCCTTACCCATCAGGGTATCACAAACAGGTGCATCAATCTTCTTAACCAGCTTAGCCAGCTCTGCACTTGCACCAGAGGTTATAACACCGCCACCAACAAGGAAGTAAGGCTTCTTGGAAGCATTGATCATTTCGATTGCTTTTTCAATATCCTTATCCTTAATAGTTTCGGTAACTCTCTTTATAACTGCAGGCTTCTTTGCTATGAAATCAGCCTTGCTTGCTGTAACATCCTTGGTTATATCTATAAGAACAGGACCCGGACGTCCGGACTTAGCGATGGTAAATGCGCGTCTTATGGTATTAGCAAGCTCGTGTACATTTTTAACAATAAAGCTGTGCTTTGTAATCGGCATAACAACTCCGGCTATATCTACTTCCTGGAAGCTGTCCTTACCAAGCAATGCAACGCCGACATTTGCAGTAATAGCTACAAGAGGAATGGAATCCATGTATGCTGTAGCAATACCTGTAACCAGGTTTGTTGCACCCGGGCCTGAGGTTGCAAAGCATACTCCGACCTTTCCTGTTGCTCTTGCATATCCGTCTGCAGCATGGCTGGCGCCCTGCTCGTGAGAAGTTAAAACGTGAGTTATCTCATCGCTGTGCTTATATAATTCATCATATATGTTCAGTATAGTACCGCCGGGATAACCGAATACGGTATCTACGCCCTGTTCCTTTAAACATTCAATTACTATTTCAGAACCTGTAAGTTGCATATTTCTATCTCCTTTTCATAATGTGACAAAGTGTGACAAAGTGTTCAGATCTGTTTGTCACATTTTTTATGCCTTGGGAATCTCGAGGATAGCGCCGCGGTTACCTGAGGTTACCATGGATGCGTAACGGGCAAGATAACCTGTGGTTACCTTAGGCTCGCGAGGTGTCCAAGCCTCTTTACGCTTTGCAAGCTCCTCGTCACTTACCTTAAGTGTGATGGAATAATTATTTATATCGATCTCGATCATATCGCCTTCTTCAACAAGTGCGATAGGTCCGCCTACTGCAGCTTCCGGTGAAACATGTCCGATGGAAGCACCACGGCTTGCGCCTGAGAAACGTCCGTCTGTGATGAGAGCAACCGTTGAGCCGAGTCCCATACCTGCGATAGCTGATGTGGGGTTAAGCATTTCTCTCATACCCGGGCCTCCCTTAGGTCCTTCGTAACGGATGACTACTACGTCTCCTTCTACGATCTTGCCACCGAGGATTGCTGCGATTGCATCTTCCTCAGAATCGAAGACTCTTGCAGGTCCTTCATGCTTAAGCATTTCGGGAACAACAGCAGATCTCTTTACGACTGAACCATCCGGTGCAAGGTTACCCTTAAGTACTGCAAGTCCGCCTGTAGCTGAATAAGGATTAGATGTAGGACGGATTACTTCGGGATTCCTGTTTACGCTGTTCTTAACTGCTTCACCGATAGTCTTACCTGTTACTGTCATGCAGTCTTCATTGATGAGTCCGAGCTCACAGAGCTCGTTGATGACGGCATACACACCACCTGCCTCATTAAGGTCTTCCATATATGTGGGACCTGCAGGAGCGAGATGACAGAGGTTAGGTGTCTTCTCACTTATCGGGTTTGCAAATGATATATCAAAATCAAAGCCTATCTCATGTGCGATGGCGGGAAGATGAAGCATTGAGTTGGTTGAGCAGCCCAGTGCCATATCTACCGTAAGTGCATTGAGGATTGCTTCCTTTGTAATGATGTCACGAGGACGGATATTCTTCTCAAGCATATCCATTACGGCATAGCCTGCCTTCTTGGCAAGACGGAGTCTCTCTGAGTAAACTGCCGGGATCGTGCCATTTCCGGGAAGACCCATGCCGAGAACCTCGGTAAGACAGTTCATTGAGTTGGCTGTGTACATACCTGAGCATGATCCACATGTCGGGCAGACCTTCTCTTCGAATTCTGTCACATCAGCTTCGGTGATCTTACCTGCGGTATACTCTCCTACTGCCTCGAACATTGATGAAAGACTTCTCTTTCTTCCATGGATATGACCTGCGAGCATCGGGCCGCCTGATACAAAAACAGTCGGGACATTTACTCTGGCTGCTGCCATGAGAAGTCCGGGAACGTTCTTGTCGCAGTTGGGGATCATTACGAGTGCATCGAACTGATGAGCGATAGCCATAGCCTCAGTGGAATCTGCGATAAGGTCTCTTGTTACGAGGCTGTATTTCATACCGATATGTCCCATTGCGATTCCGTCGCAGACTGCGATAGCAGGGAACATTACGGGTGTTCCGCCTGCTTCGGCAACGCCAAGCTTGACTGCCTCAGCTATCTTATCAAGGTTCATATGTCCGGGAACGATCTCGTTATAGGAACATACGATTCCGACCATAGGTTTTCTTATCTCTTCTGCAGTATATCCGAGTGCGTTCAGAAGGGAACGTGCAGGTGCCTGCTGAAGGCCGCATTTCATGTTATCACTTTTCATGTTTTTTCTCCTTTTTATTTCCTTATATATTTATCCTTCTCCGGGATTTTTTAATCATTATTATGTACTGTGATGAAGCCATCGATACATAATGCTATTGTCGGAACAAATGACAGGAGTATCCTGACAAAATTAAGTGCGGAGCCGTTATTGAAAAATGCCATCAAAAATGTTGTGCTTTTGGAAACTCCGTTAGCAGCATCTCCCATACCGAATATCATGCGGTTTGTGAAAAGGTTATAGAAGAAACCTACCACGAGTACGATAATGAATAAGACTCCTATCCATTTGGTGAGCCTGTAGCCGAAGAAGACTGCAAATGCCACGACCATGGCAATAAGTCTTAAGACAAAGGCTCCGTAATAAACTACAAAACGCACTGTCTGATTCATGTGTTTACTAAGGATGAGTGCCGGCATAAAATTCTCTGCAACACAGGCTATCGCAAGGATCAGTATTCCCACGCCTATCCTGACCGAATCTGCTTTTCCGGATTTCTTTGAAAGAATGACTCCCACCACAGCGCATATTATATATATCACAAACATGCTATATCTGGACATCAGGTGAAATCCCATCATTAGATATCTTAGCAACATTATGTTAACCTCTCTTGTCATTTATGTATACAGTATGATACTATACCATCTTGCATTCTATAAATAAAATATATATAATTGATACCAGCCATAACTTTTTGTTATATTACGAAAAATAGGTATTATAAAATTTTTGTTTATGTAGAGCAAAGGACGGGTAAGTTTATGATAGACAATCTGAATTATTACAAAGCATTTTACATTGCAGCCGACACAGGCAGCATCAGCGGTGCCGCCGAAGCACTTTATATAAGCCAGCCGGCAGTCAGCAGAGCCATCTCCTGTCTGGAGGAAGCCCTGGGCATGAAGCTTCTTATCCGAAACAGCCGCGGTGTCAAACTTACCAACGAAGGGCACGTACTCTACTATCATCTGCAGGATGTATTTGATTCACTAAAAAAAGCAGAGGTTGAGCTGAATCATATAAGCGAATTCGGAATTGATGAGCTCCGTATCGGTGTCAGCACCTCACTCTGCCGTTATATCCTTATGCCCTATCTTAAAAAGTTCATTGCAGACAATCCGCATATCAAGGTTACTATCGACTGCCACTCTACATTTAATATCCTCAAGCAGCTTCAGGAGGATAATATAGATGTGGGTTTCATCTGCGAGACCGGTCTTCAGCCCGGTTACGTATACAAGCCATTTCAGGAGGTTCATGATGTCTTTGTAACAACAGAGAGCTATCTGAAGAATCTTAACCTCAGGGAAAATGCTGCCAGAAATGATTCCGGAAGAGATAGCACTCCCCTGTTCATGGCCGGAAACATGACAGCCATGTTTGATATAAGGCAGCGTGCTAAAGCAGATAACGAAGCAGATAATAATGAAAGCAGCACCGATAACACCAGTGCACTGAGTCCGAAAGAAATACTGGAGTGTGCCAATCTCATGCTCCTGGAGAAAAATAACATCACCCGTAAGCATCTTGACAGTTATTTCTATGATAATGACATCAATCCCGATCACATTCTCGAGATCAACAACATGGATCTTCTTATAGATTTTGCTTCTATCGGAATGGGTATTTCCGGAGTGGTAAGAGAGTTTGTTCTGGACAGGCTTGAAGGTGGTCAGATAGTCGAGATCCCGCTTTCAAAACCTATCCCCACAAGGACCGTGGGATTCGTTTATAAAAGATCCCTTCTCGCCGATTCACCCTCGGCTCATTTTATGGAATACTGCCGCAAGTAAAATATCACTTTTCTTATGATTTTTAAGTAAATTTTTCCTTGTAATTTTACATATAAAGTTTTATTATGACATATGTTATATTTAGTAATAAAAATCTAATAAAGAGAGGTATTATAAAATGATTGGTTTTTTTGGACAAGTTATTGAAAAACTTAAAAAAAGCCCTAAGACAATAGTCTTTACCGAGGGAAATGATCCCCGTATCCTTGAAGCAGCTTCAAGACTTCTTGCAAGCAACTTCCTGAAGCCTATTCTCGTAGGTAACCCTGATGAAGTTCATAAGATTGCAGAGGAAAGCGGCTTTAACATCAGAGGAGCTCAGATCATTGATCCGAATAACTTTGAAGATTTTGACAAGATGGTAGAAAAGTTCGTAGAGATCCGTAAGCATAAGGGTGCTACTGAGGAGACTGCAAGAGAATTCCTCAGCAAGGCTAATTACTTCGGAACAATGCTCGTAACAATGGGTTACGGTGACTGCCTTCTCGGTGGTGCTACCTACTCTACCGCTGATACAGTTCGTCCGGCATTCCAGCTCGTTAAGACAAAGCCGGGTAACAACATCGTATCTTCCTGCTTCATCCTGGTTCGTCCCGGTGCAACAGGTCAGAACGAAGTACTTGCAATGGCTGACTGCGGAATCATCATCGATCCTACAGAGGATGAACTCGTAGAAGTAGCTGTTGAGACAATTAAGTGTGCGAAGACATTTGGCGCAGATCCTAAGGTTGCATTCCTCAGCTTCTCAACAAATGGTTCCGCTAAGGATGAGTCAGTTACAAAGATGCGTAACGCATGCGAAAGAACAAAGAAGCTTCTTCCCGACGTTCCCATCGATGGCGAGATGCAGTTCGACGCTGCTGTTTCACCTAACGTAGCTAAGAAGAAGTTCCCGAACTCAGAAGTTGCAGGTCATGCTAATACCTTCATCTTCCCGAACATCAACGCAGGTAACATCGGTTACAAGATAGCTCAGAGAATGGGTAACTTCGAAGCATACGGACCTATCCTTCTCGGACTTAACTCACCGATCAACGACCTCTCAAGAGGCTGCACCGCTTCCGAGGTTTACTCAATGGCACTTATCACAGCTGCTACAGCAGTAGATAACGAAGCATAATCTTAAAAAGCAAATGTGACAAACAGATCTGATCTGTTTGTCACATTTTTTTCATTCTCCTGAGATAATGCCGGTCGGGAACGAGATTTCCGTACCGCACATTTTCATATAACGTTCTCAGGGTCTCTCCGTCATCGGATACCACCGGCTGCTTCGCAGCCTTACCCATCATAGCTTCTTTTGCTTTATTCTTCTCTTCCACTGCGATCACTATCCTGTCTTCGATATCTCCCGCAGTATTATATCTTTTCGGACTGAAGAATCTCGAAAAGCTCTCAACCTTTTTCTTATATATCCTTCTTGCTCTCATTACGGGATCAAGACGGCTTCCGAGTTTTTCTCTTTTAATTCTTTCCTTCGTCATGGACTTTTCGTTAAAGCCCGAAATATTCTCAGTAAGATCAAAGAGGTTGCTTCTTCTGCTGAGGAAAAGCCTAACAAGGTATTTGATCATCAGGAATACAAGAAATGCCGCAAAGACAAGCACTGCCGCTACCACTACAAACTCAATGATGGCAAGTAAGATACTTGTATTTTCTTCGTATTCGGGAAGCTCCTGGGCTGTATTCTCATCTGTGCTCTGATAACCTGTATAACTAAAGAAGAATCTCATCAGAAGTATGATCAGCACGATCACAAGTTTTAAAAGGTAAAGCAGCACCTTTAAAAACTGCATTATAACATTATAGAATCCCAAAACATCCGCAAGAACTATCACCACGATCGCAATGAGCATGATGCCGCATACGATGATCGTGTTCACTGATACGATCTGCTTTATCGGAAATCCGGTAAGCGTCCTGCTGGACATGATATAAGCCTCAAGGCCTTCCAGATAAAGAGTTACGATAAAGAGAAATACCATCGCTGTCGTCATGATAAGTCCCTGCCACTGAAGTGACGGCACGTTCATGTAGTGGGCCGAGATCAGTGCTATGATTCCCAGCACAACTGCGCCCCAGGGGACATCGAAAAGCCTCTTTAAGGTATATGATCTTCTCATATAATATACGCCATCCATCATAATCACTGCGGATGTGATAAGTATCATAATCTTCGGTGCCAGATTGGGAAGCGCGAAATAATATATTCCTGCGATGACCATGTGAACGGTGAGAAGCGAAAATGCTCTCGAAAACTTATCGCGGAAAAAGTAAGAGACTATGAGCATTACAGCTATCGAAGCCATTTCCAGAGCGGTCAGCATCGGAAAATAGATCAGCACCAATGAAATATTCAGCAAAAGTATGATGAACAGGAACTGATAGATCATCCTGACGATCTTGTTGGCAGTCTGAACCTTGCTATACATTGATCGACACCTCCCATCCATCGGAGTATGGCCTGTCCGGCTTATAAGGATACTCGTCGTAATAAGGCACGATGAGATGCACCGTACCGCCGGCAGCTTCCATCCTGTCGAGAAGCATCATCATGTCTTCCTTCGCATAGGGGCTGACAACGAGATAAAGCGTATCGCGCCTTATGTCGGAAAGCTCATGCTCGAGCATCGAAAGAAACGCATCCTTCCCCGACGAACCTCTGATCTCGGTCAGGGTCTTATCGATGGTGATGGAATGCCTTCTCTCCGCCCCGTCGGGAACAGGTCTAAGCGGGGTCCCGTCCTTCATGACGCCATTTGTGACGAGGGAGACATTTACCGCTTTTTCGGTAAGGCGTTTTGCAAATGTGCTGACAAGGGAAATGGATTCTTCCAGCAATTTATCAGTCTCGATCATGTAATCATTATCAAGATTCAGCATGATACGGACATTACTGTCGGTCGTGTAACCGTAGATATTTACCATAAGCTCGCGGGCCTTGGCACTCTGCTTCCAGTTGATGCTTCGATATGGGTCAAAGGGCTGGTACTCTCTTATCCCGCGGTAGGTAAGGTTATCGGTGATAATTCCGTTTTTTGTCTCAAGCTCGCCCATGATTCCGCGGAACTTAAGATCAAAATTCTCGGTCTTAAGTTTCTTCGGGAAAACATAGATACAGTCGTAATCGGGGATCCTTCTTGCATAATGGGAAGTCATAAAGAAATCATGGACCAGAATACTTGCGTTATTAAGCGTGATGACACCACGCTCGGTGCCTGTGAACTCGAGACGCCGGGTGATACGCTGATGGCCCATGATGGAAAAGACCTGATTCTTATGATAAAGATCCGTAATGGAAGCATTTTCAGTCTCTTCAAACTGAAGGCTCTTATCGATGGAAAACTTCATATGAAAAACAGGAAGAGGCAGGAGCTTATCGTTTGATACAACTTCGACAAGTTCTGCGGTCTCCCCGCATTCGATGAAGTCCCGACTGAAGCATAAACTCATGTCGAGACTTTTATCCCAATATTTTCTGTATAGCTGCTTCTGTATGAAGTAAACAGCTACCAGGACTATTACAGCTGCAATTAATCTCATCTATTTAATATATTACTTCCAATCTTCTACCGGCACTTCTACAGTTGAAATACAGTCTTTAATTACGTCACGTACATCTTTAAGCGTAGATGCACCGGCACCGGTTACGACTCTGTGTGCAAAAACATACGGTGCAAGGAATCTCACATCATCCGGTGTAACGTAGTCTCTTCCTGATATTGCCGCGAAGGCCTGTGACATACGCATCAGATTAAGTGATGCTCTCGGACTTACTCCCGAGAAGAGCTTGCCGGATATACGGGTTGACTCCGAAAGACTTACGATATAGTCCATAAGTTCCTTCTTAACTATCACATCCTTAATGGCTTCCGATGCATTTATCATATCTTCAGCTGTGCAGACCGGTTTAACTTCGTTCTGCGGGCTGTCTTTTATGAATCTTGCGAGGATCTCAGACTCCTGCTCTGTGCTGAGGTCACCCATGGTAAGCTTTACCATGAATCTATCCAGCTGAGCTTCCGGTAACGGAAATGTTCCGGTTGTCTCTATCGGATTCTCAGTAGCTATTACAATAAAAGGTGCATCGAGCTTTCTGCTGTCACCGTCAACTGTCACGACTCTCTCTTCCATCGCTTCAAGAAGGGCTGACTGTGTACGGGGAGTCGCACGGTTTATCTCATCCGCAAGGAGAATATTTGTGAAGACCGGTCCGGGAATGAATTCGAATTCCTCGGATTTCTGTGAATAGATATTAAGACCGGTTATATCCTGCGGCATGAGGTCCGGTGTAAACTGCACTCTCTTGAAGCTGACATCGATACTGTCAGCAATGCATTTGGCCATAGTGGTCTTACCTGTTCCGGGCATATCCTCAAGGAGAACATGACCGTTTGCAAGCATGGCCGAGAAGATAAGTGAGAAGACCTCCTCACTTCCAATCATAACAGTGCGGATATTTGTGAGCACCTTAGAATATAGTTCGCGAATTTCTTTTGTTTCCATTTTTCCATTTCCTAAAACGTTGCTTGATTTCACGCTTATACCGTGATATTGTCAAATTGTTATCAAAACCCTCATAGAAAGGTTAAAGAAACCCCAACAGTGGCTGGCTGTTGGGGTTTCGTTTTGATCTTTTGTAGCTACTTAATCTTCTAGCTGAAGTAATAATATCATATCACCTCTTATATTTCAACCCCATTATTCTAAGGCGCTCTTTACATTTATTTGAAGTATTCAACACCCGACTCAAAGATCTTCTGATCCTTTTCACCATATATGTTCAAATATGTGCTGCGGTCTCTTCTCTCAGAATGTCCCATCTTACCAAGCACTCTGCCGTCCGGGCTCGTGATACCCTCGATCGCCATATATGAACCGTTGATGTTGTAATCTTCATCCATTGTAGGATTGCCGTCGGCATCAACGTACTGTGTAGCAACCTGTCCGTTCTCGAAGAGCTTCCTCAGCCACTCATCCTTGGCAACGAAGCGTCCCTCACCGTGTGAGATCGGGATTGAATAAACTCCGCCGAGAACAGCCTTTCTGAGCCATGGGCTCTTGTTGGAAACGACCTTTGTATAAGCGATCCTGGACTGATGGCGTCCGATGGAGTTACGGGCAAGTGTCGGGCTCATCTCAGTCTGCTCAACAACCTTTCCTTCCGGAACGAGGCCAAGCTTTATGAGTGCCTGGAAACCGTTACAGATTCCAAGTACAAGACCGTCCCTCTCATTCAGGAGCTTCATCAGCTCATCCTTTATCTTTTCATTTCTAAATGTCGTCGCAATGAATTTACCGGATCCATCGGGCTCGTCACCACCGGAGAAACCTCCCGGGAACATTACGATCTGTGACTGGCTGATAGCCTTTGTGAAAGCATCAACACTGTCCCTGATGCCCTGTGCATCCATGTTGTTAAGAACGATTACCTCTGCCTCTGCACCTGCTCTCTCAAATGCTCTCGCACTGTCATATTCACAGTTCGTACCAGGGAATACCGGGATGAATACATGAGGCTTAGCAATCTTATTCCTGCATACGTAAATATTCTTAGCCTGATAAACTCCGTCAGCATAGCCTGTAAGTGCCGGATTATATCTAAGCTTAAGGCCGCTCTCATCGTCTCCTGCCTTAACAGAAGCCTTGTAATCCTCGGCATGTTTAACGAATCTCTTCGCAACTCCGCTGTCTGTTGAGAATACTCCCTTAAGTCTTCCTGTCCATGCGTCGATCGCATCATCAACAGAAATCTTAACCGAACCATAGGTGAAGCGTCCCTCGTCTGTAACAGTACCGATAACTCTTGCAGGAAGTCCGAGAGCCTTGATATCCTCGGGACGAACCTCCATTATGATCGAACCGTAATCCTTACGTCCGAGCTCATCCTCTGAAACAACCTTATCGTCAAGGCTTACACCGAGCTTGTTACCAAATGCCATCTTGCTGACAGCTTCGATGATTCCACCGAATCCTACCGCAAATGCGCTCTGTACGAGACCTGCTTCAACAGCTGCTCTTACCTTCGCATACTTAGCAAGTACATCCTCATATACCGGAAGAAGGTTCTCATCCTTATCTATATCGAGCTTGATGATAAGATTACCGGCCTTCTTGAATTCGGAAGTTACTACATTCTCGATAGTATTCATATCTACCGCAAATGAGCATAAAGTCGGAGGTACATCTATCTCATTAAATGATCCGCTCATACTGTCCTTACCGCCGATTGACGGAAGTCCCAAGTTGATCTGAGCTGAGTAAGCACCGAGAAGTGCGCTTAAAGGCTTGCCCCAGCGCTTCGGATCATCATTCATTCTTTCAAAATATTCCTGGAATGTAAGACGGATCTTGCTTACATCACCACCTGCTGCTGCGATCTTTGCAACAGAATCGATAACAGCATATACAGCTCCGTGATACGGGCTCCAGCTAAGAAGATATGGATCAAGACCATAGCTCATCATGCTGACACTGTCGGTTCTTCTTGTCTCAAGCATCGGAACTGTAGCGATCATGGTCTGCATCGGTGAAAGCTGGTAACGTCCGCCGTAAGGCATAGTAACTGTGCAGGCACCTATCGTGGAGTCAAACATTTCCACAAGACCTCTTTCGGAAGCTACATTAAGATCCGAAAGGATGTCGAGCCACTTTGTCTTAACGTCTGCGCCGGCATTTGAATATGTTTCGGTTCCGCCCTCTGCGTCGATTCCTGCGAAAGGCTTAACTGTTTCAGATGGCATCTCAACCTCTGCGGTTGTCTCCTGATGAGCACCGTTTGTATTGAGGAATGCTCTGCTTATATCTACTATCTTCCTGCCACGCCATTTGAGAACGAGACGAGGCTCCTCTGTAACGGTAGCAACCTTGACTGCTTCAAGGTTCTCTTCTCTTGCATAGTCAAGAAGCTTATCTGCATCCTTGGCATCAACTACGAGTGCCATTCTCTCCTGAGATTCGGAGATTGCAAGCTCTGTTCCGTCAAGTCCGGCATACTTCTTAGGCACGAGATCAAGATTTACATCAAGACCATCTGCAAGCTCGCCGATAGCAACGGATACACCACCTGCACCGAAGTCATTACACTTCTTAATCAGAGTTGTAACTTCGGGACGACGGAAAAGTCTCTGAAGCTTACGCTCTGTAGGCGGATTACCCTTCTGAACCTCTGCTCCGCAGCTTTCGAGGGACTCGGAGTTGTGAGCCTTGGAAGAACCTGTTGCTCCACCACAGCCGTCACGTCCTGTACGTCCGCCGAGAAGGATGATAACATCTCCGGGATCTGAGGTAAGTCTCTTTACATTATCCTTTGGAGCTGCACCGATAACGGCACCGATCTCCATTCTTTTAGCCACATAGTTAGGATGATAAACTTCCTGAACGAGGCCGGTTGCAAGACCGATCTGGTTACCATATGAAGAATATCCCTTGGCAGCTGTTGTTACGATCTTACGCTGAGGCAGCTTGTTTGCAAGTGTCTCCTGCAGTGACTTTGTCGGGTCTGCGGCACCTGTAACACGCATAGCCTGATATACATAGGTACGTCCCGAAAGCGGATCACGGATAGCTCCGCCGAGACAGGTAGCTGCACCACCGAAAGGCTCTATCTCTGTCGGATGGTTATGTGTCTCATTCTTAAATGAGATCAGCCAGTCCTCGGTAACGATCTCGCCATCGGCATTTCTTATCTTAAGAGGAGCAACTATAGTGCAGGCATTTATCTCATCGGACACGTCAAGGTCCTCGAGCTTTCCGTCCTTACGAAGCTTCTTCATACCCATGAGGGCGATATCCATAAGGCAGGTGAACTTATCATCTCTTCCTGCATTTATAACTGCAGCATCCTCAAGGTACTTCTTAAATGTCCCCTCGATTGCTGCCTTATACTTACCTTCATCAAACTTGATATCTGTAAGCTCTGTTGCAAAGGTCGTATGACGGCAGTGATCTGACCAGTAGGTATCGAGAACACGGATCTCGGTCATGGTCGGATCTCTATGCTCTTCGTTTCCGAAGTAGTTACGGATATGCTGGAAATCCTTATATGTCATGGCAAGGCCCAGGCTGTCATAAAGAGCTTTGAAGTCATTTTCAGGCATAGTACAGTAGCCGTCGAGAACCTTTACATCTTCAGGGTCGTCGTACTTCATTGCAAGGGTCTCGGGCTTCGGCATTGTATCCAGCCTTGACTCAACCGGGTTAATTACATATGCTTCGATAGTCTTCTTATCCTCTTCGGAAAGGGTTCCGGAGATGGCATAAGTAACTGCCGACTTTATAATGGGCTCCGAGGAATCATTCAGGAGCTTAACGCACTGCTCTGCGGAATCCGCACGCTGATCGAACTGGCCCGGCAGGAACTCTACCGAGAAGATAAACTCGTCATCCGTATGCGGAAAATCCTCCTTATAAACGATATCAACCGGGGGCTCTGAAAATACAGTTACGATTGCCGCCTCAAATACCTCGTCAGATAGATTCTCAACATCATATCTGACAAGCTCCCTTACCGTCACATCCGAAAGTGACAGATAGTTTCTGAACTCATTTGTGAGCTCATTCGCACGTACTGCATAGTCCGGTCTTTTTTCTACGTAGATTCTTCTTACGCTCATGTTTTTCTCCTCTTAATTTATTTATGTATCTTCTTTATAATCCTTACAAGGATTACATTCTGATAGATAAGCGGGGCATCCTGCATATAGAATATGATGCCGTCCGTCGGCGCTTTCACCTCGCTCAGGATGTGCCCGTCCATCGGATCGATGATCTCACCGATGATGTCGCCCCTTCTCACCTCACGGTTAACGTTCGTGAGTCTTCTGAAGAAGCCGGCGGCCTCTGACTTAACCGTCTCCATCTCGTCCTCATCCATAACAGTCGAGATGTTACCGCCCATGCTATTATACCTTATTATTCCCATTCTGGAAAGGAATCTTAATACAGCACTGACAGCAATTTCGGCAGCCTCCTCATTTATCCTGCTCGTACCGCCTGAGTATAATGAAAATGCTTCGGTACCGGACAGCTGCCAGTTATAGTTAAGTGTGCCTGCGTCAAAGGATCTTACCTTATTTAGCATGACAAACGGCAGTCCGAATAGATTTGCGAGGTTCGTGCTCTCATGTCCCGTCTTCATCATTCTGACATGGGGGATGAATCTTCCACGCATGTAGTATGAAGGGAACTGGATTCCGTAGGAATAGGTCTTAAGCTCTTCAAGTAATGCAAATGCAAGTCTGCTTGTTGCGGGTCCCTCGGGATTGCCCGGGAACTCCCTGTTTATATCCGAATCATCGGAAAGCCAGTATTTGTGGCTGGCATTCATGGCACTGTAATTGACCGACGGGATAATCATTACGGACTTGCCGGCAACGATATCGCCAGCCTCCTCAAGCTCGGAAAGCCTTTTCGAAAGCTTCGAGCAGATGTAAAGCTGCTGATGCTCGTTTCCGCGCATTGCTCCCACTATGGCAGCGCTATTCTCTGCCTGGAGAGGCTCCGAATAGGTTCCCGCTCCATAGATATATCCATATATGTTATGCTCCCCACTGAAGGGTGTTTCGTAGGAGAAAAGGATCTTCTGTCTCATGCTTCACCTCCTACTATACGCGCAAGCTGTGAGCCGACCTCGATTGAGGGGTACTCTCTTATCGCGCTTACCATGCCGCTCCTCGGAGCTGTGATTATCTCCTGGTCAGAACCCGTAAGCACATCGACAACCTTTCCGATCATCATGCCTGCGTCAACATATTCATGTATCTTTATATTCGGAATGAAGATTCCGCTGGTCTCTGAATTGATATAGGTAACCTGACTATCATATGCCACGTGAGGCTTTCTGACCTCAGCAACATCGCCGTCCCACATATCCATGAACTTCATCATGGCGAAGATTCCATCAACAAGACGGTTTCCGTATTTCTGGCTTATACGGTAAGCACAGGTTGCTTCTGTAACACATGCTGCAACACCGCGCTTATTAAGCTCATAAACAAGACTTCCGTCCTTAACCTGGGTTGAAGGATGGATCCAGATCATATCGGTATTCAGCTTTGAAGCATAAGGCATGATCTTATCGACCACGTCATCATTCATCCTTATCTGAAGTATCTCATCAAGATAAAGGTTGCTTCCGTGAACATCAAGGCAGAACTCCGTCTTAGGACCGTCAGCACTGCTGATGATGTCATCGATAAGGCAGCTTGCGGCATATTCGCCGATGGCTCCGCTCTTAGCTCCCGGGAAAAGCTCGTTCATATCAAGCTCCGAACCCGGAATCTCTCTTGTCTTAGCTTCCATTGCAAGCGGGTTGATCGCAGGATAGATATCCACGATTCCCTTCAGGCTCTTATAATCCTGTTTGATCCTTCTTATTACTTCGTAGCATACGAACTGGCCCTGCAGCTCGTCCCCGTATATTCCGGAAACAAGAGCTATACGTCTCTCATTTCCCGTGAGGACATCAGGCTGGAGCCTGTTCTTCTTAATCTTAAGGACCTCATTTACCATGAGGTTGACCCTTGCTATCGTCTCAATCATTGTAATCCCCTATCATTTATAGTCACATTTTGTCGAGCATCTCCCGGGCTGCCTGCATGATGCTGTCGGTCACATTCTCACCACCCAGCAGTCTTGCCAGCTCTTTGACGCGCCCATCAGCGTCAAGCCTTCTTATGCCCGTGATCGTTTTCTTATCTATAACTTCTTTTTCAATGACAAATGCTTCGTCTGCGAGAGCTGCTATCTGAGGAAGGTGCGTTATCGCGATCACCTGCCTCTTCTCTCCCAGTTTATGCATCATCCGTCCGACCTTTTCGGCCGTGATTCCGCTGATACCGACATCAATCTCATCGAAAATGAGTGTCGGCGTATCATCAGCCTCGGATACTACTGACTTGATTGCAAGCATGATTCGAGAAAGCTCACCGCCCGATGCGGTATCCACAAGAGGCTTCATATCTTCGCCCACATTTGTGGAAATGATGAACTCGGCCTTATCTGCTCCGTTAGCCCCTGGCTCAACTTCTTCAAATACCATGTCGAACCTGACATCATTAAAGTTAAGCTCTTTCATCGCATCGGATATATCACCGCAGAGCTTCTTTGCAGTCTTCTTTCTGGCTGCGGTCAGAACCGCCGACTTATCTTTAAGACTCTTATATAGCTCTTCCTTCTTTTTTATAAGTCCGGCAACTATCTCATCATATGATGCGAGCTCCTCTTCCTCTTTCTTAAGCTCTTCGCAGGAATTGAGGACATCCTCGATGGTCCTGCCATATCTTGACTTAAGAGTATTGATCAGGTTCAGCCTCTCTTCGGTCTCGCGGAGAGTTTCAGGCTCGAACTCCATCTCAGAAGCATATTCGGAAAGCTGAGCTGCGAAGTCATTTGTCAGACCTTCAATATCCATAAGAAGCTTTACAAGTTCTTCGGCATCCTCATCCAGTTTAACAAGTCCCTGCATCACTCTGACAGCCTTCGATATCTCGCCCGATGCGGATCTGTCCGAGGAAGAACCGACCAGTGTCTCAACCTCGCTCACAATCTCTGCTATCTCCTGCGCACTGCTTGCCTTTCTGTAGAGGCTTTCGAGATCGTCGTCCTCACCCTTATGGAGCCTTGCGCTTTCGATGTCATTTATCTCATAACGGATATAGTCGAGGCGCTTTGCCCTGTCGATATCATCCATCTGAAGCTTATCGAGTTTTTCCGCCGTCTCGCGGTAATCATTATAGATTGACTTCACATCCGCCTTAAGCCCCGGAATCTCATCCGAGTAGCTGTCCACAAGTTCAAGATGCTTAGTTGCCTTAAGGAGCGTCCGCTGCTCATGCTGGGCATGAAGACTGATGAGGGTTTCGCTCACAGCACGAAGCTTGGCAAGTGTAACAGTCGAATCATTTATCCGGTTCACGGTGCGGCCGTTGGTGATCCTTCTCGATATCAGGACCTCGCCCTCCGGCGCATCTATCTCAAGTTCGGCAAGAGCCTTCTCGGTCGTTTCATCCACTAAAAAAACAAGCTCTACCAGCCCGTCCTTCGCACTGTCACGAAACAGCGAACTGTCAAAACGGCCACCGAGGCCGATCCCTATAGAGCCTATAATGATGGATTTACCGGCACCTGTCTCGCCGGTAAGGATATTCAGGCCTTCACCAAAATCTATATCAAGCTCGTCGATCAGAGCCAGATTAACAATGTGCAGATTAACTAGCATTTCATCCCCCAAGCTTTTTCCTCAGAATCTCGTAAACGCTGACATTATCAAGCTTTACTACCGAAAATGTGTGCGAAGACGGTACTATCTCGACACTGCTGCCAACCTCCATATGGAAGGTTTCGGCACCATCAAAGGAAACCAGTCCGCTGCTGAGCGCGTCCTGTCTCTTCTTGATAAGCCTGATCTCAATCTTATCTTCGGCACCGAAAATGACACTCCTTAAGGAAAGTGAATAAGGGGAAATGGGTGTCATCACCATCAGCTTTGCGTCGCCCTTTACGATGGGGCCGCCTGCCGAAAGATTATATCCGGTAGAACCTGTAGGAGTAGAGACGATTATACCGTCAGCCTCACAGGTATCAAAATGAATTCCGTTTACATATATCTCAACTGCTATGAGACGAAGCGCACTCTCTCTTGCGAGAACAATGTCATTGAGGGCGTGGGATATGGAGATATCTTCTATGTCTGCAGATGAATCTCCGGACTTACCCGGAGCATTCCTTCTTACAGTACCCTGCAGCATCATGCGGTCTTCAACCGCATAGTCACCTGCAGCAAGTCTGTCGATAACTTCATCCAGCTCTGCAACGGTTGCCTCTGTAAGGAATCCCACCGTTCCGAGATTGATCCCGATCACAGGAATATTTCTTCCGTTAAGGGCATGGGAAACACGGAGCATGGTTCCGTCTCCACCCATAACCATGATCACATCAGTATCTTCAAAGCACTGCTCAAGTCCTTCGGACTGAAGCCCGGCATGAAGCTCGGCTTTATAGCCTTTATCCGTGATCAGCTTAAGGGCCATATTGGACCATCTCAGCTCCGGATCCTTGATCTCATTTGTAATTATCAAGAAATTCCTGCAGTTTTTCATAAATCACCCAGCACAAAGTTATGCTTTATCCAAAGTCATATGACTCTCTTCCACAAGCTTCGTCACATACCCATTATCGTACTCATCCTTGGACGCGTCAAGCAACACTTTGTCATCTTGCGCAACTTTTTTCTCACACTTCCTTATATGCATGAGATACTCTATATTTCCTTCCGGTCCTTTCACGGGAGAAAAGGTAAGGCCCAGGATTTCGAAGCCATTTTCCTTAGTAAAATCAAGCACCTTTTCGATCACTTCAACGTGAGTGCTCTTCTCTCTTACGACGCCCTTCTTGCCGACCTTCTCGCGTCCGGCTTCGAACTGGGGCTTGATAAGGCAGACCACCTCGGCGTCATCCGTAAGAAGCTCCCTTAATGGGGGCAGGACCATGGATAAAGAAATGAATGAAACATCCACGGACGCAAACTCAATCTTATCATCTATATCTTCAGGCTTCACGTAACGGATGTTGGTCTTTTCCATGCATACGACACGCTCATCATTTCTGAGACTCCAAGCCAGCTGGCCGTGCCCCACGTCGACGCTGTAAACCTTAACGGCGCCATTTTGCAGCATGCAGTCTGTAAAGCCACCTGTGGAAGCCCCGACATCCATGCAGACCTTTCCGGTAAGCTCAATAGGGAAAACCTTCATGGCTTTCTCAAGCTTCAGGCCGCCGCGGCTCACATACTGGAGCGTCTTGCCGCGAACCTCGATCCCGGCCGTCTCCGCAAATGTGCTTCCTGCTTTATCTTCTTTTTCACCATCGACATAAACTATGCCGGACATAATGATGGCCTTGGCCTTCTCCCTAGAAGCCGCCAGACCCTTCTCAACCAGCAATACGTCGAGCCTTTTTTTACTCATTTATATTCTCCGCTATCTTACGATAGATACTCTCTTCATCCAGCCCGAGGGCTTCTCTCAGTCTCCTCACGCTGCCGTGACGGACTGTCTCTTCCTCGATACAGAAATGCAGCAGCTTCGCCGTACTGCCGAGGCGGGCCATTTCATATCCGACTGCCTCGCCGACGCTGCCTCTCTCGATCGACTCCTCGATCACAGCCACAACATCAAAGTCACGCACTGTCTCCTGAATCCTCTCGGTATCGATCGGGTTGATAAACCTCACATTCACAACCTGCGGCTCGTAGCCCTTATCTGCCTTGATCCTGTCTCTGATATTCACTGCCGTTTCCAGCATATTTCCGACTGCAAATATCGCAAGGCGTTTGCAGCTCACCTCGCCCACCTGCGAGCTGAAGTTTATGACCTCGGACCTTCCCTGAATGAACTGAACATTCTTATCATCCAGTCCCCTATAAGCAACACCCTTCGGGTACTTGATCGCAATCGGCCCGTCAAAGCCAACCGCAAAATCCATAGCCTCCTCAAGCTCCTTCGCGCCCTTTGGTGCGATGACCGTAAGGTTCGGGATACTCCTCAGGTAAGCCGTATCGTATATTCCGTTATGGGTCTCTCCGTCCTCTCCGACGATTCCGGAGCGGTCGATCATCATGATCACATGCAGCTTCTGCAGGCACACATCGTGAAGCAGCTGGTCGTAGCCTCTCTGGACGAACGAGCTGTAGATCGCAACGAAGGGGATCAGTCCGCCCTTTGCGAGTCCTGCCGCAAATGTGATCGCGTGCTGCTCCGCGATCCCGACATCAAAGGTCCTGTCCGGATAGAACTTCTGGAATGCCCTGACTCCGGTTCCTCTGGACATGGCCGCGGTGATCGCAACAATATCTTTATTCTTCTGCCCCAGCTCAACCAGCTTCTGCGAGAAAACATCTGTGTAGCTCGGGCCGCTCTTCTTACTCTTCGAATGACCTGTCGTAATGTCAAATGGCCCGACTCCGTGAAAATGCTCCGGATATCTCTCCGCGATCTTATAGCCCTTACCCTTCACGGTCTTGATATGAACGATGACCGGTCTGTTCAGGCTGAAAGCATCCTCGAAAATCTCCGTCATGGAATCGATGTCGTGCCCGTCGATCGGTCCGACATAGGTAATGCCCATATCACCGAAAATGGTTCCGGGCACGAGAAGGTTCTTAATGGAGTCCTTAGACTTCTTGATACCCTTGGCCATCTTGTAACCTACGCTCGGTATGTCGAGGAGGGCATTTTCAACATTAGACTTAAGTTCATTATATGATTTACCAACTCTGAAGCGGCTCAGACTGCTGGAAAGGCCGCCCACATTCTGGGAAATTGACATTTCATTATCATTCAGCACGATAAGGCATCCCGACTTCAGAAGTGAAAGCTGATCAAGAGCCTCAAATACCATGCCGCCTGTCATGGAGCCGTCGCCGATAACTACGGCTATCCTCTCGTTCGTACCCTTAAGGTCGCGCGCCTTTGCTAGTCCCAGTGCAGCAGAAATAGAGGTCGAACTGTGGCCCGTGTCAAATGCGTCCGAAGCCGATTCAGCCGCCTTGGGGAAACCGCTCAGTCCCCCGAACTGCCTCAGCTTGTAGAATTCATTTTTCCTGCCCGTAAGAATCTTATGAGTGTAGGACTGATGTCCCACATCGAAGATGATCTTATCTTCGGGAAGATTCATGCATCTGTGAAGTGCCATCGTGAGCTCGACCGCACCGAGATTTGAGGCAAGATGTCCGCCGGTCTTACTCACATTTTCAAGGATAAATCCCCTGATCTCCTGGGCAAGCTCCGGAAGAAGTGCCTCATCTATCTTCTTTATGTCATTTTCCTTTTCAATCTTATCAAGTAAACTCACAATATTTTCCTTTTCTCGTCGGGTGCCCTACTTCTCTCGTCCCACCATCATCATAACAAGTTCGGTAAGCATATTCCGCCACTCATTCTGCGGCAGCACATCACATATGATCCTTACCGCCTCTTCCGACTTATCCTTCACAAACTTCCTGCTCTCTTCAATTCCGTATTGAGAGACAAATGTGTTCTTATCATTTCTCTCATCCTGATGAACTTCCTTACCCAGCTTCTCGGCATCACCGACTGCATCAAGGATATCATCCTGAACCTGGAAGGCAAGTCCGATTGCACGCCCCGCCTCCTGAAGCTTTATGACTGTATCATCACCAGCCCCCGCAAGAGTTGCACCGATCATAAGCGGCGCCTCTATCAGAGCCGAAGTCTTCTTCTCATAAATGTAATCCCGCTCTTCGTTCGTAATCCTCTTTCCGGATAATTCCACATCCAGTCCCTGTCCGCCTAGCATACCATTTATTCCGGTCTTTCCAGCAAGGATCTGAAGAGCCTTGAAGTAATCTTTTGAAATATCAGCCGAGTTGCTGATACTGCTTCCCGACTCATTAGAGACTTTCTCATATGCCTTAAGAGCAGTCTCATAGGCGAAGTTCAGCAGCGCATCGCCTGCAAGTATCGCAGTGGACTCATCAAACTGAACATGAACCGTCGGGCGCCCTCTTCTCATGGTATCATTATCCAGCGCCGGTAAGTCATCATGTATAAGTGAATGCGTGTGGATCATCTCAAGCGCAGCTGCAAAAACCTCAACCACGGAGTCACCAGCTGCATTATTAGCCCCTGCAACACTTGCTTCATCTGAAGCATCACTGCCGGATTCCTTCGACGCATTATATGCAAGCAGCATGAGTGTCGGACGTATCCTCTTTCCTCCTGCCGTCATCGCATAATTCATCGCCTCAGCTATATGTGAGGGATAAGACGTTGCATCGGGAAGATGATCCTTGATAAATCCTTCTATGTAGTTTTGCAACTCATTTAAAGTATTAATCGTTTTCATTAAGTATCTGGATTTCCTTCTCTACTCCCTCAAGGTTCTCCTTGCACTTTTCTGCAAGTTCAACACCCTCTTTATAGAGCGCCATGGAATCCTTCAGGGTAGTTCCTGATTTTGTAAGTTCTCCGTTTATCTCTTCGAGACGAGCCAGAGCTGTCTCTATATTGAATTCTTCATTTTTCTTCTTTGATTCTGCCATAATTATATCCTTTTAATCGCACGTAGCTGATATCACGCCATCATGCATCGTGATATTCATCTTGTCACCCGGCTTTACATCCTTCACCGACCTGACAGGTTTCATATCTTTCGCCGACTTATCCAGCGCTTCAACATATCCATAACCACCCTTCAGCTTAGCCGTCGGAGAAAGTCCGTCGAGCCTTGCAATTGAAACCTCAAGCCGCCTTCTATAATCTATGATCCTGTTATTCATCGTATTATGCAGGCTGTCAGTCAGGGTTGCAAGATACTGCTGCTTATCCCGAAGCATCTTCTCGGGACTCTTTCTCTCTATCTGAAGCTTGACTGAATCAAGCCTTGATCTCAGCTCACGGATACGGTTCATCACGCCCCTGTCCAGAAGTTCACGCTGATTCCTCACTTCGCGAATGGTTGACATAACATCTGGAATCGCTATCTCTGCAGCTGCCGATGGTGTCGGTGCTCTCTGGTCACATACGTAATCCGCGATCGTATTATCTACCTCATGTCCGGTACCGGATATGATAGGCGTCTCAGCCTCGTAAATGGCTCTTGCAACTATCTCTTCATTAAAGGCCCATAGGTCCTCGATGGAGCCTCCTCCTCGTCCGATGATTATCGTATCGACTCCCATGGAGTCAAGCTTCTTTATTCCTCTAACGATTGTCTCGGCAGCGCCCTCTCCCTGCACCTTCGCAGGATACAGGATTAGCTGCACATAAGGATTACGACGCTTTGCTATATTCATGATATCCTGGATCGCAGCACCCGTACTGGCAGTTACAATCCCGACTGTCTTCGGGAATTTAGGAATCTCCTTCTTATGCTCGAAATCAAAGAGTCCCTCTTCATTCAGCCTTTCCTTCAGCTTTTCATATTCAGCAAAAAGCTTGCCCTTCGTATCCTCATCCTGGACAATCTTTCTTGCATAGAGCTGATAGCGTCCGTCACGTTCATAAACGTCAACTCCGCCCTGAACATAAACGCTCTGGCCATCCTCCAAGCGAAACTTGAGGCCGGCCGTGACATTTCCCTTAAACATAACACAAGGCATGGAACCGGTCTCGTCCTTCAGAGAGAAGTAGATATGGCCCATGCTGTGGTATTTGCAATTCGACACCTCGCCCTTGATAACAAGGTTCTTAAGAAGGTAGTCGCTCGATATTAAATTCTTGATGTAGGTATTGATCTGACCTACGGTGTAGTATTTCATATCACAAGTCCTGATAATACGCCATTGATAAAGGCAGGCGCCTTGTCGGTTCCGTACTGCTTCGCGAGCTCGATCGCTTCGTTCAGCGCAACCTTGTCGGGCACGTCAACATCGAAGCTTATCTCGTAAACCGCAACCCTTAGGATTGCAAGCTCGGTCTTGCCGATACGTGATATCTTCCAGCTCTTGCTGTGCTTCTCGATGGTTTCGTCGATGGCCGCAAGGTTCTCGGTGATCCCGCTGACCTTGGCATCTATGTAAGCCTTCTCCTCTTCGGTCGGCTCAGCTTCCGCCTCGAAGCTGTCCTCGTAATCCACCTCCGGCAGGCTGCCGTCATTAAAAGGAAGCTGGAACACTTTCTTGAATACAATTTCTCTAAGTTCGTGTCTTGTCATAATCTATTCCTTAAAATCAATGCTCGAAACCTTGACATTTACAACCGAGCACTCAAGTCCGGTCATGGTGAGCAGCGACTGCTTAACCTTCTCCTGGATATTCTTCGAAACCTCAACGATGTTGTAGCCGTACTTGATCTCAACGGATACATCAACGCTCACGCTGTCCTCGCCATAGGTCACACGGATACCCTTCGAAAGATTATTCTTTCCAAGCTTGGAAATGATTTCTCTCGTGATATCTCCCGTAAGCTTCGATACGCCGTCAACCTCGGTAACTGCAAGGCCTACTATACTGGAAACCACATCATCAGCTATCTGGATGATCTCGTCGCCATTTTCTTCACTGATCGTATATTTGCTATCTTTAACTGCTTCCGCCATGGTTGTCCCTCCCTTATTAAAATCACAACAAAATATTATATCACAAAATGCAGTTAATCACACCATAATTATTTGCTTTTATATCACATCACGATCTCAGCGATGAATTTCCCATCCCTCACTTTAGTCTTAAATCTCCAGCCATGCATTTCTATTATATTTTTAACGATCGAAAGCCCTATACCCGAGCCTCCCCTTCCGCTCCTTGACCTATCATTTTTGTAAAATGGGTTCGAAAGCTTTTTAGCATCCGGACTGCCATCTCCCGAAACCATATCGCTAATTGAATTGATCACTCGAAGGCTCCTCTTCTTTATCTCTATATTTACCGTTGAATTCTCATCAGCATACTTAGCCGCATTACTGAGAAGATTCTCCAGCGCTTCACCAAACCAGAATTCATCGGCCGATACAGTAATATCCTCACCGGATATATCTATCTTAATCCCCCTCTTATCAAGAAGCTCCTTATCTCTTGCAAGGACGCTGTCCAAAATATCCTTAACACTGACGTTTTCCTTATTAAGCATTTCAAAGCCGGATTCAAGCGACGAAAGAGACAGTGTCTTGTTGACCAGTGAATCAACATAGTCCACATTTCTGACAATACCGTCAACATAAAGCTTATCTTCATCCTCTTCATCCTGACGATGCAAGTCCTGAAGATTCTCGGCATTTCCGCGGATTGCCATTAGCGGAGTCTTAATATCATGTGCCAAAACATTTGTCAGCTCACGCCGATAGGTGTTCATTTCATAATGCCTCATTCGTTTACTATATCTGAGATATAGAACAATAAACAATAAAACAAATATGATTACTACAGCAATTATATATTCTCTCTTCAATACCTGACGATTTGTCAGATCATTCTCGTTATTACTCGTAAAATAATGATCATCTGCAATTGAATCAAGAAAACTGCCGCTTATCACAGAAAATACTCTGTATTTTTGTACACCTTCCAATGTTTCAACGATTGCTTCATCTTCTCTTCTATATGATATAGTATCAAATGTGGATTCAAGATCATTATTCAGTGCATCTTTAAAAAGCTTTTCCGTACCACTATCCATAGGAAAACAAACACAAATAAAGGCATTATAATTCTTTACGTCGTATCTATCGGTATAAATATTTATATATCTATAACCTTGTTTTTCCAGTTCTTCAGCATTTAAAGAAGTATTATTTATATAAAAGCTTTCTGTCTTGATCACCTTGTGATCTGTATGTGTGTTTTTTGTATATTCCATATATACATCCATTTTCAGATTGACCGGAATAAAAGTATAATCATCCTTTATATATGCGCCACTCATTGAAGGATATATATCTAAATAACCTAGATAACCTGACGAAACTTCTGAATATTTATTTTTTATACTTTCAATCTGTCTGCTTATCTCCTCATCCTTGCATTCATATAATAATCTCCCGAAGTAATCATTATGATCTATTTCCTTTCTCTTATTAATCATCATAATTATTTCATTACAGTCTATTCCAGCTATTTCTTCAGACATATCTTCATTAAATACTTTTTCTGTTGGCAAGTTATAGACTGTTTGAATTACACTATTGGGCATATTAAAATGATATTTAAACCACAGATTATACTGAATATCCTTTTGCTCGTCTGTAAGTGGTCCACCGTTTAATTCTTCCCGAAGCTTAAACTCTTCTAAATTATCTAAACGATATACTCTATCATATATATCCTGTATATATGTATGATCGTCTAAATATATCTCATCAGCCATTGAACGGGAAAACAGCTCATATCTAATCTCAAAAAGGGCAATAAAAACAAATGCCGTTATAAATATGGATAAAACAAGCCAGCCAATCAAGTATCTAACCACATTCGGTTTCCTATACATTTTCCTGTTCAATCTTTTTTTCTGCCAGACATTCCATCTGTTGATCTGTCTTTTAGGCGAAGGCAGCGTAAACCTGTCTTTCGTCCAAAAAGTACCTTTATCTCTGATAAACATCATTATCCCCCCTATCAATTTCCGAAGTCGTCACTGATCCTGTACCCTTTAGTAAATACCGTCTTTATATTCTTTCCTTCACTTCCAAGAAGCTTCCTCAGATTCTTGATCCTGTTATCTACGATACGCTCATTCCCGTCAAAATCATATCCCCAGACTTTAAGAAGCAGTTCGTCCCTGGAGACTGTCTTACCTTTGTTCTCCAAAAGAATAAGAAGTATTTCCAGTTCCTTTCTCGGGATACTTATCTTTTCATCGAAAACATTTACTTCCATGGAAGCCGGATCCAGCTTTATGTTTCCGCATTCAAGATAGGCTTTGCACACAAGTCCCTTTGATCTTTTAAGAAGGGCCATACACTTTGCATATAGAGTTTCAATGGAAAATGGCTTCACAATATAATCATCGCATCCAAGGCTATATCCATGAAGCACATCCTGCTTCTGATTTCTGGCCGTAAGAAAGATGATAGGGATATCATTTGAGGACCTTATATCTTCGCAGACCTCAAAACCATTCAACCCGGGCATCATGATATCCAGAAGAACAAGATCATAATTTGACTCATAAAGCATATCTTCACCACGGACACCATTATCCGCTATCTCAATATGAATCTCGTCTCTTCTGTTGAAATATGCCTGAACTAAGTTGGCTATCTCATTATCATCTTCGATTAAAAGAACCTTATACATTTTTGTTCCCCCTTAATGCTTATGAGCTGATTATACACAACAGATATATCGTTTATGTATAATGGGCCCGGCAAAATGCCGAGCCCAAAAAGTTTAATCCTTCTTCACTTCGGAATCTGATTCCCTATTTAAAACCTTCTCCAGATAATCCACTGTTCTCTTCGCACCTTCACCCGGGTACATCCAGGTCTCTTCACGCGCCTTATCACGGCCTGCCTGATACTCAGTCGAAGCGATGCATTCATCTATAACCTTCTTCATATCGGAGAAATCCTCCTCTGAAAGCTCCTTACCGATAGTCGGCAGGACCTTGAAGGTCCAGAGATCATCATCTATCCAGGCAGCGTCATAGGTGGATGAATCAAATTCAGCTGGGGCATAGATTACCGGTTTATCATAAACAAGTGCATAGTCAAAGATTACACCCGAAAAGTCCGAAAGCATGATATCCGACTTATTCAGTATATCGAAATTGTCATTATCCCTGTTCCAGCTGAACTTATCAGTCTCATGGAACTTGGCCATAAGCTTATCCAGCATCTCTTTCTCAGAAGTATAGCTCTGCGGATGCGGCCTTACGACCACGTTATAACCTGTATCGATAAGCTTCTGGATGAAATCCGCACCAAATCTGTTAAGGATACTGTTGGGTCCCCAGGACGGCGCCAGCAATATGGTCTTTTCACCCGAAAAAGCAGAAGGGGAACACTCATCCAGCCTCTTCTTCATCTCATCAAAATATGGAATCCCGACATACTCAATCTCCTTCTCCGGAAGATTCCTCTTCTTCTCCAGCTCACGTATCTGATTTCCCTGATACTCTCCCGAAAGAAGTATCGCATCGTAGTAATCAATACCGAACATCTTATAGATGGATATATCACTCGATGCATGAGGTATATGGACATAGAAATCCACATCCTTCGAACGCTTCCACTGGAAAACATCCAGACTCGGAGTCGTTGAAAGCAGCACCTTTGCACGAAGTACATTCAGCTTGGCATAAGCCTTGTTACCCGAACCGATGAAACGAGCCTCAATAAACTCATATTTCTTATCAAGTGCCGGATCATCCTCGGACTCCGTCATATAAACGCAACTGATCTTACGCTTTTCGAGCTCATCACAGATAGGTTCGAAAACATTCCAATACCTCTTGTGATCCGAAAATATCACAAGAGGTATCTTATCTTCAACTTCAACCTTGCCACGCGACGAAAACTTAAGCTTCATAAAAAGATTTCTAAGGAAATACGTCGCAGTACCGAAAAGTCCTATTAAGATTGTAAATAGCATACTCCCCGTACCGGGGTCGATGTAGAGTATCATAAGATTATAATTCTTCCTTCATAGCATCAATTAGTCTGTTATTATCTTCTGTATTTCTGATAGCTAAACGAAGATATCTGCCCCCATTGGTTTTGGAGGTGAGTTCCTTAATGAGTATATTATGCTTAACGAGAAGCTTCTTAAGAAGCTCCCTCGGTGTAACATCCTTGGTAAGCTCCACCATTACAAAGTTCGCCTGTGAAGGAATAACCCTGATGCCTTCAATCGAGTTAAGTCCCGCCTCAAAGCGTCTTCTCTCTTCTCTATACTTAACCAGCGCAGCCTCGTACTGATTCTTATACTTGCCCTCGATCTGCATATAGAATTCGGCAAAGGAATTGATATTCCAGATTGAAACATCCTTCTTCATCCATGCGATCGTTTCAGTATCTCCCGAAGCAAGTACACCAAGCCTTAAGCCCGGAACACCATAGGATTTGGAAATGCTTTTCATCACGAAAAGATGCGGGTTATCATAGAGAAGCGCTTTATCGATAAGTGTATTCTCCTCTTCATCTGCAAAGTCTGCAAATGATTCATCGAGGACAAACTTGATTCCCTTTTCCTTTGTCCACTCAATAAGCCTTAGAAGATCAGCCTTTTTTATATAATTTCCGCTCGGATTATCGGGATTAACGATAACGAGATTATCAATATCCTTATCCCCGAAGAATCCAATCAAGTCATCAGCCGTATATGAATAATCCTTATTATCAGGATAAAAGCTCACCGAATTCCCATCGGCATATCTGTTGGGATATTCCTCAAATGTCGGCCTTACAAATCCTGTCCGCCCCTTGATCCTCTCCATCAGAGATTTGATAAGCTCGGCGGCGCCATTTCCAACTAAAATGCTTTCCTGCGGCACACCGAAATTCTTCGCTGCAAGCAGGCTGTTTACTCTCATACCCGAAGGATATTCGGTAAGAAGCGTTTCAAAGTTTGCCTTGATCTCATCCTTCATCTTCTGAGGAGGATAATACGGATTCACAAGATAGCAGAAATCAAGAAGCTTCGGATAACGCCAGAAGCCGCCGTAACGTCTGTTGATAAGGTCTATCCTCTCATCATCGGATGCAAACAGGGATTCGGCAATATCCAGATCCTGGATATCATCGATCTCGTACCATTTCTGGCCATCAAGACGCTTAGCCTTGATAGCAGGATCATCCAGCATCGCTATAACACGAAGCACCTGCTCGTAGTACTCATTTTCCCCGAGAGCCTTCTGGTAAGCATCCAGGAAAGGCACATAATGGGTCTCGGAAAAATACTGACTGAACTTATATATATTCACGGTCTTATAGTAGCCGCTTGTATCATTGAAATCAAAGGATTTGCCGGGAACGAAGGATATGATCTTATCATCATCGGCAAGCTTTACGCATGTTCCGTCCATCCACGGCTCATACTTATCCACAAGAGCAAGCGTATCGCGGGGATCTTCGATCAGCGCATCAAGAACTGCATCCTCGAATATGATATCCGACTCAAAAAGAAGCGTATCCTCCTTACAGAGCCAGTCCTGGGCCAGCGCAAGTGAATAGATGTTATTGGTCTTATCATAGATCTCATTTTCAACATAGATGATCTCAGTCTTGATATCGAGGGTTGCGATATAATCTCTTAGCTTCTGCCCCTCATAACCAATAACTATAACAACTCGGGAAAGACCTCTGTTATCAAGCTGATGAAGCAAACGATCGATCAGCGTGACACCGTTAACCTTTACCATACATTTAGTATTATCTTTTGTAAGATCCTTAAGCCGCTTTCCCATTCCGGCAGCAAGAATTATAGCCTGCATACTCATTTCCTCTTTCAGAAAAAAATCAGTCTGTCATTATATTATATGTCTTTATCAAAGAACTTAGCCAAAAAGCTCCTTCCATCAATAAACGAAGCCTTACCTTTATATTCCAGATATCTGGCCAAAGCATTCCAGTTGTTATAGGTTATATCCACAACCGAAATCTTCTTATTATCTCCATAACGGATCACTATCTTATTATAGGTTATAGAACGATATCTGGAATATGATGTAAGACCCGTAATAACCTCACATTCTCTCACATCATTGATGGTGATATCCTCATGGATAAGAAACCACTGGGTAAAACTGATGCTGTTTCCCATGACCTCTATCTTCTTACCGGCATTCTCCCAGAAGAGTACAATGACCATGACAAAGAAAAAGATCAGCAAAAGCCTTATCCCAAAAACAAACTCCGCATAGCCATCATCTTCAAACATAAACAGATATTTACGAAGCCACAGATACATCGCGATCGGTACACATGTCGCGATAATATACACGATAACCTTCATCCTCAGTATCGATACTGTAAAATATTCATTCACCGAAACGCCATCAGTGCTGGTATATAGTTTTTCTTCTTTTGAACCGGACTCAGGGGAATCCAGGTTCGTGTAGTAGTCATTCATCACTTCACCTTTATCATAGAAATCGAATAAAACGCACTATTTATGCTCAACAATCTCATACTTTTTTGCGAATAGATAAAAAGAGTTTTCAAGATGGTTATCTACACTATCAACCGTAACCACGACTATATCACCCTGCTTGATCCCGAGAACCTCATCCTTATTACTTTCATCAGCAATGATAGTTACATATATATTCGCATTAACATCCATATCCGGAAGAAAATATATAATACCTCCGGCACTATCCTGTGACGCATCGATCCTTACAGTCTTCCCATCAAGTTTCGCTCCATCCTTGTAAGCCAATGCAGCCTCTTTCACACTGGAATAATCTGCATTCACTTCTATCTCCGCTGCCTTCCCACAAGAAGAAGCACAACATAATAGGATAATGAAACAAATTAATAAAACACTTTTCTTAAACATAGTAACCTCTCTCATTTCTTCATATTTTTCCTCACCAATTGATAGTATAGGAACATATAAGAAAAAAATCAATAACTAGGAGTTGATTTATTAAAATATTATAAACAATTGGAAAGAACAATACCGTAATGCTATAATTCTAAGATAATACAATTATATCAACAATTATGAAGGAATATTACCATGAAAAATGATACCATAAAAAATGAAAAACAGGTTTCAATCAAATGGGTCAGGATATTTATATATACCACATTTTTATTTGCCATTTCTTTTATTGCCCTATTGATCTTTGGAGGACATACAGGAAAGATACTATCAAGATTCGGTCTGAAAAGTGAAGTAATACAGGCAAATGATACAGCATTAGGATGGAATAGATGCATGGATTATATGAACATAGATTCAGATATAGTTATGATCGGTGATAGTATCACTTCCGGATGTGATTTTTCCAAATACTTTGATGATAAAGTCATCTGTAATCTGGGAATACCGGGAGATACTATTCTGGGATTAACAGAACGATCCTATATGGTAGAAACCGTTAAGCCCGAAAAAGTGTTTGTATTGATTGGTATAAACGGATTAACAAATTATAATACTAATATCATGTATAAGCAGTATGAAGAAATGGTGGACAGCATCTGTGAGAGAACAGATGCTGAAATATATCTGATCAGTATACTGCCTGTTTCAAAAGGAAGAGAAAAAGAAAAGTCCTGCAGCAATTCAACGATAAAATCCTTCAATGAAAAAATAAAGCAGTTAGCAGATTCAAAAGGATTAAAATACATAGATTTAAACTCAAAGCTTTTGAAAGATGGCGTTATAAACCCGGCATACTCATCAGATGGAATTCATCTAACTGAAAAAGCATATGACATATGGGCAGAAACCATTTCAGATTATATAGAGTAATAGCTATTTACTATCTTTATTACATAACGCACATGCAAGATATAAAGGAATCGTAGTAAATAAACTATAAATATACCTAAACTCAGCATAAGACGGTGTAGCTATAAGAAGTGTCAACCATACTCCGACATTAGGAAGGAAAACCAGCAGCATCGCCTTATTTCTTTTTATATATACCAGTCCCATACAGAATGCTGTCAGCCAAACCATTGTCCCGATACTCCATAAAAACCCGAGGATCGGAATACTCTTATATATCTGGCTGTACGAATCCATAAAAGTATAATAGCTTTCAGGCATGATCTTCACCTTAAAAGGATTTTCAAATTTACCCGAAATCGGATAATAAACCACATATTGTACATCCGGATCATAAAATCCGTATGTCTGATTGATATATGCACGAATATAAGTAACCGGATATCTTAATCCAAGCCCTGACCAGAGTCTGAAGAACTCTCCTTTATGCTCGGAAATATAATCATTTCCTCCATTCTCACGAATAACGAACTTTACAGGGTCACACAAATTCTCATTATATTTTTCACGAACAACCGACAGATCAATAATACTTTCTATAAGCTGTTCTTCTTCAGCAGTCAGCTTTTTATTTTCTACTACTACTGCAGATACCTGCTGCATCGGTATAGCTATTGATTCAAGTATGTCAGGTTTTACAACTCCCATCATATTATAGACAGGTCCCTTAACTATAACCGTTACCACTACTGCTACTAATCCGACTACTATTAGCTTCTGCTTTTTATGTTTTATTACATATATGATAAAGAACATTAAGAAAAATGCATACGCATATATTCCATTACTTCTGAAAAGGCAGACTCCTATTGAAGATAAAACAAACATAATCGTTTCAAAACTCTTGATCCTGAAGCTATCTTTCTTTAGTTTCAGTATCATCCGCCATAATGTAACCGAGAAAAACGTAATAAATCCTGCAAACCATATATCCTTCCACATTTCAACGCTGTAGAATCCATGATAAGATGGTATAGCAAAGAACAATACAGAAAGAATGATCAAAGGCTTTTTAATATTATATACATATAAAGTCGTAACTAAGTATGAAAATGACATCGCAAGGAAAAGCGCCTGACAAAAGCTATAAAGAGCCAGCGCAAAAATAACATCATTGTTTGATAATATCAGACCAAATGTTACAATTTTCTGTATAAGCAATGTATGAACAACGGGATGATGATCGGAAAGCGGATAATCTCCAAATGCCTGCATAAACTGATTAAACGAATCCGGAGACAGATCCGATGGAAAAACATATAAAAAGTAGGGAATCCATGCTATCATAAAGCATAGAGTAATCAATATAAACACCTTCAGCGTTTTTTTCTTATCTGTAGCAGTCTTTTCCCCAAAAACATCCAATGATACTGCTTTATCATATATGATCATCAACAGTGCCAGAATAATAAAAACAAAAGCAGTAAAACATATTACCAGTTTTGAAAATCCAAATGTTTTGGATGAATCAAATGTCTCCATATTTGATGGCATAAGTGAAAAGGCAAAGAATACAGCACATATTACCGAAGCCTTCACTACCCTTTTATCTATCTTGAGGGAAAAAGCTTTCTGAAAAATGAAATAAAATAATATACTAAGCATGATCAGAATGACATTAGCAGTTGAAAAAGAAAACATCATTCCAAATCCAATAGCAGAAAAAACCGAAAGTAACACTATCAAAAATTTATCTTTATATGTTTTATCAACATTAATATTCATCATAATTTTCACCATCACTTATATTCTTTTAACACATCTTGTTCATTTGACAAAACCAACCATCAAATGTATCATGCTTTATATCAAGTTATTACGGAGTTATCCCCATGTATTCAATAATAAAGAAGCACTCAAACATCATTTATTTTACTATATTTGCTCTTATCTGGCTATTCTTATTTTGGAAGTGCAGATATGGTTTTGGATTTTCAGATGAAGCATATTATCTTTGCAGGCCTCTAAGAATATTAAAAGGAGATAATTATCTTATAAATGAATGGGACCTGTCCCAGTTATCTTCTATTCTTTTATTACCCGCCATGAAACTACATATGGTGCTGTTTGGTTCAACTACGGGTATTATCCTTCATTTCCGTTATCTGTTCACATTTATCTGGGGGCTTTCCGCATTATATATCTATTTTATGTTAAAGACCATATCCCGTACAGGTGCTGTTATCTCTTCGATTGTATACCTGATATATACCCCATTCGGTATAATGGCATTATGCTACAATTCTATGGGGATAATGTTTCTGACACTTTCATTAGTTACTTTTGTATCTAAATACTCTGAAAAACCGTTAATGCTTTGTCTATCCGGTGTTTTCTTTGCATGTTCAGTTTTATGCAGTCCCCTTCTCTTAAGTATTTATATCTTATATTCAATAAAATCCGCCTATCACGCAATACGTAAATCAAATCCGGATTTTGTAAATAATTGGAAATATACCTCTTTAGGAGCAGTAATTGTCTTTATTATATTCTGTTTTATTGTTATTACTCCAATAACCGACAGGATAGAACTCCTAAAAAATACTATTCCAAACATGTTTATTGATCCTACTCACATGAATATGTCTTTTATATATAAAATGTATCTCTTTATTCATTCGATTTTCTTTTCTAATGCCGTCTCCCCATATGTTCTATCATTCGTTTTGATAATCTGTTTACTATGCAAATTTACGAATCTGAATAAAAGAATTCTCTTTACTCTGGTATGCATAGCTCTGATCATTTATCAGATCTGCTTCCTGATCACAAGACCATATCTGAACTTTATGATGTTTGCCCCCGGAATTCTTTCAATCTTCTGTTTGATAAAATCAGATAATAGGACCATACACAGCTTATTCTATTACGTTCAGATTCCGGGAATAATTTATTCGATTTGTATAAACTTAAGTTCTGATCAGCTTTTTTATGCTATCTCTTCGGCTTCAACTGTTTCAGCTATAGCAGGATTTATGATAATAACGCTCTATATAAAAGATATGGTATCTTCATCTTCAAAAACAAAAGCAGAAAAAATAGTTTTATATTTCGCAATTGTATTTATCTTACTCCAGACATTTTCTGAAGCGTATCTGAGATATACAGGTATATTCTGGGAGCGCTCAATAAAAGAACAGACAGAAAAAATAGAAGTCGGAGCAGAAAAAGGGCTTCTGGTAACTCAACAAAAATATAATGATTATAATGCATTATACTATGATACAGAAGTTCTCCGCGAATCAAATGAATATGATACAGTACTTATCTTTTCTGATCACCTGGCACTTTATCTTGATACAGATAAAAATATAGGTTCTTATTCACCATGGACAACAACTCCTGACCAGATAACATTAACTAAATTAATCTTATATTACAGAACTCTCCCGGATAAACTTCCCGATGTAATATATGCCACTAACACTTCCGAAGAATTAACGTATTTTACTTCTCTGGGATATAAAGAAGGACAAAGTGATCTTGGCATATATATGCTCATTAAAGATCCAAATTAGTATTTATGGAGAAAACGCCACATGTCAAACACTAATAAATCATACAAAAAAATATTGATCAGGTATTCAGCGTATATCCTGTCTTTTATGATTCCCGCTATTGTAATAGCGTTAGGATTTATTCGTGGCGGCTTTGCTCCTTTCGGAGATAAAGATATTCTTAATATTGGCAGATCACCTGAAATGCTATATAAATACTACGAAATGTACGATCATTTCAAAGCATCCGGATTAACCACATATTCCAGTACAATAGGAATAACACATGATTATATTTCCGATTATTTCTTTAATCTGTCTGATCCGACAAATCTTATCATTCTTCTGTTTTCAAAGGAAAGCATTCCTGCAGTTATTGATATTCTATACCTGATCAAAGTTTCCCTATGTAGTTTATCTTTTTTTATATTTCTAAATAATAAAAGAAGAATCATCAAAGAAAAAAACAAAGATGCTGATAACCCGGTTGTCCCTGATGATTCTCCAGCTAAAGGAACTAAAAAACAGATAATTATCGGAGGTTCGGATTTTCATAAGACAAGATTCGGGAGATTTGTAAATCATTTACATGCTCCCGAACTGGCATTTTCCATTGCCTTTAGTTTATCCCAATACTTTATCAGTGAAGGAACAAATACCAGCCACCTGCTGGCAATAGCTCTGGTCCCCATTATCTGTATGGGAATTGATAACATTATATATAATAAATCCTCTAAGCTATATCTTATTTCTCTTACTGTTTCTATTTATTTCAGCTTTTATATTTCGATGATCACTCTGCTGCTTTCATCATTATATTATGTTGTGAATATATCAATCATAAAGAGTGGTTTTGTCAAAAAAACCATATGTTTTTTTGTATCCACAGTATGTTCAGTATTGTTTAGTCTTCCGGTCATCTTATCAATTGTAACAGGAAACGAATTCCATGAAAAAATCAGTCTGAATTTTGTACCGTTTGAATCTATGATCAGTCCCTGGGAGATCATTCGCCGATTAGCGTTTAACCCCGGTCCTTCAGTTCTTTCTCCCTTTGATAACGGGATAAACATTTATTTTGGTTTAATAGGTCTGCTTCTATTTATAAGTTTTTTTATCAATCCGAGATTCAGTATCAAAAAAAGACTAATCTATCTGGTTTTTGTTCTATTCATTTTAAGTGCTTCCTTTATCAGCACTACAAACTATCTTTTTAATGGCTTTCATTCATATTCAAGCATTATGTATGTTTTTGGATTCTTTTCTGTATTCATCATTCTGTCTCTTGCTTATGAAAGCTTTCTCTGTTTTTCTCATGTCAGCAAAATACCTTTTACAGCTGTAACCATATTATTATCAGTTGCTTTTATGCTAACAATATGGTTTTCAAACAATCTTTATTCCTCAAAAACTATCCTTTATTCTCTTGAGATCCTTTTGCTTTACTATATCATTTCTCTTGTTTATATAGATAAAAGTATTAATAGATCATTATTCTATTTTATTTTATCTGTTTGCTGCATGGGAGAAATTATTTTTTCATACTCTTCCGACTTATATCAGCTTGGAAACAGTTCAGATATCAATGCCACCCATGAAAGCCGGCCCTATAAACTGTATAAAACGGTTTCTGTCATTCATGATAACGATAAAGGCGCAACAATATATGATATGGATACAGATTCTTATGATACAAATCCTATGATAACAAGTATTATGGGATTTGACTATTTAATTACTGACGATACCGGAGATAATATAGAAAATTTCTACACGTATAAAAATGACATAAACGCCTATGAGAATGTATATAAGATAAAAAGCATTATCTTTGATTCTAAAATATTATCTTATAAATATAATACCGATCTTCCTTTTGATTCAGCCAATATACTGGCAGAACAGTATCTTAATGCAGAAAATATATTTATATCAGAAGACAGTGAAACTGCCTCTTTAAATGTGGAATCATATATCAATTTAATTGACAGCATAAAGCAGTCTCCAATTTCTGCAGAAACTTTGATGACTCATAGTGATAATACCATTTATCAGGATTACGATAATGGATATATATATCTTCCGGTCGTTCTGTCAAAAAACCTTTCTGTTTCAATTAACGGAAAGAAAGCAGATACATATAGTTTTATAAATAATACTGCTCTGATAGCTCTGGAAAAAGGAGATAATACTATCGCATTACACTATACATTAGATTTCTTTTTCATTGGTATTATTCTGTCAGTAATCTCCCTGATAACATATATCTGTATTATCAGATATACAAAACGCCATACCACCAAGTCATATTCTTATAAATCAATCAGCACGTTCATCAAAGATAATATCGTATATGTTTATACTATTCTTATATTCACTTTGATTTTTATATTATGTCAGATGATTTCCTGTAGTTATCCATTTGGAAAAAAATCTACCATAATAGATGATGGAATATTACAGATATACACAGATGTAATCCAAAATATCAATCTTATAAAAAACGGAAAAGCCTTTACCTGGATAAATCAGGACATAGGAATAAACAGAGATATGTATTATGCTACATTTACGAGAAATGTTATGCATTTCTGGGACTTAATTCTTGTAAGACTGATTCCCGAAAAGATTTACATGATGTATTTTACATTTGTTCACTATGTGGCATATCTGCTAAATCCATTATCAATTATATATTATCTGACACATAAGCATTATAATTCATATAAAAAATCCGATCTCAGATTAGTATTGATCGGATGCTTATACGGTCTTTCATCATATGCAATATTCATGTATATATATGAGGGCTTCAGGCTGCTATTATATACTCCACTGATCATATTAGGCATGGAGCGGATAATATACGAAAAGAAACCCATTACATATATCGTTTTTCTTTCATTCATGATGATGTATGAACCTTATTATGCCTTCCAGTTATGTGAATTACTTGTATTATATTTTATTACTTACAAATTTGATAACTTCAGTCATTTTGTAAAATCCGGGGCGCAGTTTGCTTTATCATCAGTCATTTCTGCCGGTATTGCTGCATTTCGTCTTTTTGCATACTACTCTTTTGCAACTAAAACAGGTTATTCATCTACAGATACAGCGGTTCCTTCGATCTTTTCATTCTTCAGCAAGTATATTTATATATTCAATCGCTACTTACCATTAAGATGGGGTAAAGCCACTAATCCTGATAACTCAAGGGCCGCTATCTATATAGGCATACTTGCACTTATTTTCATTCCTTTATATATTCTTAATGATCATGTGCATATGACTATAAGAATTAAACGTTTCATCCTTCTTGCTTTATTATTCTTTGCATTTAATAACAGCTTATTAAATTTCATTTTACACGGCTTCCATCATCAGACACTTGTTCCGAACAGGTTTGCATACTTTTTCATTTTTATCCTGATTGTCATGATTTCCGACACTCTTCTCGTCCTAAAGGAGTACGATAAAAAATCAGTGACACTTGTGATTTCGTTAGTGGTCGCCTTTTATACGATAATTCATATTGCCTACAAAGACATAAATTATATAAGCACCTATCTGGGACTAGTTTATATAGTTATCAGCCTGCTGGCTTGTATTGTTTCCATTGTAAGTAGCCGAATCACAAAAAAACAAAATCACTACATATATAAGATAATAATATCAATAATGTTTATTGATATATTATCAAATTCCGTATATCTTTTAACCTGTAATATGGGATATGAAGCAGATGTCATAGATGATGCCAAAAATGTAGATCAGCTGGCTTTATACTATCCTGAAATAACCGGATCATTTACAGGGACAGCATATCTTGATAACCAGATTAATGATTTTAATATCTCCTGTTTATCAGAAATAGAATCCCCCTCCTTCTTCTACTCCGGATCAGATATCAATGCTCTTTACATGTATGAAAGATATAATCTGTTACATGATACCAATTCATGCGTTTATGGGGCAGGCAATCCGCTTGCTGATATGATGATGCATACAAAATATCAGATAACAGATAAATACATTAATGCCAGTACCAACTGGTATCCGAAAGTTGGCTCAATTAACAATTTGGAATTACTTGAAAACCCATATTCTCTTCCTTTAGGTTTTGTAATTGATGAAACAAATATATCAAAACTTAATAGCTGGGATAGAATGGATAAGACATATAATAATCTTTTCGAATATCAAAATGATTTTACGGATTCGTTTGATATCGGTCCGTTATATGATATTGTTGAATTAGAAGACGTAACATATAAAGACGAAATTGAAGATGATAAATCATTTTATAAGATTAATGAGATAATTGAAAACGAGGCTAAGCAGGATCCGGATTATACCATTCAGATAATTACTCATCTTGATACTGCTGATATGAAACCGGGATACTATTATGCCAGCTTATGCGGAAAGTATAATTATATAATGTATCTTCAGGAATTTAAAGAAGATGCAACTTTGACGATATCCCTGGACGTAAATGAAATCCCCGAATTAAATAAGCTATCGGAGTCATCGTTTAAGATAGCAAGATTAAATATTGATAACCTTAAAGCATTACATAATGTCTTAAGTCAATACACATTAGAAAATGCTGATTCTGACGGAAGGTCTGTAACTGCTTCAATAAACTCAAAAACTAACGGGATATTATATGTTTCTCTTCCATACAGTGACAGTTGGGAAATAACCGTTGATGATAAGAAAACCGAAGCTACACCTTATCTGGGCGGAATTGGAATAAATATCAGAGAAGGGAACCATCAGATCAAATTAAAATTCAAACCTGATGGTATGTACGAAGGCATAACCATTTCAATATCAACTATTATGATCCTCGTTCTGTTGTTTATTTTTCAGCGTCGAAAAAAATCTGTTTCTGAAAATAAAGAAAAAGAGCAGAAATAATGATATAAGTGAAATAACTAAACCAATATAAAACTCTATGGGAATATATCTGAATTCTATATTATGATCACCTTGATCCAGAGAAACACCTATAAAAGTATCGGCAATCTTTATTGCCGGTACTTTTTTATTGTCAACATAGATGGTCCAGTTTTTATCATATGGAATTGAAGTAAATAGAATCTTATTAATATCATTTACTACAACTCTTCCTTCTATTCTCGCATCTGAGAACTTAAGAATATCCAACACATCTTTCTTATTGTTATCTACAAATGTCTGAAGGTTCTCAGGATTAGTTTTGTAAACATATACTTTTACATCCGAACTACTATTATTCTTTTGATATGCTGTCCCCGTATTATCTGAAATATTAAGCTTTACACTATCTCCGGAAGATAGATTACCCAGTCTGTTTAATCCATTGGTAAGCCATATTCCTTCATTTATGATATTGCCATTTACCTCAAGTGTAATATAATCTTCATTTTCTTCTCTTATATCAATATAGTATTCTCCGTCTTCCTCAACAGTAAAATCAAGATCAATCTGCTTATTCTCTCTGTAATTAGCAGTATATTCAAACTCGATTTCATCTCCGGAAGGTTTTTTTACTAAGCATCCCGAATAATTAAGAGAATATTCAGGAATCACTTCTGTAATTATCTCTCCGCAGTCATTCATTTTCATTGCAAGATCATTAATGTTATCAGATACCCTGTTCTCTGAAAGTTGCTTATAATCAGTAATATCCGGATCTACACAGAATCCAAGAGGTAACGCATTTTGATTACAATATGCCAGTATCCCTTCATCGTATAGCTTTATATAGTTTGAATTATCTTCATAGGAAGTATTACCACTAATTGTGTATATATATTTAACTCCCATCAGATCATTAATAAACTCTGTCGTCTGAGAGTATTTAATTCGATTCTTCCAGGTATGATGTCCCATAGAAAGTAAAAAGTCAGGAATCTCTCTGTTAACTGTACTGTTAAATACAGCAAGACCTTTCATTCCATAGAATGCATTTTCATTATCAGTCATTCCATCTGATCTGTCTGATCTATAAAATACCGTACAATCCTGCTCATCATAAAATGAATATACTGCGTCAACTCCATCCAGGAATTGTTTTACATTATCAGTTTTAAGAAGATTGGAACCAAATGCAACAGATGCATTACAAATGATCTCAATAATACAAACAACAGAAAAAACTATTTTCCCAATATCTTCATTCTTTTTGTTTCCATGATAGACCAGAATAAGAATTACAGTATAGATAAAAACCAATATATAAGAGATCAGCAAAACAAAATGTGAAGAAAACGTACTGTTAAAATCCACAAAGAAATAAGACAATATCGGAAGTATCCATGATACAGCCAGTCCAATACCATATATAATTTTATTATCTCCGATATTATCAAATGCATCCTTTGCAGAGATCAGAAGAACCGCTATCAAAAGAAATGCAAACCTGTTCGGTACACCATGCTGCTTATGCATACCATGCCATACAAAATTCGCTATACTCTCGTTCATACTGATAAACAGCAGGATAACCAGTACCGTTCTTCTAAGCTTTTCTCCCAGACTAATCTTTTTAACAGCCAGGTAGAAAACAAACAATATAACTGCGAAAAATCCGCAATATATATTTGCGTCATAATCATCATATGAAGTGATCACCGTATCCGAAAAAATAAACTGCTGTCTGAATATCTTAAAGAAATCTCCAAACCATTCATGTTTAATAAGATCTTCACTGTTAGAAACAGTCTTTTTAAGAGCGAAAAAAGAAACAATAAGAGGAAGTGCAGCAATTCCGGCAGCAGATATAGAAGCTGATACAAATCTGATTCCCGTTTTTAGAAATGCTTTAACTGAAACATGGTTATCAATTAAAAACCAGAGAACCAGAAATACACATATCATATAGGATATATAATAATTGCAGTACAGACTGTAAGCCAGAAAGACAATATATAAACAAGGTTTATTACATCTGGTCAATCTGTAATACCCAAGCAAAATAAGGGGAAATACCATAAGGGAATCAAGCCACATGATTTCATACATATATGCAGCCATATAATTACTTAATGCATATCCGCAAGCTAATGCCACTGAAAAAATAACATTATACCTGTCAGATAGCTTTTCTTTTTTAGTGTATTGAGAATATTCATAAATAAAAAATCCAAATGCTCCTGCACTTATTGTGATCCTAATTGCAATCGATATAGAGATAAAAGAATTTAAACTGTCTCTTCCGAAAAAAACAACAAAAAGATTAATCGGCGATGCAAGATAATAAAAATACGAAGAAAGAAACTCTCCTCCTCCACCGCAATTCCAATAATAAAACAGACTCTCACCGGTTTTCATTTTATTCTGAAGCACAGCAAGAAGAGGCATCATCTGATGAAAACAATCTGTATTTGCAAAAGAATAGATTCCAAAAGGAGCAACACCTTTTATCATCATAAAGATAATTGCAAAAAGCCCCACGACAGCCATGGAGCCAATTATAGTTATAAATCTTGTATTTTTATTTTCTGACATTAACATATTTCTCCACAACAATATGCTTTAATCAACTTTATCTTTCTTTTTAGACACTAACAAAACGATTATAAATATCATAAGGCTGATAATGGATATTATGATTCCCATATATAAACCTTCGGGAATGAATCTGAAAGTCAGTTCATGTTCTCCCTCACCTATATCCAATCCCAGGAACGTCTCTGCAAGCTTTACCGTCTCCAATTCTTTTCCGTTCTCATATACATGCCAGCCTTTATCATATGGAATAGAAGTAAACAGAAGCTGGTTCTTATCAAGAGATACGGTTGCTTTAAAACTTGTATCTCTAAAGTCAGAAACAGTCATCTGATGCTTTGATAAGACATCATAAAAGTGCTTAAGTGCTTCTTCATCAATTTTATAAACAAACACTTTAACCTCTGAAGTATCAGCATTATTCTGGTAAGCAATTCCGGTATTATCAGATATAATTATATCGACTTTATCATCAGGACTGATATATCCTATCCTGTTAAAACCATTCGTCATTCGGATACTTTCCCTGATCAGTTCATCATTTACTTTTAATGATATAAAATCTTCATTATCTTCTCTCACGTCCATGTAATACAGTCCTTCTTCTGGAGGGTTAAATGATATTGTTATATTTTTAGGCTCACCGGTTTCTGAATACTCAATTGAGAAATAATCTGTATCACCAATACCGAGTTCACATCCCGTATATCCAAATTTATACTCAGGAATGACACTCGATATCAATTCTATACCACCTGCCATTTCCGAAGAAAGCATATTAATATTTTTTGACATATCATAAAAGTCCTGATATGCAAAATTCTTTAATCGGCTATCAACACCATATCCGAGTGAAAGCGGATATTTATTCTGATACAGACTGAACACATCATCATAATATATCTTTTCATAATTGGTGTTATCTTCATATAAGGAATCTACAGAATAAGCATATATATACTTCACATTCAGAATATCATTAAGAATATCATTCACCTGATAATTGAGTACACAATTAATTCCTATATGTGCTCCCATAGCCTTCATAAATAATGTAACATTTCCATTAACTGTACTGTTAAACACGCCCACACCATTCATTCCATGATAAGCATTCTCATTATATATTATACCCTCGTTGATATCGGATCTATAAAACTCATCAGAATCTTTAATATCATATACTTCATCAATATGATCCACAAATGTATTCAAATTATATATATTTATCAATTCGACATTTAAAATCAGGAACGCATTAAAACATAACTCAATAATCATTATTGAAGATAAAACTACATTGCTTAATTTTTTTATCCTGCCATCTTTCATCGAGATGACACAAGTCAATACTGAATATATCAATATAAGAATCTCAGTTAATAGAATCAGCTCATAAGAAGAAATCGAACTGTCAAAATCAATAAAAATATAAGAAATGACAGGTAAAAGCATGGCAGGAATCATACCAATGATGATAGTCTTACCATTATTCTTAACATGATCAATACAATCTGAAGCAACATATAAAAGAAGAAATACAAATAAAAACGCAAATCTGTTCGGCACACTATGCTGTTTATGAAAACCATGCCATACGAAATTAAGAATGCTTTCATTCATGCTGATCAGAAGCACTAACATTAATACTATAGTCTTTATTTTTTTTGAGAGACTTATGTCTTTAATAAAACAATATACAAAGATAAACAGCAACGCAAATGTACCACAATAAATATGTGCAACGTTATCTACAAAAGTCGCTTTATGAGAATTTGTAAAAATAAACATATGTCTTATAATAGCAAATATGTTACCAAACCACTTATGTGATATCATTTCCTCATTTACAGATGCGGTTTTGGTTAATCCTATATATGAAGGGATAATGGCAATCGCAGATAAACCGGCCGATAGGATTGAAAAAAACGAAAATCTGAGACCTCTGGATATAAAATCTTTAATATCTTTATATTCATCAACCAGAAACCATAGTACCAGAAAAAGACATATGATATACGATATGTAATAATTACAATAAAGGCTGTATGCAAGAGAAATTACATATAAAGCAGGCTTCTTTTCATTAACCAGCCTGTCAAATCCAAGCATTATAAGCGGAAAAACCATAAGACTGTCTAGCCAGAAAATAAAAATATAGTAATTACACATATAGCTGCTTAAGGCGTAAGCAACAGAAAATGCCACATACATCGGCTTATTCTCGATCACCCCATTTCTTCTCGATACATAATAACCAAAAAAGCAAGCCGAAAGGGAGATTTTTAAAGCTATCATTATCGATATAAATGCGTTGATATCACTTTTTCTACATAAAACAACAAGCAGATTAAACGGAGAAGCAAGGTAATAGAAATAAGACGGAAGATAATCCCCACCCAGACCACTATTCCAATAATACAGCATGCTTCCGCCATTCTGCATTTTATCATGCATTACGGTTAATAAGGGAAAAACCTGATGGTAAGCATCACCGGACACAAATGACTTATTACCAAAAGGAGTAACTCCAAACATGACCATAAAAATGAGCATAAAAAAACCAACAATTATCATACTGATGATACTTGTGGAGTTAAGTCTAAAAAACCTATATATATGTTTTGATACTGCATTATCTTTCATAAAGTGCCATCCAAAAAGTGATTATAAGATGCTAAACATATGGCTATTATATCAAATAGATGATATAATTCAAAGGAGAATTAGTGAAACGGAGGCATCATGATGTCTGACATAAAAAAAACTAATAAAACTTCTGTTCCCAATGTGATCAGATTACTATTATCAGCCATAATCCCAATTATTGTAATAGTTATAAGCTTTTATATTGGTGGATTTGAACCATTTGGAAATAAAAACGTTATCACATCAAGCAAAACCCCTGAAGAACTGTTTAAATACTATGAAATGTATGATCATTTCAAAAATAACCTTACCGATAATTTCAGTAATACTCTTGGAACCATTCATGAATACTACTCTGATCATCTGGTTTATCTTTCCGATCCGACAAATCTGATCATATTACTTGTATCAAAGGAAAGCATACCGACAGTTATTAATCTTCTATATATTTTAAAAATTTCTTTATGCAGCTTGTTTTTTAATATTTATCTGACCGGGAAAAAGAATGACCTGGCATTATTATCTCAAGACAATATTAAGAAGAAAAAAGTTTCTGAAAATAAAAAGAAAAAAAGTATAGTTCTTGGTGGCAATGACAATCCGGACACCCGCTTAAAAAGCTTTTTACTTGATTTAAATCCAATAAGTATTGCCTTTTCCGTTTCATTTGCCCTTTCGGGGTATTTTCTTAGTGAGGGATACAACATCAATTATCTGTTATCCATTGCTATGCTTCCACTAATAGCTTTGGGAATAGATAAGCTGATTTACGAAAGAAAAACTCTTCTTCTGATCATTTCTCTTTCTGTTTCCATTATTTCAAATGTATATATTTCCATAATAAGTCTCATGCTTATTACGGTTTACTTTTTTATTGAATTATCACAGAAAAAGGACTCCCGTTTTTATCTGTCCATCAGATTCTTTTCCTCTGCCATTATCAGCATTTTCCTTACTTCTGTAATCTGGTTTCCTGTTATTACCGGAAATACATTTAAGAATACCATCAGTCTTTCCTTTGTAAGATATGAAAAAATAAATAATATATGGAATGTATGCAGCCAATTTATGTTTAAAGTATCTCCTTCATCACTTTCATGGTTTGATTGTGGTGTTAATCTATACATGGGAATCCTCGGAATCCTCATAGCTGCTTCTTTCTTTATCAACAACAGATTCAAAGCTCTTTACAGACTGGAATACGGAATATTCATTATATTATTATTCTTAAGTCTTTTAATCAGTAATATTAATTACCTGTTTAACGGTTTCAGAGGATTTATAAACAATACATATATATACGGATATTTTATTGTCTTTCTGGTTCTGACACTTGCATACTGCAGTTTTTCCTCAATTAATTCGATTAATAAAGTGCTTTTTACAATAATAGCAATATTAATCTCTGTTATTATCATTCTTACAATGAAAAAAGCAGAAAGCCTGGTAAGTATCAAACCATTATTCTATTCTTTAGAAATACTTTTTGCATATTATCTCATCATACTGATCAGAATAGATAAAAGCATGACAAAAACACTTTTTAATCTGCTTATATCTGCTATATGCATTTTCGAAATTGCAGCTACATATATACCCAATTGTTCTGCAATCGGAACTAATGCTTTTAACAGACCTACTATTGACAGTACCGAGTACAAACAATACGAAGCCTGTAAATATATTCATGATGTTGATCCTGATGCAACTATACTGGCATATGAATCTACACCATATGATACTACTCCATTTAACATGGCTATAGAAGGCTTTGATTATGTAATAATCAGAGAAAACTATACTATGGTTGATCCTGTATTGGAATATGTCACGACAATCAAAGAAAAAGGCATGATAATCGGAATGTCTATCTATAAGAATCCTGATGCAATTCATTCAGTTTTTTCTCAAAAAGACATAGATTCTTATATATATGATTCAGAACATCCTTTTATTTCAGCAAATATCTTTACAAATGGATATATGAACACTAAAGATATCTTTGATATCACTGATGGAACCGTCAGTTCGGACAGATCCTATAATGATCGTTCTGAAACATTCCATTATTCAGTTTACAGTCCCGGTGAAGCTTATGCAAAAACATATAAAACAGAATATATAGGAGATAATTCTTCAAGAAAAGAATATGATACTATTCAGAGTATTCCAGTTAACAGATTTAACAGCTATACTACGGAATTTGCTGTGCTTAATCAAGATGGATATAATAGTTTTATTAATGTGTGCAAAAAATCAAATGAAAACACACGGATATCTCCAAATAAATCAGGTAATATACAGGCATTAGATGCGGGAAGCATGATCATTCCTGTACAGAATTCTTCCAACTTAAAAATATTTAATAATTCTAAAAAATCCAAGTTTCGTTCAGTATTACAGGGATGTATTTTACTCGGCATCGATAAAGGCGATAATAAAATTTCAATAAACTACTCATTTATTTATTTTATAATTGGGTTCATTATCAGCGCATTATCATTTATCCTGTTTATTCTGAAAAATAAATATCTCCAAAAAAGTAAAATGAAATCATTTATCAAAAAAACAAACTGCTTTATCAAATCTAATTATGTATATATTGTAACTTTCCTTATTCTAACTATCACCTTCATCAGTGCTCAGATCATTACCGGAACTATTCCTTTCGGAAGAAAGCCTACAATACGTGATGATGCAATATCTCAATCATTTGCATATTATGTTGAAAAAGTAAGACTTGTCAAAAATGGTATGCCATTTTCATGGATAAGTAATAATATTGGTATGTCCAGAGATATTACACTCAGTTCTCTCACCTCTATTCCTATCCATCCATGGAATTATATAAAGTATAGATTTTTACCCGAAAGTATGTATCTGTTTGATTTCACTCTGGAATTCTTCACTATATATATGCTTAATGCTCTATCAATTATATTCTATTTAACTCACAGAAAATTTAATTCAATCAATAAAAAAGAAAAGAAATTAATTCTATTAGGAACTGTCTATGGATTATCAACTTATGCTATTGTTCTGTTTCAATATGAATGCTTCTTATTTCTGCTGTTTACTCCACTGATAATACTCGGAATGGAGAAAATCATTTATGAAAATAAAAAGGCACTGTATATAGCAGCATTAGCATATATCATGCTAAATGATGCTTACTACGCTTTTCTGTTATGCGAATGGATAGTAATAATCTTTTTGACATATAATTTTGATAATATCAAACATTTCTTCAAATCTGTTTTGAGACTCGGAATAGCCTCTCTTGGCTCCGCAGGTATTGCTGCCTTCAGACTTCTTCCATACTATTTTATGACACGTACCTCAGGATATAAGGGAAATGATACCGTCAGCATCCCGTCGATATTTGATTCATTTACTGATGCTGTCACTCTTCTTTCTGATTATCGTCCTCTAAACTATATGAGAACAATGTCTGATTCGGATTATAAATCAGCAACATATATAAGTATGATCACTCTGATTGTTGTTCCGCTCTATATGATCAGTAAGAGTATCCGATTATCAAAGAGAATAAAAAACCTGTTACTGGTGCTTTTGTTAGTCATCTCATTTAATAACAAGCTGCTGAACTATGTTTTCCATGGGATGCACTACCAAACACTTGTTCCAAACCGATTTGCTGCTGTATTGGTATTTATACTTGTATGTATGACTGCGGATGTCCTTCTTAACTATAAAAACTATAAATCCACTCATCTGCTTATTACAGCCACGGTTATTACTGTTATATATACTGTAATACATATAGCATATCGTGACATCAACATACTTAGTTCCAAGCTTGGATTAGTTTTACTTATACTTATTTCAATTATTCAGATTGCAAATGCATTAGCTGAAGAAAAGCAGAAAGACATCAAAAATATCTGCTATAAGCTGATGTGTATCCTCATGATAATAGATGTATTATCCAACAGCCTGTTTTTGTTCAACTACAACATAGGATCACAAAATAAGATACTGACTCAGGCTTCATATATCAACAACCTGACTTCTCATTTTGAAGACATTACCAAACCATTTACAGGAAGCGTATATCTGAACAATACAAACCAGAATATCGCATGTATGACTGATATTCAGTCTCCTGAATTCTTCTACTCCGGAGCATCGTCAGAAACACTTGATTTCTATAATAAATACAATATTCATAACTCACTTAACACATCATACTATGGTACCGGTAATCCTCTTGCTGACATGATGATGCATACAAAATATCATATTGAAGATACCTATCAGGATGCCCATATAACATGGTATCCTCTTGTTAAAAGTGTAAATAACATGAATGTATATGAGAATCCATATAGTCTTCCGCTTGGATTCGTGATTTCTGAGGAAACCAGTTCCGATCTTTCAAACTGGGATAAAGTATATGAGCCTACAGCAGAATATAAAAACGTATTCGAATATCAGAATGCATTTGCCCAGGCGTATGGAACAGAAAAATTGTATGATTCAATCAAGATCAAAGAGGTTAATATATTCTACAGACATTTGTCATTATTTGAAATGTACAATATGGATAAGCTTTTGGTTATTTCTGATAGAAATGATATCGAAAAACCATGGAGAACATATTACTGTATCAATAAGATCAAAAGTTCTTTCAGCAGTCAGAAATCATCCTATTATATACCGGTAACAGTACATATAAATACTACTGATCTGACACCAGGGACATATTATACATGTATGAATGATTATATATTGTACTTATGTGATATCACCGAAGAAGATGTAAAGAACAGCGTTTCACTAGATTTAAATATTGATATACCATCAGATACCAAACCTAAAATTAGTAAACTAAGGGATTCCTTCTCAATAGCAAAGCTTAATAAGGACGTTCTGAATTCTATACATAATACTCTTTCACAAAGTACATTATCAGATATATCTACGAACGGACAACGTATCAATGCCAAGTTAAATGCATATGAAAACGGAAAACTATATATTGGGCTCCCCTACTCTGCTAACTGGAAGCTATATATTGATAACAAAGAAACGGCTCTTAATCAATATATCGGTGGTATGGGCGCTGATGTAACCAATGGAAATCATAGCATTGTATTAAAATATCATCCTCCGGGATTATTTACAGGGATAGCAATTTCAATCATATCAATAATATCCGCAATATTATTATATATATTAGCAAACAAAAAGTTGAAAAAGAAACAATAATGTATTACAATGTTTAGTGGTTTATTATGATAAAAATGAAATATAGGAGGCAATTTTAATGATATCTGCAGGTGAATTTAGAAATGGAGTTACTGTCGAAATTGAAGGCAGCATATTTCAGATAATCGAGTTTATGCATGTTAAACCCGGAAAAGGAGCTGCATTTGTAAGAGCTAAGCTTAAGAATATCAAGAATGGTGGTGTAGTTGAAAGAACTTTCAGACCTACTGAGAAATTTGAAACAGCTCATATTGAGAAGAAGGATATGACTTATTCATATAAGGATGGAGAACTCTACTACTTCATGAATCCTGATACTTATGATATGATACCTGTAAGTGAAGCTATCATCGGTGATGATATGAAATTCGTTAAAGAAAACGAAGTATGTAAGCTTCACTCACATAACGGTGAAGTATTCACTATCGAACCACCTATCAACGTAGTTCTTGAAGTTACTGAGTGCGAACCCGGTGTAGCAGGAAACACAGCAACTAATGCTACAAAACCATGTACAGTGGAAACCGGTGCTACTCTTCAGGTACCACTCTTCGTTAATCAGGGCGATTCAATCAAGATTGATACACGTACAGGTGAGTATGTTTCAAGAGCCTAAAAATCTTTTATAACTATTAGATTAATAGCCTTCCCTTCGGAAGGCTATTTTTTTATTCATTTGATATTATGTTTTCTTTTATAAATATTTTTTTTGCTGTTTTCCTAGTTAAGATCCAGCACAATAATCTATATACAGAATAAGCTATCACCCCATAAAAAATTAACGCGAATACAATGATCAATAAATAAAGAGAAAGCGCAATATAATCCTTTTCATAAAGTATCGAATTCCAATCAATTGTCATCAGCCAGTTCCAGACAAATGAGTTCTCGTGAATCAGATACATCATAAATGTTGATCCGGCTATATAATTTATAATGCCGATTGTAGGCATTTTAATCCTTCTGAATAATTCAAACAGAGATACTCCGATCAATAAACAAGGTAAAGTATATAATCCATAATAACTATACTCTGTCGGAACATAGTATTCATTATTATCTATGATAGCCTGATCTATACTATTATTTGAAAAATTATAATATGATACAGCCATTATCACAAAAGAAAATACCAATAATAGTATAATAACATATACTCTCAGATTCTTTAACGGATTATATATTCTTATATATCCTCCTAACAGATACACAAATATTCCGGCAGTTAAAAGTTCTAAGCCTGATGCTAATTTGGTTATAATACCCCTGCTTAACTCAGTGCTGATCAAAGCAAAAAGTATAACAAGACACATGATATATTGATTCTGAGTAAGCTTTGATATACGTCTGTTTATTATTAATTCAGCTGATACTATTATCAGAATATATAAACCAATAAACCACCATTCATCATTAAAGGAATCAAAAATAACCATTCCGGTACTTATCAATCCCATCTTGAAGAATACCATAGACATGAGCAGAAGAACCAAAGCAGCAAATAATAATTGAGTCAGAAGTTTTTTTATCTGTTTTACAACATCGATATGTTCCTTGTTAATCAGAAAGTATCCACTGATCAGGATAAAAATAATACACCCTGTTGGTCCAAATGTTCTCGCAAAATATGTTAAAACCAAACGATCATAGAATTCAAAGTTATCAAAGAATTCACCCGGAGAATAAAACTGCTCATATATCTGAACATTTATTGAATGTTGAAATATATGACTGATCATAATCAGTATCATAGCTATGATACGCAATAATTCAAAATTAGATGATCTTTTAGATTCTGACATATTTAGTCCCCCTTGAAATAGTTGTATTAATCCTTTTTCTTTTTATACCGATATAATACCATATATACAGTAAAAAATAATAATGAAATTATAGTAATAATAACAGAAAGATATAAACCTTTAGGAATATACTTGAATTCTAATTCATGATATCCACTACCAATATCTAATAGAATAAATGTATTGGCAAACTTTTGTTTGTTTAACTCTTTTCCATTCTCATATATATGCCATCCTTCATCAAACGGAATTGAAGTAAAAAGTACCTGATCATCATCCAGTTTAATATCAGCAGAAAAATGATTCGTTTTATAAAACTTTATCTGCATCTGATTCTTACTGATAGAATCAATAAAGCCATGATAATCATCCTTATCTATCACAGACATGTGCAAGTCTAATATCTGATTTTCCTGAGAATCATTAATTGAAGTATTATATCCAACAGGATCAATCTCTATAACAACTTTACTGCCTTCATCAATATATCCAAGAGATATAACGGCTGTACTTTGTATATACTCACGTCTGATAGCATGGTCATTAACATATAACGTGACATAAACAAAATCATCATACCTTATACTCATATTATAATATCCGGAATGATCAGTTATAAATGAAGCTTCTATATTTCCTGATAATGAGTATTCCGGATATATTTCCTGAACAATATCGTTATCACCTGATAAATGATAAATCAGATTATTAAGATTATTGAATCGGTTTTCATCATATAATATAAAATCATCATCTTGTTTTATTATTCCAAATCCTAAAGAAAGAGCATCCGGGTTTTCATAAACATTCAAAAAATCATCCTGATAGACAACCGGAATATCAAAACACTTTATAGATATATCATCTGTACAGCAAATCTCTTTTACACCAAAAATATCATATAATAACGGATATCCTCCACCCTTCTCATCAATAACATTGGTGGCATTCTGATAACCGACTGCATTTAAAAATGCCTGGATATCAGTCTTCATAAAACCATTAAAACTTGATATTCCTTTTAAATCATATAATAAGCCATCATTCTCATTAACACCATTTACCATTACTGTTCTTTTAAATGTATTATCCAGCTTATCATCCTTATATATTTCAAACGAATTCATAACTTCATCATAGTTAGCAAGATCACAAGAAGCGTATTTAAGAGTAATAGCAGACTGTAAAAGTGTCTCAGATATAATCAGTGTACAAAGAATTATCAAAACAGCTTTTTTTCTAATGTTAGAATATAGCAAAACAAGAAATCCAAATATCAATAATATAACTATATTAAAAATTAATGCCTTATTATCATCAATAATACTATTCAGATCAACAAAAAAATAAGTGATCATAGGAAGAGATACAGCTAAAGCTATAGTTGTGAGACATAGTTTAGGATTTCCAAGATTATCAAGAGATTCTGAAGCAATAAGAAGAAATATAAATATAAGAAAAAAGGAAAATCTGTTTGGAGCGCCAATCTGATAATGGAATCCATGCCATATATAGTTTAGTATAGATTCATTCATCGAAATATATAGTATTCCTATCAGAAGTCCTTTTCTGATCTTCTCCGAGACAGATACTCTGTCAGATATAAAATAAAGAAAAACAAAAATAATTGATATTGTTCCGGCATATAGATTAGCAGAATTATTGCTATAATTCATAACAACCGGAGACGATAGGAAAAACATATTTCGTATCATCTCAAAAATGCTACCAAACCATTCATGATTTATTGAGGCTGAAGCAGACACTCTTGTGTCCATAAGAGAATAAAGAGATACTATTATAGGAATTGCAGAAATTCCAATAGCAATAAATGAGCTAAAAAGAAAACATGATAAATCCTTAAAAAAGCTATTTACAGAGCCATGTTCATCTAATAAGAACCATAAAACAAGAAATATCCCTATCATATAAACAATAAAGAAATTACAAAAAGCACATAACACAAGACTGAAAATATATACAGCGGGCTTTTTTTCCTTTATAAGTCTTTCATATCCAAACATAATTATCGGTAAAAGAGCATAAGAATCAAGCCACATACACTGATTGCAGTATCCAACAATAAAACCACTGAGTGCATATATGCAGGAAAGAGAAACTAAAAATATGTTATTCGCTTCTTCCCTATTTCTTCTTGAAAGATAGAAACCAAAAGTACCAGCAGAAATAACAATCCTAATTAGGATTGTAAAATTTAGAAAATCTCTAACATTATTACTCTTAACAAAGACAACAAGATAGTATAACGGGGAAGAAATATTGTAAAAGTATGACGGAAGATAATTATCTCCTAAAGAATTATTCCAATAATATAACAAACTGTCACCAGATAACAGTTTTCTTCTAAATGAGATAAGAAAGGGATATATTAATTGAAGACAGTCATTAGATACAAATGAATATGTGCCAAATGGTTCAATTCCAACAATGACCATATAAAGAAAAAGAAACACACCTACAATAAGCATACTTATTATAGACACCTTATTCTTTCTATAATACTCTAATCCAACAATCTTTTTCATTATTATTCCTTAAATAAATCCCCTCAGCAAAAACTGAGGGGATTGAAAATTTAATACAAATAAATATTTTTAGTAATTAGTTAAGATCAAGAAGTTCTGGTTTAAGTTCAACTCTTATAGTACGTGTTACCGTCTTCTTGTTAGAATCTTTCAACTGAACTACCACAAATGCTGCTTCTCCACCCTTACCGGTAAAGTAATCTTCCTTAAGATTAAGTCGAGACGTTATCTCTCCAGCATTATTTGTATATCCGTATAAACCATTAATAGGACCTAAAGTATTACTAAGCTTTTTCAGCTTACCGGATGATACATTTTCTGAAGCATTTTCTTCTCTCTCATAGATCAGAACATCACTATTCGCATCGTAAACATTCTTACTATTACCAGAATTCTTAACATCATAGAAAATCTTAATATCATCTATCTTAGCATTACTCTGAAGTGTCGGTAAGAATGAAAACTCAAGGACATCATTATAATCTTCAACATAAGTTACATATTCAGCTGCGTCTTCACCGGTTCCACTCTCAGAATCTGCATCATATGCAATCTCTATAACATTATTCTTTAAATCATCAAGCTTAGAATCAAAATCATAAAGTGAAAGTGAAGGACCTGCAGTACTCTTACGAGCACTGTTAACAATAACATTTATGAAAAGTTTTCTTTCATCGTTATTATTACGTCCCAGACCAGTGATATCTGAATGTCCGGCACCTGTATATGTTACCTTACCATACTGATACAGGAAGTAATTATTAATACCATCCTGAGGATCGGCAGCAAACATACTTGAATATGTACCCGGTGATCCACCTTCAAGTGAATAATAAACTGTCATATTAGGATCTGATACATTAGCAACATATCCCTGTCCATTTGTAGCACTTATCTGAAGTCTGGTAGAAATCTGGAAAGGATATAAGGTTATAACACCCTCATTGTTCTGAGCAGCCTTATCAGTTCCTGCATAACCATCTGCAGCAGCAAGAGCTCTACGTAGATCGTGGGCGCTGTGAAGTGTCTGGTTATTAGTCTCACACTGATAATCATACTGAACATGCTTCCACATGGCTTTGGCACCACTATCATTCTGATTATCTTTTGCTTTAAAAAGTATATCTCTAGTTGTAAGAGTCATACCTGAAACAGTGAATCCATTTGCATCAGTTATATAGTTATGCGATGAATCACTATTACCTGACATACCAAATGCGCTAGCAAGAATTCTAGTCATGTTTGCAGTACCACCATCACGATAAGCAAACCCTAACGTAAGAGTATCATGGAACAACAGAACACTACCTTCATTGTTGATATAATTAAGAAGTGTATTACAACCAAGTTCATTAATATCCTGATCGCCAAATCTTTCAGCAGCACCAATAGCTATACAGTTCCAACAATCATTCATATTGAATGTTCCGAAACCATCTTTACCTTCTTCATCATATACAGCAGCGAGAGCTCTGTCAGTAACATACTTCTGATAGAAATACTGCTCTAGAGCCTTTGCATCTCTCCACGGAATATAAAGCGGTACAAACCTCTGAGGATATGTTCTTCCTTCGTCATTTTCATCGCTCCACATATTGAAGAAATCATAGTACTTCTTTTCATCAGGAACAACTTTATCACTTGCCTCATATAAGAATTCTTCTTCAGCATACTTAGTAGGAGCCTGAATCTTCTGGCTGGCTGCCATAGTCCTATAATTATCCTTTAAGAACTTATCGCATTTTCCGGATGCAGCAGCATAACCCTTAAGAAGATTTGTGACATCTGATTCAGAAACATTGGCTGTCTTATAAGTAACAGCACCATCATTATTGAAGGAGCCACCAAGTTTCATATCATCCTTAAGCATCTTCTCAAATGCTTTTTTATCCTCTGAATCAATCTTAGAGTTATTGGTATAGTAAACTCCATTGATTACTTCCATCATACAATCATAATAAAGCTTAAACTTATCACGCTCATCTGCATATGTCTGACGGGTAGATTCAATAGCATTAGCCGTTTTACAATTCTTATAGATATTATTGACCTTAGCACATAAATTCTGATATTCATTTATATTCATAAGATCAACTTCAACATCATATTCATCTCTGATCTCATCAAACAGGTTGTCATTCCAATCATCAAGACCAACCATATCAGCTCCACCCTCACTAGATATCTGAGTGGCCTGCTTATTCTCATATACAGTTCTGTTATCATAATATCTTACGATACCAAACTTATGATCATGAATACCTAGGTTATTACCGTGATCAGAATACTTCCAATTATGCTCAGTAGTATAATTAGTCTCATAATTATTAATCTGACTTGAAACAGTGCTTTGACTATTCAGCATATTAGCGGCAGTACCTAACGTTGAGAACGCATTATCTTTATATCCATTAGACATGGAACATATAGCCTGTTTATGATACTTATGAAGATTAACAATTGTATAATTACCTTTTCTCAGGAGTCCTCTTGCTTGCTGACATTCAGTACAAAGATATAGTGTAACTAAACTGTTATCAGCAAAACCAAGGTTAGGCATTATCTGTAGAAGATTAACCTTCATCTTCTCCTGATCCGTCTTCTTAATCTTTGCCATTCCTGTAACCGATGTGGATACATCTCCGGCAACAGCCTCAACCTTCCAGTAAACAGGGCCATAATAATCGTCATCTAAAGTAACACTAATACTACCTTTCGCTCCGGTAGTGGTAGCCCTCTTCTCGTCTGATTCAAATCTACTGTTTGCATTATCATCAATATATACATTAACAGTTACATTAGTACCGGTAACTTCATATTTCCATGCAAGATCATTTCTGCTGATCTCAGTAGATTTATCACCGAGAACAAACTGAGGTGGCCTGCTGGTAATAAGAAGCCTAGGTCTCTGAATATTGAGAGCAGCTTTAAGTTTTGTTTCATTAACATGGTTATTATGATAATACTGATTATCAGTTGACTTATCATCGTAACTAAACTGCTCTTCACCGGCAAATACTGTTGCATATTCACCAACAGTCTTACCCCACTGTTCACCTACATTGGTAATCTTAATTGTTTCATCAGATCTGAAACCCCATAAAGTTCTGGAGCCGTTCTGTATAGCCTGTAAAAGCTTATATACATTTGACTGTGGATCAATAAGACCATTATTGCCACTACTAAACGTATCAGAAACTTTATAATCTACAATTACAGGAAGTTTCTTGGCATATTCTTTCAACTCTTCAAGTTTGGAATCGTTAATATCATTACCTACAAGTTTACCACTATTGGTACCTTTAAACCAATATTGATTATCATAGGTATCACCATACTTGAAGTACATCTTATACTTATTGCCATTTTTCCAATCTGACTTAATGCCTGAATTATCACCACCAATATAGATGGCATCATAATTATCAAGAAGTGTTTTGGTAGATGTGTTAAATTCATATGTCGACATATGAACAACCTTTACATTATTATATCCAAGACCTGATGCATGACCCACCTTAGCTTTTGATAAGGTCCAGTTATAATAATCACAAAGTGCTCCATTATCATTCTGTAAAGCCTGAATTCTCGTTTTCAGTTCATTAACACGATTTCCGCCGGCAGCTACCGGATAAGCAGAAAGTGGAACACTGTCACCTAATGAAATCTCATCGGCTGAATCACTCTTAACAGCACTATTACGAACATAATACATACCAGTAGATTCATTATTTCTCGTACCATCTCTACCCATTGTATATTTAAATTGTTTATTCTGTGCATACGATGAAGCATACGCATCCTGCCAATCCATAATATTTACTTCACCAATAGCTCTGGCAAGATCAAGATCTATTGGATAAGCAGGCTCAATCTCAAGTACAGTATAAACAGTACTTGACTCACCCTCACCATTACCGTAGATTCCTCTATAAGAACCATTAATAATAATATCAGCTATATCTTTAACCGTCTTCTTTACACTTGCATTAGCAAATACTTCTACTTTAGCAGCTGAAGTAACAAGTACATTGAAGAATCTTGGTGTATCATCACTGGTTGCAACCTTATCGAGAATATATGCATAACCCGGAGCAGGATTCTTAATAGTATTATTTCCTGCACTTGACTGATAAGATTCATCATAAACCAAATGAACACCACCCATAACTGCAGCAGCGATCTTATTATAAACCTCATCAGTCGGATCACCTAATCCCTTCTCTAAGATAATATAATCATATTTATCAAGATCAAGTGTTGCTGTACTCAGATCATTTACTTTTGCTGTTTCAAAGTTAATAAAATCAGGCTTATCTTCAGTACCGAAGTAACCTCTATCCTTAAGCATCTGACCATTATTAGCAGATAAAAGATTTGTAATCGACTTATCTGAATTAGCAATAGTTAAAACACTGGCAGTATACTTATCAGTAGCACTGTCATAAGCCCACTTACCATTTGCCTTCTGAACATCACCATGTACTGGAAGGAAGAAATAACTGGTAGACGAAAGATTCATAAGCACCGAACTGTCAGCCTTCTGCTTATACTTTGTCTTAACAGAAGAAAGTTCCTGGGATATAAGTTTTACTATAGTCTTTTTATTTGTATTACCAATATTCTGAGTCTTAACAAAACTGTCTATCATTACAGGTTTATAATCTACTGTTGCAGCATTAACAAGAGCATTCTTTACATCCTCAGAAAAATCAACAGATGCACTATACATAGCAGTAGGATCATTAGCTATATATATAAAATCAGCCTTTTTAATTGCATCTATTAATGTAGCGTCTGATTCAGTTACTCTGTAGAACTGATAACTAATCTTAGCTTTTGATGCATCTGTTTCAAACTTCTTATCAGCATCATCAGATGTAGATGTACGATATCCGTCTAAAACATAATCCTTAAATTTTCCATTAGAAATAAGAGTCTCAAGTTTAGATTTATTATTACTCGAGGATATCTCTAATACATTATAGTTCTTATCTTCCTGATTAGTATATGGATTCTTATACGCACCGGTATGAGAATTCTCAATAATACGATCAATCTGCGTTGTTAATCCATCTGATGGTAAAACTCCGGTAAGCTTTGTTTCAGCATCTGTAGCTGTAGCTGCACCGGCTATCTCACCATTAATCTCATCTGCTAAAGTAAAGGAAAGCATAGCAAATGAAGAAAATGAAATCATTAACAAAGCAATGAACGAAATTAAGAACTTTTTACTTACTTTTCTCATAACTCTCTCTTCTTTCCTTTCTAATTAGCATCATGTAATACATATGAATTACGTATTTTAGTCATACCTGTATCGGTATAGTTCATCTTTTTATCAGTAAAATGCATCTCGAGCTTAAAGCTATCAGTTTCAGCATCAAATTGAGCACCTACAGCACTATATTTATCAGTACCATCATCAACATAATTTAATAATGTAGAATATAATGTGTTTTCCGGATAAGAAGCATCTGTAAGATTAGTATCCAATCTATCCATAGCATGATAATCATATTCAACATACATTTTATTAGCAGAAAAAGTATATGTAGCTATACAATAATCAGGAGCATTTGCAGTAAGATCAGAAGCCGGATCATTTGGATCCTGTGGATTACTGTAATTATATGTCTCTATCTTTGAAGTATCCGTAACTTTAGAGTTATCCATAGGAACCGAGTATTCCATAACTAACTTAGTAATATATACATTTCCATATGTATTAACTCCAGAAGTAATACTCTTTATTGATGAAGAATTAAATGCTGTAAAACCGGTTCCGGTAGGAGCTGTGGAACTACCCTTTACATAATCAACAAACTCCCCATATCTTCTTGCCTCATACCACTCCAGGTTCTTTACATTTTCATAAAACGAATCAAATTGATCCTTTTGAGTATCAGACATTGTGCTTTTCTGAACTTGTTCAACGGCAGGTCTGTCAGTAACAGCTGAACCAACAATTGTTTCAAGATAATTATCACAATCACCGCTTCCAAAATCAGTTGCTATCTGCATCAAGTTAATATCAGAAGCTTTAAGAAGTCTGATAGGTGTAAATGTAACTGTTCCTCCGGAAGCATCCTTCGGTTCTGCACCTACCTCTCTGGTTGAGACACTTAATGGTGCAGAAGCTAAATATCCTTCGACATAAATGTACCTAGCCTGCATTATATCTTCAGAGAGTTTATTATATACTTCTTCAGCATTAGTCTGAATGGCAATATCAGTTTTATTCTTTCTGAATACCTGAGTATTAGAAGTCATAATACCTATAACGGCAGTACTCAGTAAAGCAAGAATTGTAAGTGAAACCAATAATTCTATTAAAGTAACACCTTTATTATTTTTTAAAATATTCAAAACTATACCAACTCCTCTCTACCTTACAACATGACTACCATTCTGTCTGATAGTAACAGTTGAGACTACATTGCCGTTCCTTTTTTTGAAGCTGTACTTACCATATCCGGAAATACAATTACCCTGCTTATCAAACATTATGCATATAGCTCCGGTACCATTAGGACTTGAAGGTTTAAATGCATTTCTGTCAAAAGAAGCGCCATTACAAAAGCTTTGATAAGTTCCATCATATTCAATATCAACACGCTTTGAAATATTTACTGTATCATTGAATACCGGATGACCGGAACCATCGTCTTTATATTGATACAGACTACTTGTCGGACTGGGATGATCACATTCAACAAGGGATATTTTAAACTGATCGTCATAATCATAATAAAGCATAAGACCATATTTAGCAGTATCACTTGTTCCGGGTGTCATATTCTTATTCTTTTGAATAAGCTCTGCAACTTCACCATCAAGTTTTAAAGCAGCATCTTTTGCTCTGGCAGTGTTAAGCATAGTAACAGAAACCATAGCCATACTTGAAGTAATAGCTATTATAGCAACAACTATAACAAGTTCTATTATCGAATAACCTTTATTTCTAGATATAGTATTTTTCATGCTATACGCCCCTAATCTACATTTCTCATCCAATTGTTATATCTTATAACGTCTGAATAATCAATGTTTGTAATACTCTTTGTTGATGTATCCTTTGTAATAGTATCATCAAGTGCTTCATTTGCAAGTTTTTCATAATCCTTGAATATCGAAAGAAATCTAACAGCTTTTCTTCCTTCAGCCATAAGTGAAGGATCAGAAGTATTAGTTGCATCTCTTGCTTTTATAATACAGGAAGAAATGATACTCTTGCATAATCCGGTAGAATTAATATTGGTAACATCATTATTAATATATACTTTACCACCACATATTATCATACCATTAAACTTATTAACCGATTTATAACTTTCAGAACCGGAATATGAATCAAAATATACATCACCTTTAGTTATAATAATACCCGTTACAGTATTCTTTTCAGATGCATTTTTACACTCAATTTTAACATCATCATTTGAAACCCAAACCTTATATTTACCAAGATCAAGATTATCAGGATTTATATCAGTCGCAGAAGCCGGCTGACCGGGTGCGGCAGCCATAAGCTCATCACTACCAGATATTTTATCAAAATTGAAGAAGTTATTAAGTGGAGTAACACATCCTTCACCATTATCAGAAACAATACTATCAACTAAATTTGCTTCATCAGAGCCTTCTTCAAGATCCTTAAGAGCCCACTTCACATAGTTATAATGTTTCTGATATTCTTTTGAATAATCAATAGCCGCTGCAGCATTAGCAGTATTCTCAGTGCCTCCGGCAAGAATACTATCTAGATTGCTACCTTTAGATGCTAAAACTTTATAATCAACTTTATGAGTATCATTATTATTATCTACATACTTATTCTCGTCATTTACACCAAAAATTGAAGTTCCTGTATGTGTCAAAACACCACTAGTATATGTTTTAACAGTAGATAAATCCTGATCAGGTATAGCAACTTCACCTGTAAGATATTCTTTATAATAAGTAACATCTTTAAGAATCTCTATAAGATCCGCATCAAGAACAGTATTATCAACCTTATTTTGGACATAGTTTTTAACTTCCTGAGTATAAACATCAGGATTAACAAGAACATCAGAATAGTTAAAGATATCAAAATAATCTTTGATAAACTGCTGTTCAATATAATCAGCTTTGTTAACACCTGAAGGAATATCAGAATCAGAAAACTTGCTAAGATTATGATCGGCAACATACTGGAAATCTATGTAATACATAGTTTTATTCTTTTCACCAGTCTTATTACCATTAACAAATTTACTAACTTTTTCTTTAACATAAACTACAGGAATCTTATCAACACTTGAATCTGTACCTTTTCCAAAATACTTTATAAAGAACATAGAAGCACTGAGTTTCGGAGCAGTAACAGAAACCTCAAAATGATCAGCCTGAGCTTCGTTGTCTATCTTTTGTCTTGAACTATTAGCTGGCCAAGGAGCATTAAGGGGAACATATGCTATCTGGTTTGTTTTTACAGATATGGATTCACCCATTCTATAATCCTTAACATCAGCATTATATTCATAGGAATTTTTCTTAGAACTAATTTTATATTCTATATCACTGCCACCTTCATTAATTACGTAAGTACCATTTAAAGAGGATGAGCCTGTTTTTTGATGTGATAACTCAATATATGACCTACCGGCAATATACATTGTAGAGAGTTCAGTAAGATCCAATGTTGAATGTTCACCATTAACGATAATGGCACTACTGTTATAATGTCCTCTCTTGTCATATATAGGATTTCCGGTGGAATCTTTTCCAACGATCTGCTGATAAATATTTTGAAGACCACTTTTATCCTTTGCGGTCGTAGGAAGAAATACTCTTGAATCAGAAGTAGATGAATTACTATATCCATAATAAGAACCATTGAATTTCAGGTTTGCACTCTCTACTTCAATCTGAGTATCATCCTTAACAAACATATTTGCGTTAAATACAGCAGATGAACCAAACTTTTTATTGTCAGGATTAATCGAAGCATATCCTCCAAGAACAACTTCATCAGTCCAGACATTTGATTCTTTAACCTCAGAACCATCAATACCATAGACAGTAAGATTACCTGTATTCATAACAGATATAGATCCAGGAACTATGATATGCTTTGCAAGTATATTTACATTACATCCATCAACATAAAAACCTGAATATTTACTCTTTTCATAATTACCATCATACTGAAATTCAAACATACTACCGGAATTACTCATGGCAGCATTCTGATTAAATAAAGTGTGAGTAGCAGCATTGGAATATGAATAATTGGAAACCTTATTCATTGTATACTTTATCTGCTGTGAATTACCTTCACTATCAGACTTAGTAACATTATATTCATCCTTTTTAATAAGAGCCTCAGAAGCAGCATCATAACGATTATATGTTTTATTATAGAAATCAGAAGCAGCATATACATCACCATTAATGGTAAGTATATCGCCAGGATTCTCGTTAACTTCTACACCAGAGTCAGACATTATACAGAACTGGAAAGGAATATCTACATTTGACACATCAAAACTAACTTCAAAATCGGGTCTGGAAATCTCAAGATCAGAAGAAATAGTCTGTGTAAAAGTACCAGTAGCCTGAGATCTGTTATAATTAGCAGACCGGGTTAATGTAATATCCTTTATAACAACCTTAGCAAGCATTGTGCTTCCAGGCATATAATACTTCTTAACCTTTAATCTTGAAGCATCAAGTTCAACTTCAGAATTAGATATCATATTCTTAAGTTCATATGCAAGACCGGAAGTAGTAAGAACATTTCCATAAGAATCAACATCAAGATTATAAAAACTTTCAGTTGAAAGCTTTTCCATGAAAATTTCTTTGAACTTTTTATTGGCAGCCTTATCACCAATATTCTTATATTCCTTTTTGCTCAGATCATATTCATAGATTTGTTCTCTTGTCTCTTCATATGCCTTCTGCATATCTTCCATTGTCTGAATACCAACGCCGGCATAAATCTCATCCATAGCCTGTTCAAGATAATAGAAATTACTCTTGGAATTATAATCATACATCTTAAGACGATATGCATAACCAACGGCTGTAAGAAGAGCACCGGTTAATATCCCGACAAATCCTAAAGCAACGATTACAAGTACAAGACTGGAACCGGAATTCTTAAGACATTTTTTAATTTTTAAAACTATCTTTTTCATTAATCCGCCCCCTTTGCACCGGTAAAGTATCTTGTAGCATCTACTGTTCTTGTAAGATTATCAAACTTAACAGTGATAGAATATAATCTACCCTCTAAACGCTTATCATCAAGAGGATAAGTTATTGCTTTTTTAGTTTCACCATCAGGGAAAGTAATATCTCCTATTTCATTAGCAGCAGATCCGGCTCCGGGATAAGCTAAATTTGATTCAGTAGCTAAAAGTCCCATATCAGGAACCGAGGTATCTGTAGAAGAAATCTGAGAAGTAACAAACTGCCTTAATCCATTAACTACAGAGTTCATTATGTCATCAGGATCTGTTGCATCAGGTTTATAAGATACATTAGTAATAATCTGAATTGGATTAGTACCGGTATCACTTGAATCAACAATCTGATTTACATATAACTGAACTGGATAATATGAACCACGTCTGGTAAGGAAATAATTATAATTATCATTTAATTCTTTACCCTGTTTAGCAGTAGTAAAAGGATTAGCTAGACCGTTACCAAAAGTAGATGGATATTTCTCATACATCTCCTGAGCCCATGTAGAATCAGATTTAACAAGATAGACCTTTGAAGCATCTGTTCCTGCAATACTACCGGAAGTATATCTGTCACCTTTTACAAGAAAATACTCTTTATCTGCATAAGAAACATAGGAAGAATCTGTTCTTCTAACAAATGGCTCATAAATGAAAAGCACATCTGGTGGTTCACTAGTATAAAAATCCTGTGAGAATATATTATATCTAAATGGTTCATTATCGGATGCATCAGATCCAAAATTCTCACCTAAAAAACTATAAATAGCTTTATAATATACATCACATGTAACTCTATAGTAAGAAGGCTTACTACCAACTATATCTTCACCGGTAATAGATAACTTGATCATTCTGCTAAAAGATGATGAATTTGACTGACGAATAACTTCAAATGCATCATTCAGCTTATCTTTATCCTTATAATCATCATATGTACCGTTTGCAATAAGTTCATGCTTTTTTCTGGCTATGATGTCTACCATATTACTAATAAAGTCCTGCTGGAACTGATTATCTGTTGTGGCCTGAGTACCTTCAATAATAGCCATTGAATAACTATCTATATTCTGAATATTACCAAGTGTAGTAGTATTCGGATCATGGTATGTTCCACCTTTATCTGTAGCAAGAACAGCTATTACATGACCATCACTATCTGTTGCGGCAGCATTTCCTTCTGTAGTAATCTTCCAATTATAACCTTGACTTGAAGAAGCAGTTTTTAAGGCTTCTAATTCAGCATTAGTAACATCATGTCGAATTTCCAACCCTGTTTCAGCCATAACTCTATTACTAAGATCATCAAGGGATACAACTCTGGAATAAGTATTTTTCTCTTTACCGAGTTGAATACTCTCAAGTGTATAATCAATAACAGAGTAACTAACTGATCCACTATTGGAATAACTACCTGATGCTGATTTCCAAACATTACAGGAAACCTTTGAATGCTTCTTAGATGGATCATTATAATGATCTTTTCCATCATAATACTTTGGGTTTTCACCATTAGAAACAAGGGTAACTGCGTCACCCTTGTCTCCCGTAACAGCTAAATCAGAAAGCGAATTAGCCCTGAAATATTCAAGAACCATTTCAGCATTATCAATTACATACTGAGTTTCCTTGGATCTGGAACTAGTCTGAATAGTCTGAAAAACCTGTGCAATAATTGGTGATATAAGAAGAGTCATAACTGCAACAGCAATAATAATCTCTATCAAGCTGAAACCTTTATTACGCATTTTAGACATCATCTATCACTCCATTCTGTAACAATACTGTTACAAGATTTTAGTAAACTTTTACAGCACCATTCTTTGACTTGATGTTAAATCTTGGGCTCGATGCATCATCATCAGTAACCTTAATATAAACGCCAAGTCCTGTGCCATTATTAATTGTAACATCTACACCATTCTTATCTTCAGAATCAACTCTTGCGGATGATTTAACAAAAATTGTAACATCTGATGAAAGAATTTCAGATTTCTTAGAATCAGCACCAATTGAATATGTAATATAATTCTTACCATCTTCTTCGGTGATCTGAATATCAAGATTCTGAACACTGTTTGCAGATGAAGTTACATACGTACCTTCATTGCTTTCACTTGAAGCTACAATAATACCTGAAGAAGTATCATTATTAGCATTATTAAGAAGAATTACAAGATTGTGACTTGAAGCTATTGCAGATCCACCATCAGCATCATATGAAACAGCAGCTCCACCTGCACCAAGAGCACCTTCAAATATATTGTCTTTTCCTTCTTCAACACTTACTGTAGGGACATCAGGAGTTCTATCCGGTCCGCTAATAGCATAAGCATTAAGTATTACTGTACCACTACATTCATCTACAGGTTGTTCAGCTTCAGCATCATACATTATAGACATAGATGAAACAGCCATTCTATACTTGTAATTTGCTATATAATCAAGGTATTCCTTGAGTCCATCATAACTTCCGTTATAAGTAACACTATAAGCATTCTGACTACAAACATATACGTCTCCCTCAGTATCGGTTGTATCTACAGGAGCGCCCTCTTCCATACCTGAGCCAAGAACATAGAAAGGAGTTTCTCTAGGAAGCTGGAATGCATCATTAATAAACTCATTAGCTTCTTCAACACCCTTCATGAACATAATAGTTGATTCCTGATTAAGATCAGCAGGATATTTTGCAACTATTTCGTCAAACTGTTCATTAAATTCTTTTGTTTCCTGAATAAACTGATCTTTCTGAGCTTCTTTAGCTGTAAGATCATCAAGTTTAGCCTGGAGTTCACTTATCTGAGCCTGAACGCCTTTGATTTCTTCTCTTTTCGGTTTAACAACCAGGAAGAATGCAGCAACAAGAATTCCGATTGCGGCAACCACCATAAGTATCTTCTTATCCGATTCTTTCATACCATTGTTCCTCCCACTTATTCTTCTTCAGCATCAGTTGCTGTTGCGTTAGGATTAGTATATTCACATGTCAGAGTACATGAATAGTAAAGTGTTCCATCTTCTTCACTACTCATAGTAACTGCTGAGACATATACATCTTCAACACATTTAATAGTCTTAAGCTGCATAATGAAATCAGCTATATCATCATATGAAGGAGCAACTGCAGGTAACTGGATAGCATCTGTACTTGCTGTAAAGCTCTGAATAACAACATTTGAGGGAACTTTGCTCTCAAGTTCACCTATAAACTCAAGTGCCTGCTCGTTAAGCTGATAAGTTGAAGCATCCATTGTCTGAATATCAACCGCTCTTGCTTCAGCAGCATCTCTCTCCTGAATAATCTGCTCTATGTACTGCTTTTCTTCAATCTGTCTTTCAAGAGAAGCTTTCTGAGCATTTACTTCATTTAACTTATTGATAAAGTAGAAGCATGCACCAGCAGCAATAAGTGCAGAAGCAACTAACAATACAACGAAAGGAACAAGATCACTTCCACCGCCACCGGCTGCTTTTCCACCCTTTACACCACCTACAGGAAATCCCATAGGATTAAGAGCGCCACCAATAGGAGCAATTAAGTATACGGGACTATATAATCTAAGATCGATTGAAGGATCAAACTTAACATTATACAGACTGTCCATGATTCTTGTTGATACATTAAGCTGTATCTTAAAGAGTCCATCTATACCTCTTATAAGTGCACCGTCACCGGTAAGGAATACATCATCAATCGGATTGTCAGGATTCTTAGAAGCATAGAAATCCATAACTCGGCCAATGTTGTTAATAAGATATCTGAAAGCTCCAGTAGCTTCATTGTCATCAAAATCAACAGTAATGATTCTCTCGTTCTGAAGCATTGTCATAGCTGTTGTTGCATCAACATTCTTTTCCTGCATAACAACATTTACAACAGGATTTGTTCCATAAGGAACAGTTCTCTGAAGAAGAAGCTTGTCGCCATGAACCACATTAAGTACTGTAGATTCAGAACCAAGCTGGATAACCATAGTGGTTGACTGCTCAGTAGTCTGAGTCTTAATGAGCTGAAGCATTGCATTACCGATATAATCGATATTCTGAACCCTAAGTCCGGCAGCCTGTGCAAGATCATAATATCCCCTGACCATACTCTCAGGTGCAGCAACAGCCATAACTCTCATCTGTTTTGAATTATTCTCGTCAACAAAAGTTTCAAGAACTGTATTAGCAATTACATAATCTTCAATATTATTAACTGGGAAATACTCAGATGCATTAGAATTTATAAGACCAGCAACTTTCTTTTCTGCTACAGCAGGTATAACAACCTCTCTGTTAACAATCTTAGTAGAGTTCATTACAAAGATAACATTCTTATTAGATACTCCGGCTGCACTAAGCTGAGATTTGATCTCACCTGCCACACGCTGAATATCTCTGATCTGTCCATCTTCAAAACTACCCTCAGGTGTCTCGAATATAAGAACCTTATGGATATAGGTCTGCTTCTTCTGAGAAGCAGTAATCTCTACAATAGTAATACTTTCATTCGTAATGTCTATTGATAAGACTTTATTATTTGCCATTCTATAGCCTCCCTCATTTAATCAGTAGTTTCTATTTAAAGGTAATACGCTACCTTTCTACAGATCAGCTGTACCCCCTTTACACAAGCATCCCACACGTGGTTTATTGCTGTTCCGGCGCAATAATTGTGTAAAGGAAGAATAAAAACCGCTGATCATTTTTTCATTACTAAATTACTTATAATAAGGTAAGATTTTGGAGAGCGAGTCCAAAATCTTACCTATATAGTTTTAAACTAGAACTATGTCTTTATAACACCTTACTTGTAGCAAGCATCGATATCAGGCTGAAGTTCATAGTTAGTATTTGTTCTAAGAACAACTACAGGCTTTCCAGCAGGATTTGTAGATACATTCCAAGCATAAGAACCATTATAACCATTTGTGAAGTTCTTTGTATACTTGATCTTAGGAGCTTCATTTCCAAGGTTGGAGTTAACATCAGCTAAGAATGAAGGAATGTTTGTGATACCAGTAGCAGCACCAAATGTAGCTGTTGCTGTTCCAGCAGGATGAGCATTAGCAGTAATAAGAACTGAACCACCCATCTTTGTAGCGATCTCATCATATGCATCTTCATTTGCAAGAGCTGACTGAACAGCTGTGTTGATTGTAGCAGCAGCCTGAACATCATCACCTCTACGTGACTTATCAATGTAACGGATAAGTGCAGGAGCGATAGCTGCAGCAAGGATAGCCATGATAGCTATAACGATAATAAGCTCAACGAGTGAGAAACCTTTATTCTTCATATTCTCTTTCTCCTTTAAAATAATTTTTTTTTAAATAGTGTATATTTAGATTGCTCGCCCAACCCAAACTACGCATTTATATAGACAGCATATGCTGTATATATCTTAATAACTGTCTACAGCATCGTACATGTTGAGGATAGGTGAGTAGATAGCCACTACCATACCACCAACAACGACTGCCATAACAACAATGATAAGAGGTTCCATTGCAGAAGTAAGTGCATCAGTTGCGAGATCAACTTCGTCTTCATAGAAGTCAGCAACCTTCTCCATCATATCTTCAATATTACCTGTTTCCTCGCCAATATGCATCATCTGAGACATCATAAGCGGGAATATATCCATATCTCTGATCGGCTTTGAAAGAGGAACACCTCTGGAAACCTGAATCTTACAATCTTTAAGTTTATCTCTGATAACTTTATTCTTCATAACGTTTGCAGTCTGCTCAATCGCATCAATCATCGGAATACCGGATGCGAGAAGGGTTGCAAAAGTTCTGGAGAATGTTGCAGCCGCAGTTTTTACATTAAGATTACCAAATATAGGCATTTTAAGAGCAGCATTGCCAAAGAATTCCTGACCATAATCTGTAGCCGCAAATACCTTTATAGCTACTATAATAACAATAGCAACCAGTAGAACAACATACCACCTTGCCACCAGGAAATCAGATGCATTAACAAGCATCTGTGTAGCTTTCGGAAGTTCTGCCCCCATTTCTTTAAACATTTCAGAGAATGTAGGTATAACCATCGTAAGCATCAGGATAACTACTCCTGTTACAACAAGAAGGATAATGATGGGATACATCATTGCAGATTTAATCTTTCCTTCTATATGGCCATCTTTCTCAAACTGAGCAGCCATACGCTCAAAACAGATTTCCATCTTACCTGAAGCTTCACCGGCACCAACCATGTTCGAAAGCATGTTCGGGAACACATCAGGATTAAGCTTTAATGCGTCTGCAAGAGTACCACCCTTTTGAACATGAGCAGTAGCAGCCTCTATTGCTTCTTTAAGCCTTTTGTTTTCAGTACTTTGGCCTAACATATCAAGAGCGGCGATAACAGGAACACCTGCACGAAGGACAGATGCAAACTGTTTACAGAAAACAGAAAGATCTTTATTCTTTACTTTCTTTTTAAACAGATTAATCTCAATGTCTTTTCTTTCGCCAAACTCAGTTATGTTAATACCTTGCGTACGAAGTTTAGTCTTCGCAGCCTCCTCGGAGTTGGCTTCAATGGTTCCTTTTTTAACCTTACCACTGGAATCCAGACCCCTATAATCATACTTTGCCATATTTGTTCCTCCGCCCACATTTAGACATAAAATATTTTATAAAATTCTACAATACTTTACATAATTATGCAATAGTTTTGTAAATTATACACTATTTCTACACATTTTTTCATTAATACAGATTCTTCTTCATTACTAGCTGATCCTGAGCATACAGAAGCGCATCATCTCTCGTAATCTGACCATTTCTGAACATTTCAATAAGGCAGTCATCCATGGTTACCATTCCGATTCCTCTAGAAGTCTGGATGGTTGATTCAATCTGATGAGTCTTTCCTTCACGTATCTGAGCCCTGATAGCCGAATTTGCAAGCATTACCTCAAAAGCTGCGCAACGGCCATGACCATCTGATGTCGGAAGAAGCTGCTGTGATATAACACCCTCTATAACCATTGCAAGCTGAATTCTGATCTGCTGCTGCTGATGAGGAGGGAATACGTCGATAATACGGTCTACAGTTGCCGCAGCACCGATTGTGTGGAGTGTCGAAAAAACGAGGTGGCCGGTTTCAGCAGCTGTGATTGCTATCTGAATTGTCTCCGGGTCACGCATCTCTCCAACGAGGATAATATCAGGATCCTCACGAAGTGCAGCTCTAAGCGCATTATCAAATGAAAGTGTATCCATTCCAAGCTCTCTCTGATTCACTATAGATTTCTTATGATGATGAATATACTCTATAGGATCCTCAAGAGTTATTATATGGTTACTGGTATTTTCATTAGCTTTATTTATAATAGAAGCAAGTGTTGTGGATTTTCCCGAACCCGTAGGTCCTGTAACAAGTACTAAACCTCTCTTTTTCTTATAAAGCTCAACTACTGCAGGCGGTAATCCCAGTTGTTCCGGTCTGGGAATTATCGTATCAATCTTTCGATAGGCAGCAGCCATATTACCTTTATCCATATAAACATTTACACGGAATCTTCCTTTATCTCCAACCGAGTATGCAAAGTCACATTCACCTCTATCCTTAAGGATAGCTTTCTGTCTCTCATTCATTGTCATTCCGATACTATCGGCAGCCTCCTGAGAAGAAAGCGGCGGCACATCAACCTCCTGAAGTGCTCCGTTGATACGGAACTTTGGCGGAATTCCTACCGCAAGGTGGATATCAGATGCATTCTCGTCAACCGCAAGGCTGAGGAGTTCGTCCATATCTATCATATATTCTTATCCCTCCCTCATTTAATAAATGTCACCAGTTGTATATACAATCTTCTTCATCTCACCGATGGAAGTGGTTCCTTTAAGTACATGTCGAGCGGCAGACATCTTAAGTGTGGACATTCCTTCATCAAGCGCCTGCTTTTCAATAACATCAGCGGTTGCCCCTTTCGCTATAACTGATTGAAGAGCCTTTGAAACCGGCATCATCTCGTAAACACCGATTCGTCCGGAATATCCCGTATCATTACAAAGCGGACATCCTATCGGCTCATAGATTACTATATCGTCTTCAGGATCCTCAACTCCGAGAACTACTTTTTCATCTTCATCAGCAAGTCTTGGTACTCTGCAGGATGTACACAGCCTTCTTACAAGTCTCTGGGCAATAACTCCTACCAGAGCATCTCCCGCTACATATGGCTCAATTCCCATATCGATAATACGGGTAACCGTCGAAGCTGCCGAGTTAGTATGGAGTGTAGACACTACCAAGTGTCCGGTGATAGCTGCCTGTACAGCTATCTGCGCTGTCTCGCCGTCTCGAATCTCTCCTATCATTATTATGTCAGGGTCCTGACGAAGGATTGAACGAAGAGCTGCTGCAAATGTCATCTCAGCCTTTACATTAACCTGTACCTGGTTTATGCCATTGATATTTGCCTCGACAGGGTCTTCAACTGTTATTATATTAACTTCCTCTTTATTCAGCTCTGAGAGTGAAGTATAAAGTGTCGTAGATTTTCCTGAACCCGTAGGTCCCGTAACAAGAATGATTCCATGGGGGTTACTTAGGATTCCGTCAAATATCTCAATTTCTTCCGGAGTAAATCCAAGTCCGGACTTCGGCTTTGTAAGTCCATCCTTGGAAGTAAGTCTCATAACCGTCTTCTCTCCAAATACTGTGGGAAGAATGGAAACACGGACATCAAACTCTTTTCTATCTACTATAATAGTAATACGTCCATCCTGAGGTTTTCTTTTCTCAGCAATATCCATACCACCTATGATCTTGATACGGGCGCTGATAGCAGGAAGTATATTAAGCTCATATGTCATGACCTGTTTCAGGGCACCATCTATTCGATATCTAACGCGGACATTTGACTCAAGAGCTTCAATATGAATATCGGATGCTCTCTGTCTAACACCGCCTTCTATGATCTGATTAACAAGAAGAACTATAGGAGAATTATCTACTTCTTCAGCATAAGCATTTTCTTCTTCAGTATTAGCGCCCTCACCCATTTCAAGCTTGTAGGCCTCAGCAGCTTCCATAGCCTCAGCACTTCCGTAGAACTTACCGATCACATTCTCAATTTCATTTGAAAAACCGAGAAGCGGTTCAACCTGCATACCACTGGATATAGCAATATCATCCACTGCAACAAGGTCCATGGGATCAGCCATACAAACCTGAATCATGTTGGGATTATCAGGATTGTAACCAATTGGCATGGCTTTATATTTTGTAACTATTTCCTTCGGGACAAGCTTTAAAACATCCTCATCGATTTTTACGGCATTAATATCGCAAAAATCAATCCCCATCTGTGTAGTAAGAACCGTGATGAGAAGTTCTTTGGATATGAAACCCATATCCATGATGATGTTTCCGATCATTCCGCCTTCTTCTTTTTGTTTGTCAAGAGCTTCCTGCAACTGTTCGGGTGTTATAGCTCCGGCTTCAACAAGAAGGTCGCCGACACGGATTCTTTTTCTGGCACCTGTTAATCGCATTTAGTTATCTCCTAAAAAAGATTCTTTGCTATGCTCATTATGATGTCTTTTCTAACAACAGGGCGCACTATACCCAGAGCATAGTTCGTTAACATAATGATTATACCATAAAGATAGGATTATTCAAATAAAAAGAGTGATTTTAATATATTTATGGCATTTTTACCTATAAAGCACAATGTATTGTGGCTACTATCACAAAAAACCACTATGTTTTTGTGCAATTTATACAATGGATCTGAGTACCATTCCGGAAGATACCTTTTTTGAGCCGTCAATCGCGACATTTTTATAGAATACTTTTAATTTCTGTTTGGGATGAGGAGCCGAACTTTGAGCATTTCCATACTCATCAATAATATCCGTAATCTGAATACTCAGATTATCACCGGAATAAAGCATGATTTCTAATACATCCCCAACCGAGAATTTATTCTTCTGATAAATCTCTATACTGCCATCTTCATTAATCTTTTCCACTCTGCCCATATATACTGCATTTTGCATATAGGTATTGTTATCATAAATCTGATCCTCTTCAGAGGGTTTTCCATAATAGAATCCCCTTGTGAAGTCTCTCATTGTACACATTGAGATTTCTCGCTTATAATGTTCTATTTTAGATTTATAAAGTTCAGGTGATTCAAAATAATCATCAATCGCTTCTCTATATGTCCTTGCTGTTGTTGCTACATATAGATTAGTTTTCATTCTTCCTTCTACTTTAAAAGAATCAATACCGGCATCAATAAGATCAGGAATCTTATCTACCATACAGAGATCTTTTGAATTGAATATATAAGTCCCTCTTTCATCTTCTTCTACGGGAAGATATTCTCCGGGCCTGTTTTCTTCAACAACAGCATACTTCCATCTACAGGGATGGGTACAGGCGCCTCTGTTAGCATCTCTTCCCGTAAAGTAATTAGATAGAAGACATCTTCCGGAATATGATATACACATCGCTCCGTGAATGAATGCTTCAATCTCTAAACTTTCAGGGATATTATTACGTATATCTTTTATCTCTTTTAATGAAAGCTCTCTTGCAGCTACTACTCTAGTTGCTCCCATATCATGCCAGAATCTGTAGGTCATATAGTTTGTATTGTTTGCCTGAGTGCTGATATGAATCTCAGTATCACTGTTATCAAGTACTTTACTTGCAATACTAAACATTCCGGGATCAGATATAAGAACTGCATCCACTCCCAGATCCCTTAATTCCTCAAAGTAAGCCTCTGCTTTTTCAATATCTTCATTATGTGCATATATATTGGTAGTCACATACAGCTTTACATCATGGGAATGGGTATACGAAACCGCTTCCTTCATTTCGTCATGCGTGAAGTTGTCAGCCTTGGCTCTGAGTCCGAAACGATTGCCGCCGATATAAACCGCATCTGCACCATAGTCAACAGCAACTTTTAAAGTTTCAAGCCCTCCTGCCGGAATAAGCAATTCAGGTTTTTTCATATCGCACCTACTTTACTATCGATACTGATATCCCATCTCCAATTGGAAAAAGGACAGTTTCAAGATTTGGAGCATGGGTTATATGGTAAATATATTCCCTCATCCTGTCATGAATAGTTCTGTCACGCTTTTCTACAAGAAAATGAGATTCCAGAACCTTTCCATCTTCAAATATGTTATCAGTAACTAAAATTGTTCCCTCATGGGATAGTTTTAAGGACAGATCAAGATAATTCATATACTGTGCTTTTGCAGCATCAATGAAAATAAAATCGTAGTGAGAAACATCTTTTTTATTTTGCAAACTCGTTAACGTTTCAACGGCATCCCCTTCATGAATATTGATTTTGTCTTCATATCCCGCAAGGTGAATATTCTCAATGGCAATCTTAATTCTTTCTGCATCTAATTCTAAAGTATCGATAATCCATGAATCTCTATTATCTTCATACAGTTCATCTAATACAGAAGCCATTATAATTGAGGAATATCCCACCGCAGTTCCTATCTCAAGTATTCTTTTCGGCTTTGTGATCTTTAAGAATTGTTTCAGCCACTTCTCCGTATCTTTTCGAATGATAGGAATATCAGCATCATGTGCCGACTTCTCTATATCAAAAAGAACACCTCCGTTACCGGAGGTGTGGGAAAGTATATAATTTCTGATCCTGCTATATTCCATACCCCATCCTACTCACTGGTTTCACCGGATTCACCGGAATCGATTGAATCACCCGATTCATCAGGAACATAATCATCACCCTCTGAAGCGCCGCCTTCTACACCCTCGGTTCCACTTCCGGCACCTTCTTCAGAATTGTCATGTATCTGATCTGCATCTGTAATAGTTGCAGTCTTCTTTACCTTCTCATCTTCTTCTGTTCTGTACTGAACATCATTTATAGATGCCCCTCCGGTAATGATAGCCAAAATCTCATTATAAGTCATCGACTGAGATAAAGAATATTTTCCGGGACGTATTTTACTCCCCAGTTCATTTACTTTAATCTTAGCCATCAGGACATACTTATTCTTTACAAGCCCGGCATCATATATCTGAGCCGATACTTTTTTTGTCGAAGAATCCGGTTCGATAATAATATCAACATATTCAGTATTTTTAAGATTCTTTGCCGAATCAAAGAATACATCATGAGAAAAATTATATGACATCGAAAAGCCCTTAACAAAGATGAGTATTATCACCGCATCAACAAGGAGCTGAAATGCATAGTATAACGCTACCCTGAGTCTGTTTTCAGTTTTATAAGCTTTTAGTCTTCTTTTGTTTTTCATCAAGTTATGCCTCAATATTAATATCCTTTGAAACTTCTCCAATCACCTGTCGTATAAGACGGGAAAATGCACTTTCCGCACGAAGATATGCATTTACCGTGGAATTATGGAGAAGATCATCATTTTCATTATAGATCTTATATATCTCGTCGTAAGGATTCCCTTCAGTATACTGCATTACATCCGTATAATGCTGTTTAAAGTTCATAAGAGAACTATACAGATTCTCATCAGCTTTTATAGCATTACGAGCATTGATGTAATTACGATATTCCGGGGATGCCTTTATCAGATTATTTAATTCAGTACATTTTTCTAATATCATACTCATATTATTATACTTCAGATATTATCGGAAGGATCATCGGACTTCTCTTTGTTCTTTCCCATAAGAACTGTCCCAAGTCCTCACGTAGTCTATTCTTAATTCTGCCCCAGTCTGCATTATCGGCTTCAAGGCAATTATACAGCGTTTCAGAAGCAATATCCTTACACTGTTCCATAAGAAGTTCTGCTTCTCTTACATAGACAAAACCTCTGGATATTATATCGGGGCCGGCAAGAATCTGATTGGATCCGCTTTCAAGTGTAACTGCCACTATCAGGAGTCCGTTCTCCGAAAGATGCTGTCTGTCACGAAGAACAATGTTACCTACGTCACCTACTCCAAGTCCATCAACGAATACTCCTCTGGCAGGAACCTTATCGACCACTTCAAATTCATTCTCACCGATACTTAATACTTCACCGCATTTAAGTATCTTGACATTCTCACGTGGAATCCCCATTTCCATTGCAAGCTCTGCATGACGCTTCAAATGTCTATATTCTCCATGAACAGGAATCGCATACTTAGGTTTTGTCAATGCATATATAAGCTTCAGCTCTTCCTGACATGCATGACCGGATACATGAGTATCATGATATATAACTCTTGCACCTTTTTGCTCGAGATAATTCATTACTCTATAAACTGCCTTCTCATTTCCCGGAATAGGACTAGATGAAAAGATAACAACATCACCCGGAACTATTGAAATCTTATTGTGAAGTGAAGAAGCAATCCTGGAAAGAACAGCCATGTTTTCACCCTGGCTTCCTGTTGTGATAAACACCAGCTTTTCATCAGGATAATCCTTGGCTTCATCAATATCGATCAAAGTATTATCAGGTATATTGATATATCCCAGTTCTGAAGCAATCCTTATAATGTTGACCATGCTTCGGCCTTCGACAATACATTTACGGCCATATTTGCATGCAGAGTTGATTATCTGCTGTACCCTGTCCACATTTGAAGCGAAGGTTGCAATGATAAGTCTATGATCTCTATTATCATCAAAGATATGATCAAAAGTTCTTCCAACGTTTTTCTCGGAAGGCGTGTATCCCGGACGCTCCACGTTGGTCGAATCAGCCATCAGCGCAAGTACGCCTTTTTTACCAAGCTCGCCAAAACGCTGAAGATCGATAACCCCACCAAATACAGGAGTATAGTCAACCTTAAAGTCGCCTGTATGAACTATGATGCCGGCAGGTGTAAATATAGCCAGAGCAGCCGAATCTGCAATGGAATGATTGGTTCTTATAAACTCTATTCTAAAACATCCAAGATTAATCGTCTGACCATATGAGACAACTTTTCTGCGAATATTATCTATAAGGCCATGTTCAGAAAGTTTATATTCGATAAGCCCCATAGTAAGCTTGGTTGTATATATCGGAATATTAAGTTGTTTTTCAATATACGGAATGGCTCCTATATGGTCCTCATGTCCATGAGTTACGACCATCCCCCGAATTTTATCCTTATTTTCTAAAAGGTAGGTTATATCAGGAATAACAAGATCAATTCCCGGCATATCATCATCCGGGAACGACAGTCCTCCATCTATAACTATTATATCTTCACCATATTCAATGGCAGTTATATTCATGCCTATCTGTTCAAGGCCGCCCAGCGGAATTATCTTTACCGCCGTACTATCTCCAAAATCCAAACTGTTCAAAATGTTCACCTACTATCTACTATTGATTATTTAGGTAATCCTTAAGTATGATTGCCGCAGCAATCTTATCAATATATTCTTTCCTTTCTGATGCAGGAACCCCCATATCGTCTAATACTTCGTCCGCCTCAACAGTTGTAAGTCTTTCATCCATATCTATTATTTCAAGGCCGGTACGTCTGGCCAGCTCATTTCTAAAAGCAGCTGTTCTTTCCACTCTCTCGCCTTCCGTACCATTCATATTTAGAGGCTTTCCGAGAACTATCTTTTCAACACAATACTCTTTGATTATTGACTCTAATTCCTGATATGTTTTTCTGAGTTTATTGGTTCTTTCTCTTTTAATAGTGACAAGCGGCTGTGCAGTAAGGCATAGTTCATCTGTTATCGCTACTCCAACTGTTTTATCACCATAGTCGAGTCCGAGTATCCTCATAAGTAAACCTCTATCTTAACTGGGTATCTATATAGTTTTCCATAAGGAGTTCAAGAATCTCATCGCGCTCCGCTTTCATGATAAGACTGCGCGCGCCCTTGTAACTGGTAATATATGTCGGATCTCCGCTCATTATATATCCGACTATCTGATTGACAGGATTATAACCTTTTTCAGAAAGAGCTTCATAAACCTCTGCTATTATGTCAGATACTTCAATAGTGTATTCTCTGTCAAGATCAATATCCTGCGTATGCTGATCATCAAATCTACTCATATCCAATACCTTCCCTTAACAAAATAATTATATATCTATGCTACCATAGGATTAACATAATACCACTCATGAGTTTAACATAAATATACTATTCTAACAATAGCAAATTAGCTGCAACAGATTAGCATACAGACATAATACAGGCGCCGGAGAATATCCGGCGCCTATACATAGGTTAATTATTTTTTCTTATACTTAGGCTTTTTAGGTGCTCCTGATTTTTTGATCAGCTTCTTATACTTGCTGAACTTCTTCTTAGGAATCTTGAATGTTGCACCCTTCTTAATCGTTTTAAATGCCTTAGAACCAATCTTTGTAACCTTTGTTCCCTTAAATGTAACTGTCTTAAGCTTTTTACATCCCGCAAAGGCATTCTTGCCAATTGATTTAACCTTCTTAGGTATAGTTATGCTTGTAAGAGCTTTACAATTAGCAAATGCACTGTCTCCTATAGTAGTAACTCCGGAACCCATTGTTACTTTTTTCAGTCTAGTACATCCTGAGAAAGCTCCATTACCTATTGTCTTAACCGTTTTAGGAATAATTACTTCGACAAGGTTCGTTCTATCCTTGAAAGCATTTGCAGCAATAGCGGTAACTTTATATGTTTTACCACCAACTTCTATCTGTTCAGGTATAGATATACCCTCAGCTTCATCAACAGTACCGGCATAAGATACAGTAGTTTTTCCGTTCAACAGATAAGTAGTAGGTCCATCATTAAACTTTTTATTTGTATACTTAATTGATATCGTGTTGGATTTATTTTCTGCGCCTGCACCTGCAACAATATAGTATTTTACTGTTTTATTAATATAACGAATATCATTCATTACACTAGTATCAACAAAGCTGTTTACATCGTTACCGATATTAGCTATATTAATTGCCTCCTCATCAATTCCCACGACCTGTCTGAAGATAGCATAACCGTTAGCATTTTCTACAAAATCCCACGTAAGCTGAACTCCATTAGCAACATTAATTGCAGAATTCAGTTTAGCTTTCTGATATACATTGAAGGTTATGGACTTTTGAGAATTCCATCCGGCGCCATAATCTGCATCCATAGTCACAACAACACCTAAAGCGTTCTTTAATCCTTTAAGCGTAACTGAATGACCATATGCGTCATTCCTGATAAGCTGAACCGCAGAGTCATCACTTACAGACCATGTTATGTTCTGATTCTCTGCTTTTACAGTAGCAGGTATTATATCACTTATAGTAAATGTCATACTGTTTCCAATAAACAGATCATATACCGGAGCAGCCTCATTTCCATTATTATCTTTAACAGTATAGTTTTCAACCACCTGGTCATTAGGAACAACTTTAAACCTAACATATCTTACTGCAGCACCACCATTAGCATCCTTAACCATGATCCTTGCCTCTCCGGAAGCATCAGGAGATGCAACGGAAACAACTCCGGCCGGATCAGCAAAGAGCATTTCAGCATTTTCCGATTCATAAAGGACACCAAAACCGGTTGCTTTTCCATTTGCATAATAAGATTCGGCAAAAAGCTGGATAGTTTTTCCAAATGGAATAGGAATCACTTCATTCTCACCTATCGGATTTCCAACTTTTTTACCATTGGCATCAAGTTTATATACTTTAAAATCTGATGCGTCAGGTATCTCTTCTATTCTGGATTCATAATCACTGGGATGAGTTTCCTTAAGGTGTTCAAACGGAATAGAATTATATCTGTAAATATGATAAATCATCTTATTATCCGTTGACGCATGGAATGCCGTTTCGTGAATATCTACTACATTTCTTTCCATACGTATCTTCTTAATTCCAACACAATTATAAAATGCTAATTCACCTATACCAGTAACACTATTTGGAATTATAACTTCATTAGATTTGATTTTTTCAAGATTATAGAAAGCCCTTCTGCTGATATAAGACATATTTTCAGACAGCTTTAGATCACCATCTAATCCAGCGCACTCTTCAAAAGCAGATTCACCAACAGAAACTACGTTATTAGGAATTGTAAGACCTCCAGTGAATCCCGTACACCAGAAGAATGCTTTTCCACCTATACCTGTAAGACCTGAAGGGAAATTCAATCCTCCTGTCATGCTTCTACATCCATAAAATGCCTCATCTCCTATATATGTTACGCCTGAAGGAAGATTTAATGATCCTGTCATATTAAAACAGTTTCTAAAGGTAACAGCACTAATTGTTGTAAGATTCTTTGACAAAGTAAGAGATTTATTTATACCAACCATATCCTTAAACGCCGCATCACCTATAGCTGTAACGCTGTCCGGAATAACCAGATTACCTGTAAAACCACGGCAGTCACTAAAAGCTCCCGCATTAATTGTGGTAACCGATGAGGGAATGTTTAAGGTACCTCTCAGACTTACAAGTCCATTAAAACAGTTGGCCGGAATCGTCTTAAGCTGATTAGATAAGATCAGTTTTCCGTCAAAACCGCCAATTAGTATATCTGAAACTGTATAACCTGTTCTTTCTTTTTCAGCCAGTTCCTCAAGATTTCCTACCGGTTCACCAATCGTATTACCATAAACAGTAGATATAGAAAATGCGGAGTCGCCAAGGCTGGTAACCTTAGAGAGATTCAGATCACCGCGAAGCATTACGCATTGATTAAAAGCTCCCGCGCCTACGGCTGTAACATTATTAAGATTAAGTGTACCAAACAATCTTTCGCACCCGGTAAATGTTCCATCATAAATGGTTGTTATTTTCTGAGGGATAGTCAGATTTCCACTAATGCCCTGAACCAGATCCTGACCGGGCATCATAAGATTAGCACAACCGTTAAAAGCATATGGTCCAATATATGTAAGATTATTTCCCTGAGGAAGATTCAGAACAGCAAAAAGAGCAACATCTCCAGAAAACGCTCCTTCACCAATGGATGTAAGAGATGATGTCTGAGGCAAAAGATTTGCACCATCACAAGAAGCATCAGACATATTTGAAAAAGCGTATTTTCCAATAGTTTTAACACCACTTCTTTCAAAAGACAGTTTTTTGAATCGCAGACCCTGAAATGCTGAATCACCTATAACCAAACCTTTGGTTCCGGCGTCTAAAGTTAGAGTTCCATCAAATGACGTTCCTTCAAACGGAGCATTACCTATTTTTTCTACATTAGCCGGAATCGTAAGGTCACCCGTAAGCCTTCCACATCCTCTGAATGCATTATTACCAATATTGATAACCTTATTACCGATAAGATTTGTTGTACCAACCGTAGTAATATCATAGAGATTTCCGCCGTCAAAAGCATTCTCTCCAATAATCTTTACAGAATCCGGAATGGAGATACTTAATGGTTGTTCCATAAAAAATGAATTCGAAGAAGTAGCTTGAAGATCTTTTGCCCAGGATGCCATAATCTGTAAGGCAAAAGCTGATGTACCTATAGTAGTAACAGGATATGAATTACCTGTTTTTTCATCGATAACAGACGATGGGATTATAATAGAATCATTAACCTGTGATAATTCTTCCGGTCTAGTCCCCCTTCTGTCCAGATGAATAATGGTTGCTTCACCATTGGATACAGTAAATGAAAAACCATATCCAAGTCCTGAAGGCCAGTATGACATGTAATCCTCTGCTTCAACTCCTTTACTTATTGATGCTATCTCACTATCAATATTATAAAATGGTGAAACAGGTAAGAGCAGCATTCCTGCAGACAATGCCATTGTAAGAATACCAGTCAACAATTTCTTTTTCATTGATAATAACTCTCCTTTCAAAATGAACCCTTCTCTCATAATTCACGTTGCATAATTACTGATATGATATAATAATATCATAAAAAAGTAAAGAAGTTTTAAAAAGGTGACTGCCATGTGGCAGCCACCTTTTCATGTTTGCTTTACTTTACTTTTGCTTTTTTAGGAAGGCCTGATTTCTTAAGAAGCTTCTTATATTTTGACTTCTTTGCTTTAGGGCACTTAAACGTTGCACCCTTCTTAATCGTCTTGAAGGCTTTCTTTCCTATCTTGGTAAGCTTCTTAGACTTGATGGTTATTGTCTTTAGTTTTTTACAACCGGCAAAAGCATTCTTTCCTATAGTCTTAACCTTTGAAGGAATGACAATCTTGGTAAGGGATTTACAATTCTTAAATGCATTATCACCTATGGTCTCTACATTTGAACCGATAGTTACTGATTTAAGCTTTGAATTACCTGCGAATGCATTTTTGGCAATTTCCGTAACCTTATAAGACTTTCCGTTAATAGTAACTTCTGCAGGTATTACAACCTTTGTTGCGCTATCACTTACCGAGGTAAATACAAGTTCATTCTCACTCTTAACAGTATAAGTATTATCACCTATTGTCTTGGTTGAACCAACTTTACCCTCATCAGCTGAAGAATCATCATTTCCACCTGAAGGCTTGTCATCTCCTCCTGAAGGTTTATCTTCAGTACCGGACTGGGTCGAAGATTCAGCATTCTTTACTGTTACTTTACACTCGGCTATCTTTCCACCGGAAATCTTGCTTCCATAAGTAATTGTTGCCTCACCGGCTGCTACAGCAGTAAATACAGCGGTATCTGTACCCTGACCCGATGTAATTTTGATCACATTAGGATTAGATGTTTTCCATTCAAGAGCTTCAGTTATAACACCCTTACTTCTTGTAGCTGTTCCTTTAAGAGTAAGAGTATTACCCTTGATTACTTCAGCGCTTGTTTTATCTAAAGTAACGGATTCTGCCATATTTTCAGCTATCTTTACTATGATAGTTTCAGATATATTGGCATCGTCCTTTGAGCTGACAGTGATCTTGGTCTGTTTTCCGGGAGTAAGTCCTGTTACTGTTACAGTTTCACTGTTTGTAATATTTCCGGATGCTCCTTCAATTTTAACTACTGAAGTATCATCTGCCTTCCAGTCAAACTGTCCTGTCGCCTTATCATTAAAGCTTGCAGTAATAGTTGTTTTTTCACCTTCACTCAGGTTGACTTCAGTTTTATCAACATTGATATACATTACAGAGTCTACGATATGTACTGTTACAGATGCGGTTACACCACCCTCCTTAGTACTACCATATGTAACTGTAACTGTACCTGAACTCAGGGCATTCAGTTTTACTTCTGAAGAGGAATCACTTCCTATTATTCTGAGAATTCCATTATTGGAAGATTTCCACTTAAGAGCTTCTGAAATTGTACCACTAGAGTTTGAAGATATACCCTTAAGGCTTAAATAATCTCCTGTCTTAATCGTAATCTCTCCATTAAGTATAGTTGCATTGATGGCTTCAATATCAACATATTCCGCATTTTTATCCACTACCTGAACTTTACAAGTTGCCAGAGCACTAGGATTTGTTCTGGATACTACAGTTATTGTAGATTCCGCGCCCGCCTTTAATCCATTCAGGGTTACTGTCTGTGAATTTGCACTTTCAGTGCTTGTACCGGAAATAGTTACAGCTTCCGGATTAGAAGACGTCCATATGAATTCATCAGCGGCATATTCATTAAATGTTGCTTTAAGATCTACAGTTCCGCCTTGTTCAACAGTAAGCGAATTGCTGCTGAGACCGACCTGGGTAACAGGAACTAAAACTGATACTTCACAGCTTGCCCTTACTCCGCCTTCATTCTCATCAAGTTTACTTCCATAGGATATTGTTGCTGTTCCCGGACCAACTGCTTTAATCGTAGCAGTTCCGGTTGTTCTTCCATCTATTATGCTGATTACATTTTCATCAGAAGATGTCCATTCAAGCTGCTCAGTTACTTCTCCAAACGTTCTTGTCGCAACTCCTGTAAGGGTTATAGTTCCGTCAAGCTGAAGATCTAATTTACTGATTACATCATAACCATTTCTGATCACAACATTCTCAGCAAGGTTGTTTTCTTCTATATTGAAGTTTGCAACAGCTTTTATTCCACCGGGATAAAGCAATGAAGGATTGGTTTCAGCAAATACTCTTATGGATCCGGTAGTTAGTGTAGTAAGTTTTCCTTCTTCGTTAATAACAGCTATACTCTCATCATCAACAGACCATGTAACAGTATCAGTTACTGAACCCGAATCAAATACTGCTTCTAGATTGTAATCGTGATTCTCACGAAGCATGTACTGATCTCCATTGCTGACTTCCTTGTTGTCCATTATTATTCTGATATCTGATGCAGGTTCAAGAATGATCACATCTACATTTTTAGCAGTTCCCTTTTTAGTACGAAGCTTGATCTGTGCCGTTCCGGCTTCTCTACCTGTAATAGTTAATTCTGCTTCATTACCTGATGTGTCACTGTTAAGATTCTTAACAGAGTATTCAAAGAACCTTTCTGTTCCTTCATCAGCATAAGCATAAACCGCATCGTTGGATTCAGACCCGTCATTCATAACTGACTTTATCTTAAACTTAAGTGTTGTATTATCACTGAATCCATTCTTTTCTTTATTTACATATATCTTGCCATTGATAAGGGCGTCACCATTCTCCTGTGTGATAGTAATGGCATCTGCTTTTACTGCAGCAGAATTTGTTACTATGTTGAAGAATGCTTCCTGTCCCAATACCCCTCTAACAGTTGTCATATTTTTAATAGCCATAAAGTTACCGCCCGGAACAGGAGTAATTGTTACAACACCTGCATTAGTGCCCTGACTGACGTTATATTTTTTATCAATGCCATTTCCATATGATACAAGGTAATCAACATCCTTAACAAGTGTATATTCACCCATTCGAACAGTAATTGGCGGAGTAAGAAGTGTTCCGCAGTCATACTGATCCGGGATACTATCAATTGTAACCACATCCGGATCCGACAGGTCTGCCTGGCCAATTACAAACTGTCTGGTTGTTGTTCCTGTATAATTTCTTTTACCAGTTATTGTAACTGTAGCATTTTTACGTGATACTTCTGTGCTCAACTTATTATCTTCGAATGATACAGTAAAATCCTCACCCGACTCGAGTTTTTCATTATAATATGTATCAGAGCTTCCATAATATGCTGATACTTCCGGCTCTATCTCAAAGCCTGTATAAGCCTGAACAGGAATCTCAGGTATATATATTTCTGTTGAGATATCTTTCTTAACTATCTTAAATGTTGTACTAACAGTACCGGTATAATTATTCTTTCCAACAAATGTAATGGTTGCAGTACCAAATCTTGAATTATCTTCCGAAAATGCATTGACATTATCAGAATAACTATATTCAAAATCAGTAATACTGCTGTCCGGATTATAATTCATCACTACAGGTTCAGAATTAGACCCATTTATGAATGCAAATAATAACCAGTCCACAGATGGAGTAATCTCTTTAGCAGTATAGGTCTGATCTGGTATGGCATCTTTTGTTACATAAGAACCGTCTTTTCTTAGAATTGAATTTTTACCAATTTCCTGGATATTATACGGTGCAATAGTATATTCATATACAAAGGAACCAGTATAATTTCCTAATCCTGAAACAAGAACTTTATGCTGTCCAGCAGAAGTAAGATTATCCATAGAATAACCATCATAGTAAGGATCAATCTGATAAGCATTTTTAGCCAGCACTTCGGTCTCATCACCAACAGTATAAGAAATCTTTAAATCCGGTATCTGAGGCGATGCATTATATGTAAGAGAATCCTTCTGCTCAACAGTTATCTCAGCATCAGGTTCATCCCCAACCCCTATAGACTTTGCCAGAACCGAATATGGAATATCCAATGAATCGGTGTAAAGTCCATTGACAGCTTTTGAAAGGGTATAAACATAATTTCCTACAGCACCACCCTTAGGATAATTATTTGAAATTACATAATCCTTCGCTTTTTCTAATTTGTATTGTGCTCCTCTGGAATCAACTGAACTTATTGCTTTTTCTTCGAACGTAGGAACAAGTCCATTTGGAAGATATGTACAATCTTCAACATCTGATACTGATACATAAGGATCATCAGGACCATTCGCGCCGTTCAAAGGTGCTGTTACAGTAACATTGTAGAGCGCAGTTTCGCCTCCACTTTCTACAGTGAGTGTTGTGGTTCCAACCTTATGGAATAACAGATTAACTGAAGTATTGTTCTCATTATTATATTCAACAGTTAATATATCCTCATTACCCGGGGTCCATTCCACTTTGGCATCATCTTTTAATTTGTCAAGATCTTCATCAACTACAACACCGAATACGTTTATAGGAGTATTTACTACTCCATTGATCATGCCTATATCATCAGCATCTTTACTAAGGAATTCCCTTATAGAAACTGAAATGCTGGGATCATATACTGTTATCTCTAAAGTAGCTTCATTTCCATCTTCAAACTCACTACCATAATGTAATGTAGTTGTTCCAGGTGACTTCGCCTCTATAGTAACTGCCGAGGTTTCTCTACCATCTATGATCTCAACAATGTTTTCATTATCCGACTTCCAGACAAGATTCTCGGTAACTACACTTCCGTTTTCACCAACCGCGGAGCCATTGAGCTGCATTATTCTACCGGTTCTGATCTGGCTTATCTCAGGCTCTATGGAAAGAGTTTCGGCCATAACGTTACCAAACACATTCATGGTTATGTAGCCCTTAACGCCTCCATCAAAGAGTTCAGATGCCTTAGTGGTGGCAGATATTGTTGCTTTTCCTTGTCCATGAGCAGTAACTTTTCCAGTCACATCTACCGTTGCTACGCTTTCATTATCTGATTCCCATATTACCTCATCTCTGTTTCCTCTGCTAAGGTTTGCAATCAGATAAAAGTCATGTTTTTCACGTACTGATGTAACTCCGTTAGATATGTTAGAAATAACATTTCTCATATCTGTCTTGTTAGTATCATATACCAGCTGAACATTTGTTGCAGGATCATTAACAACAACAGCTACAGCCATATTGTAACCACCCTTTGTAGCAAGATAAATCTTTCCGGTTGCAGCTCCCGGTCCACCGGTAACTGTCAAAACAGCCTTATTTCCTTGAACAAAATCAAGAGTTTCTACGCTGCAATTAAATTTTCCTAAATCTTCATCCGGAACAGTTACAAATATAGGATCATCACATTCGCCAGTACTGCAAATGGCTTCTATTTCAAACTGCACAGTTGTGTTTTCTGTTACTCCTCCAACCGCATTAACAAATATAGTATTTGGTTTAATGAGATCTGTACTTTCATTAGGATCAGATACTATACGCTTTATCGTTATCGAATCAGCTTTATGAGTAATCGTTTTATCTACAATATTAAAGAATTTTTCCTGTCCAAATCTTCCACAGATTGTAGTCGGTCTTGACGCCCTGAAGTTTCCTTGCTCCACAGGTAGAATTGCAACTACACCCTTATTTTCTCCAACACTGTAATTGTACTCTAAATTCGTTCCGTTATCTCTTCCGTAGAATGGTGTAAAATCCTCTCCTTCAATCAAAGTGTATCCGCCATAACGAACAGAAACAGGAGGTTTTAAGAAAGTTCCGCAATCATACTGATCCGGTATATCACTAATTATAACCGTTTCCGAATCAGACAAATCAGCCTGCTCTATTGTGAATGGTTGTGTTCTGCTTCCTGTATAATTTCCTTTTCCGGAAATTACTACTGAAGCACTTTTACCGGATACAACCTGACTGTCAACATTATCCAGATAGGATACTTCATAGTCTTTGCCTGATTCGAGTTCCTCACTAGAGAACTCAGCTGAAGAGCCATAATAAACAGACACATCCGGTTCAATTCTGAATCCTGTAAATACCTGATTAGGAATTGATTCCACAAATACATCTGATGAAATATCTTTTCTTAAAATCTTAAATGTTGTACTCACCGTACCGGTATAATTATTCTTTCCTTCAAATGTAAGTGTAGCCGTACCAAAATCAGGATTATCATTTGTATAAGCCTTTTTATTATTTGAATAACTATAATCAAAATCCGTAAGACTACTATTAGGATCATATCTCATCACCACCGGATCAGAATCAGAGCCATTTAGATAAGCATATAACAAACCGTCCACAGATGGAGTTATATTATTAGCAGTATAAATCTGATCATCAATAGCATTTTCAGTTACAAACAAATCTCCTTTTCTTAAGATAGATTTGGTTCCAATATTTTGAATGTTATATGGAGCTATAGTATATTCATATACAAAGGACGACGGATAATCTTCAGTAGCTGCAAAGTTTCCAAGTCCTGTAACAAGTACTTTATGCTGTCCAGCAAGAACAAGATCATCTGTCATACTTCCATCAAAATACGGATCAACCTGATAATCTTCACCTTCATCAAGCACTTCAGTAACACCATCTACAGTATAGGAAATCTTTAATCCCGGTTTTTGAGCAGCAGCGTTATATATCAAAGAATCTATCTGTTCAACCGTTATCTTTCCATCAGAACTGATATCAGTTCCATCACCAATAGATCTTGGGAAAATCCTATATGGAACATTTAATGTACCAGTATATAATCCATTGGATCCCATTTTGTATGTGATGCTGTAATCACCCACTCCCAAACCATTTACGAACGAATCAGTGTATACAAAATCTACGCCTTCGCCTTCTGAGTTGAGTTGATAATTATTTCCTCTTGAATCGATGTTCCTTACTGTAAGGCCCGGAACAATATTATGATTCCCGCCTCGAGGAAGATAAATATATGAATCAGCATTCTGAGTCATATTGGTATTAATATCCGTAACATCTATATGAGAATCATTTAACGGAGCAGTAATTGTAGCAGAAGAATACCCTGACACACCTCCGCTTGTAGCAATTATTCTGGTAGATCCAACTTTTGAAGTCGTAGCAGTACTTGATGAACCCTGAGAATCACTTAACGATAATATGTCAGTATTTTCAACACTCCAATTAACTGTAGCATCATTAATGATTTCAGTATGTCCCGTTCCAGCCTTATATACAGTTACCTGAAGCGTTCTACCTATATTATCATATGTTTCAGTCCAGTCTTCAGGATCTACAACAACATCTCCTGTTTCTTTGACTTTTATAGAAATTGATGCTAAAGGATAAAGAGTTTTATGCATTGTATTTCCATGCATATGCATTGCATATACTCTGATCCTTACACCATTTTTAGTCAGCGGATTATCATCTGTAACTTCTAATGCCTCAACATTTCCTTCCTGATCAACAGAAACGTAAGCAGGATAATCAGATTCCCAATAAAGATCTTCATCAGCATCTACAGGATCTGTGACAGCAACAAGTTTTGAAGACTCACCTTTGCTAAGTGTCGGATTTGTACTATTGTTATTCTGCAGCCTTAATGATGTTATTTCTAAAACTCGTTTCTTTATATTCACTCTGATATCTTTTGTTATTGAATCATTACTTGTTGATGTAGCATTTAAAACAGCATAATCTTCTGCTCCCTGATTCAATTCAAGCAAAGTGGTTCTTAAATCTGTTGATGAATCTGTATTTGTGATATAAGCAGAATTATGAGTGACGTTATAGATGATCTGATCAACAGCACCATCTGCTGCATCGCCGGGATATGATGTTACAGTTGTGTTTTCATCTGTATACATATCAAATGAATCACCAGCTATATATTCACTTACATCATTATAACCACCTAAAACAGGAAGATATGTTACAGTCAGATCCTGTTTTGCCGAAGGGAAAACCTGCAGTAAAAATGAAGTACTTATATTCGTTACTGCATGTTCATCATCAACTGCATCTCTGCTGGTTGAAATATCAATATTAAAATCCTCAACCTGAGAAACATCTTTAATAACCTTAAATGTATATACAAATATATTACCAGCCGGATTTTCCGGTTCAGAAACACTTAGGTATTCGTAAACATCATTTATCTGAGAAGAATTAGATGAACTTATTCTTACAGATAACGGTTCATCCGCATTTTCATCCTCCACAACAATTAGTTTTATAGTATTGTTATATCTTACTATAGCAGTTCTGGAACTCTGATAAACACTTTGCGAATCACCAACAACATTGGAATCATCTATATCATTCTGATATACGACAAGTCTTTCGGTTGGTTTAGACACAATAACAGTACATGAATTTTCAATACTTTCATCTTCACTCTTAACTTTTAACGTGAATCTGCCAGGCTGATCAAATGTATAAGAGTTATTTATTCTGTCCCTGTCTCCAATTTCAATATTATTAAGGAAATACCTAAAATAATCGTCCGACTTTATCTCTTCATTACCATTCATTTTTCCGGTATGACCAATGATAAGATTTTCCAGATTAACTGTTGTTCCAACCCTAAAATTGTATGTCACATCACCTTCAGTTACTTCATTACCATTTTTAACAAATCCAATAGCAGTAGCTTTATCCCACTGTTTTATATTCATCCTGGTAATACTTTGAAGTTTTCTTTTAAGCAATGCAACACAAGAATTATTTTCAGCTTCTCTGTCAATTCCACTATTGGTTTCAGCCATTACATATATCTCACCAATTCCTCTGCTACTGTAAGCATTAAATATAGCCGGCTGAGTCTGTTCTTTTGTTTTTCCTCCGTCAACGGGCGGACTTATAGTACCATTTACATTTTCTAATTCTTCTTCAGTCATAGCTTTTTCGGAATCGTCAACGAAATAACCACTCTTTTTCAAAATATTAGTCGGATAATTTGTGCCCTTAAGAATATACCAGTTATAGCCATCTGTACCCTCAGGCAAAGAAAGGCTCCTGCCGTCTGTAACTGCTATATTAGTATTGCGTCCTTGTCTCACAGTGTATATATTTTCCTCAATACTAAATTGTGTAGTTCTTGCCATAACATGTACAGTAAGAGTATATCCAAGAGTATAAGTTGAAGAATTTCCCTGCTCATCTGTAACAACTTCATTACCGGAAAAGTGAATATAAGTCGAACCGACAACACCTTCCCTGGCAACGATCCTAATCTTTCCTTTTTTATTATCTATTGGAGTAATGGTATAATAAACATTCTGATTTGCAATCCATACTCCAGTACTTTCATCCTGAGGAACACCCTCCTCATCTGGTTCAACATAAAGAGTTGATCCGCCCACACTGCTGTCAATTGAAAGAGTTTTTCCATTCATAACAGCATCATTTACGTCATATGTTCCAATACCGGTAAGGTATTCATTGCTTTTTTCATTTGCAGCAAAATATGCATAAAATGGAAGCTCAGAATCATACTCCAATTCTACTGCAGTTCCGGCATCAATATATAGATTGTCGCTCTGCTTTCCAGATGCATTTCCGAGTCTGACCGTAGTTAATGTGTTTTTATCATAGGTTTCAGTTGCAGTAACATATACTGTCTTTTCACCTATCTTGTTTCCTTCATTATCAAACACATCCTGCATCTGTTTTTGATATAGACTTTTACCAGAAAGGGTAATTGTCTTATTCTCTTCCGTATTTTCAGCTGCATTAACACTTTTCACACTTCCCATACCAATGCCCGAAAACAGCATAGCTACAGACAGAATGACAGCGAAAATACGATGGAACGTCTTTGTCTTCATGTTTTTCTCTCCCTTCAAAACATTATATTTTTAGTAGTTTTTTACAAATTTTGCAACATATATGACAATATTTTATCAAATATATATATAAATATCAACTGTCAACATCTGATTTCTTAACAATTATTACATATCCAAGAAGGTAAATTAAGTCAAGAAACAGCAATAATCCAAGATAGAACACGACCGCTCCGTTTATTCCATTTTTTGATACAGCCTTATCTGAGAATAAGAATGCTATTATCGAAACGATAAAATAACCTGATATAATAGTTTTTTGCTGTCTCATTATCGTAAGCAGAACCTGGAAGAGTGTGGAAAATGCCAGAAAGCCACTGCTTACCATCATAATCATAAGACTGTATTTGTATGGTTTTAAATCGGTATGATACATAAAAGAAAGAATGGGGATTCCCAACAACCACGCACCTGTTATACATATAACAGTAATCAGCAGTACAATCAGTGATTGTTTTAATGTTTCTTTTATATATTGCTTTCTGTTACCTTCATCCCATAAGCAAGACATTTTGTACATGACTGGATTCAGAATAAACATAAGAAAAATCTGCACCACAAAAACAGGCATTGCTATATATCCATATATTGCCTGACTTGAGTCGTCCATAAGCTTGTCTATGGATAAACGAGGCTCAGTTCCAATATATAAAGCAAGAAATGTTGCCAATGCTAAAGGTAGTGTTGCGATGAGAAGACGAAGAATGCTCCCGGATGTTTGTTTTCCGGATTCATCCAGAGAAGTTTCTGTAGTTTTGTTCAGACAGCCTCTGGTTATATTAATGAACCAGAACATTATTATGATCGTAACAGTTGTTGTAATACATACAGACATGACCATATTTCTGGTCAGAACAAGCAGAACAGACCATAAAACGATATTTATGATAAATCTCAAAGCCGTAGCCTTAGATGCAACATCCAATCGATCATTTCTCTGGTATTCACCGTAATATACATCTTCATACGCATCAGGAAGCTTATATATGCACATCCAGATGATAATAAGTGTTTTTTCGATAGAATAATTTTTTGCGGTTTTTGCATATAGAACATATAAAACCGAAACCAGAGCCATTGTCAAAACACTTAATATTCTGGCAATCTTATAAGTTTTAAAACTATATTCTCTTTTTACGTCTGATACATGAAATGTCCTTACCCCGTATTTGCCAATGCAAAGGAACAGATTGTTGAGAGTATTACCCATGGAAAAGATTCCTGCCGGGACTATCCCCAGCCCGGGAGTATGCGAGATTACGACAAGAAGTATCACCGACTGAAATGCCATGGCGACACTTGCTATCATGTTCCATATAACGGCTGAACGCGCCGGATTTTTTGAATTCATGAGAAAAGTTTTCAAAATATAATTAAACCTCTATATAAAATCAAACTGCAGCTGACTAGTCTTCGGCATATCTCCGAGAATGCCAAGCTCGTCCATTTTTTCAATTACTGTGTTACTGATCTTTGCTCGGCTGCGAAGCTCCTGCTGGGAAAGAAATACTCCTTGTTTAGCAGCTTCTTCAAGCTGGATTGCAGCCGTCTCTCCCATTCCTTCTATTGAGAGAAAGCTTGGCATGATCTTTCCGTCTATTATCTGGAATCGGTTTGCCTTTGCCTTATATATATCGATTGGGAGGAATTCAAAGCCACGTGCATACATTTCTTTTACAAGCTTCATATCCCGATAAAGAAGCTGTTCCTTGGCACTCATGCTGTTCTTATCCAGATCTTTATACTGATCGATCATAGAATCCAGATGATCTTCGCCAAGACACATGACCTCATATGAGAAAGCATCCGCTCTTATACTGTAATATGCCGTATAATATGCCAACGGATAATAAATCTTAAAGTACGCTACTCTCCAGGACATCATAACGTATGCTACTGCGTGCGCTTTCGGGAACATGTATTTGATCTGTTCGCAGCTCCAGATATACCAGTCTGGTACACCGTGTTCCTCCATCGTCTGCTTATACTCCGGCCATTTATCACATTTACCGTTTGCAACGATACCTTTACGTACCTGCTCCATTATCTTGAATGCATCTCCCGGATCAAGCTGCTGATAGATAAGATAAACCATAATATCGTCTCGACAGCAGATTGCGCTGGAGAGCTTACATTTACCTTCCTGAATCAGCTTCTGGGCATTTCCGAGCCATACATCAGTTCCGTGTGCAAGACCTGCAATACGGACAAGATCTGAAAAGCTCTGCGGATCCGCATCTATAAGCATCTGCATAGCAAATTCAGTTCCGAATTCAGGGATTCCGAGACAACCAAGCGGCACTCCATTCATATCCTCGGGCTTGATCCCTATTACATCCGTTCCCTTGAAAAGCTGCATTACTTTCTTATCATCGAGAGGAATCTCTGTTGCCTTGATACCGGTCAGATCCTCAAGCCGCTTTATCATGGTAGGATCATCATGTCCAAGTATATCAAACTTTAAAAGATTATGCTCTATCGAGTGATAGTCAAAATGTGTTGTTATCGTATCCACGGTCATATCATTTGCAGGCTTCTGAACAGGAGTAAAGCTATATATCTCTTCCGTATCAGGCATAACAATGATTCCGCCGGGATGCTGGCCTGTAGTACGTTTAACATTTACACAGCCTTTTGCGAGTCGTTCAATCTCTGCTCTTCTCTTAGTTATATCTCTTGCCTCACAGTATTTAAGCACATAACCATAAGCAGTCTTTTCCGCAACGGAACCAACTGTTCCTGCTCTGAAGGAACACTCATCACCGAATATCTCACCAATGAATGCATGGGCTCTCGGCTGATACTCACCCGAGAAGTTAAGATCGATATCAGGTTCCTTATCACCCTTAAATCCAAGGAAGGTCTCGAACGGGATATCATGTCCTTCCTTTTTCATCTTTGTTCCGCAATGAGGACACTCTGCATCAGGCATATCACAACCGGACATTCCGGAGAAAGCCTTTACTCTTTCACTGTCAAATTCAGTATAGAAACACTTAGGACAAATATAGTGAGGAGGCAGAGGATTAACCTCTGTAATACCTGCCATAGTTGCAGCAAAAGAAGAACCTACCGAACCACGGGAACCAACAAGATATCCATCATCATTTGACTTCCATACCAGCTTCTGTGCAATTATATACATAACAGAGTAACCATTTCCTATGATGGAATCCAGTTCTCTCTTAAGTCTGTCAGTAACAAGCTCCGGAGGATTCGGCCCGTATATCTCATGCATCTTTGTCTCGCAGATGTCGCGGAGTATCTGATCTGAATTCTCGATCACCGGAGGTGCCTTATCGGGACGTACAGGTGATATCTTATTAATCCATGAAGCCACAATATTTGTGTTGGTTATAACAACTTCCTTTGCCTTTTCTTCACCCAGATATGAGAATTCTTCAAGCATCTCTTCTGTAGTTCTGAAATAAAGAGGAGGCTGTTTCTCCATCTCTTCTTTTACGGAATTAACCTTCTTAGGCTCCTGATCCTTCTTTGCAAGCTTCTCTTCCATCTTCTGGGCTTCTGTTTTCTTCGATGGCTGACCTTTCTTATCTCCTTCAAGGATTATTGCTCTATATATAGCATCCTCAGGTTCAAGAAAATGAACATCTCCTGTTGCGCAGACAGGCTTATCATATCTTTCACCCAGCTCTACTATCTTTCGGTTGATATCTCTTAAATCTTCTTCGTTTCGTATTGATTCTTCCCTATCATCTTCAATCAGATATCTGTTGTTTCCAATAGGCTGGATTTCAAGATAATCGAAGAATCTTACGATCCTTGCAAGTTCTTCTTCATCTTCATCATTCAGGATAGCCTGATACAGTTCACCCGAAGAACAGGCAGAACCGACTATGAGTCCTTCCCTGTATTTTTCAATAAGTGACATAGGAATCTTGGGCCTCTTATTGAGACCGACTCCGCCGAAATACTTGATATGAGCATCGGAAACAAGCCTGTAAAGATTGGTCCTTCCGACCTCATCCTTGCAGAATATGATTCCATGATATGCCCTTGTCTTCCTGATCATATCCGGTGATGCATTTCCTAGCTTATTCAGGTCATCAACAGTCTTAGAATCGGATTTATTGATCAGTTTCATGAGATTGATAAAGATATCCGTTGTTACCTCGGCATCATCAACAGCTCTGTGGTGATGTGCATTGGTAAGTCCGAAATGTTTTGTCAGTTTATCCAGAGTATACTTTCCGAGATCCGGCAGGAATACATATGCAAGTGTCATGGTATCCAGTGCCGTAAAGTCATACTCCAGCCCAAGCCTTCTGGCAAATACTTTGATAAATGAAGTATCAAATGCAGCATTATGAGCTACTAACATGGAACCCTTTGCAAACTCCAGGAACTTCGGAAGTATCTTATCTATCGTTTCGGAATTTCTGACCATCGCATCTGTGATGGAAGTCAGCTTTGTTATGTTGTAAGGTATGGGAACCTCGGGATTAACGAACTCGGAAAAACGTCCGATTATATTTCCGGCTCTGTCTATCCTTACAGCACCGATCTCTATTATCTTGCAAAACTTAAAAGAAAGTCCTGTAGTTTCTATATCAAAGACCGTATATTCACTGTCAAGGCTCTGACCGTGTGAATTCATAACGAGAGTCTTGATGTCATCTACAAAGTATCCCTCAACTCCATACAGTATCTTAAAGTCCTCAGGAGCATTCTTTGCCTTCTTAAGATACTTATTGGCATTAGGGAAGTTCTGGACTACACCATGATCGGTAATAGCTACCGCGTGATGTCCCCAGTCGATTGCTCTCTGGATTGCTTTTTCAACAGGAAGCACAGCATCCATCTCACTCATCTGAGTATGTAGATGAAGTTCTACTCTTTTTTCTTCCGCTTCATCTTTACGGCTGTTTCTCGGATCCGGAATCCTCTTAATACCGGAAATCGAGCTAAGGACTATATCACCGGCAAACTTATCATCCTTCGGCGTTCCTCTTATCTGGAGAAATGAGTTCTCAGGCATCTCATCCAGTACAGCTTCCACATCATCAGGACTTATAAAAAACTTAAATCCGATCGTATCAGTAAAATCGGTAATATTTGCAGCGATCAAGACAAGCTTTTTATCAGAGCCTCTCTGTTTGATATCTTTTTTATCTATTCCGAATACCTGGCCACGTACTACGACTTCAAACGGAGTAGCGTCCTGAATCGAAGATATCTCAACTATATCACCCTCGGCATTTTTACCATAGAAGCAGTCGAGATCGTTATAATTGTCACGCTTATACTTTTCAATCCTGGCTTTATAATCTTTCTTTTTCTCGGCTTCGGATTTTGTATTCATGTTGATGTTCATATCAGGTGTAAGCATGATCTCATTATTCTCATAATCATAAGCCTGCTCAAGCTTTTCATCCAGTTCACGTTTTTTCTGCATGAACTCATTTTCCTGACGGGACTGCTCTTCTTCAGCCTTATGGGCAGCCTGTTTTTCACGCAGTTTATCTTCTGCTTCCATTATGCTTGAACGACTGAGCTTAACTACAGTCTGAACTGTCATTCCAAAACGAACAGCAAAAAGATCATTAAAGTATTTTTCAATAGCCGCCTTTCTCTGCTTTGCAAGCCCGCCCTCTTCTATACTTATGAAAAGAGTATTTCCTTCCGAAGATATACGTGCATCCTTTACGAGAGAATACTCAACAGCGCTGAGATCCTTCAGCTCGTCAAGGTAGCTGTCACGGTATATGGCAAGCATGCTTTTAAGATCATACTGACCTGAAAGGAGATACCTTTCACGTATGACAACCTTGGTTTTGCTGTATTTTCCAAACACAAAAAGGCGGACTGCTGATTCCGCCTGTTTTATGTTCATTCTTGAAATAAGATGTGTTGATTCTATATCTATGTAAAGTCTGTCCGGAACTTTCACTGAAGTTATTCCCGTTACCTTGACATCATCAAAATAATCGGATACTTCGGGTGGAAGATTAATCCCCGGAAAGACATCTTTAAAAAGTTTCTCTTCCATTTCTCTACCTATATCATTTCCAATTATCCAGCTCTTTCTTCAGTTCGCCGAGCAGGGCATCCTGAGGAACCTTTCTAAGTATCTCTCCATGTTTAAATACAAGTCCTACTCCATCGCCGCCTGCGATTCCGAGATCTGCTTCTCTTGCCTCACCGGGACCGTTGACAGCACAGCCCATTACAGCTACTTTTATATTTAAATCCGGATAATTTGCTATCAGTTTTTCTGTTTCATTTGCAAGACCTATAAGGTCTATATGTGTTCTGCCGCATGTCGGGCAGGAAACGAGTGATATCCCATCATTTCTAAGATCAAGTGTCTTCAGGATAAGCTTTGCGGTCTTTACTTCTTCAACAGGATCACCTGTAAGGGACACTCTGATCGTATCACCTATTCCCTGATCAAGGATTATTCCAAGACCTACCGAAGACTTGATGTTTCCGCTCCAAAGAGTACCGGATTCAGTTATTCCGACATGAAGCGGATAGTTAGTTCTTTCAGCTATAAGCTGATGTGTTTTTACTGACATAAGAACATCCGAAGATTTAATGCTGATAACGATATTATCGTAATCCTGCTCTTCGATCATTCTTACTTTATCAAGAGCACTCTCCACAATCCCCTCAGCTGTAACTCCACCGAAACGGTCGATAAACTGCTGTTCCAGAGAACCGCTGTTTACGCCCACTCTGATCGGAACATTTCTTTTCTTTGCAGCATCAACAACAGCCTTAAGATTCTCTTCAGAACCGATATTACCGGGATTGATCCTTATCTTGTCAGCGCCATGTTCTATAGCTTCTATTGCCATCTTATACTGGAAATGTATATCAGCCACAAGGGGAACATGAGTTCTTTCTTTAAGCTTATCAAAAGCCTGTGCTGCTTCCAGTGTATTAGCGGTGCATCGCACGATATCACAGCCTGCCTGTTCCAGAGCAAGTATCTGGGCAACAGTTGCTTCTATATCTGAGGTTTCGGTATTGGTCATGGACTGGATTGCAATACGATTGCCACCGCCAATCTCAACCGAACCTATCTTTACTTTCTTTGTATTATCTCTATAAGTCATAGTTATTCCCTTATCCGTGTAATACATTTCCTAAATCATTAAAGAATACAAATATCATAAGAAGCATAAGGAGCGCTACTCCGATTCCGTTTACGATTGCCTCCTTATCAGGCGGAACCTTCTTACCGGAGATTGCTTCAATTAAAACAAATAGAATACGGCCTCCGTCCAGTGCAGGAATCGGAAGAAGATTCATTACTCCGAGATTAGCACTTAAAAGAACCGCAAAGTTTATAACGTTAAGAAATACCGTAAGGAACTGATCCCAGGCACTTTCGTCCTTTGTCTGCTCTTTAGCTTCTTCCATGATCGTATTCATAGTCTTGCCAATCCCGACCGGTCCCATAAGATCATCCTTGGAGCCATGGCCCGTTACCAGCATCTTTACCGATGATACCGCGGCCTTTATCTGGAATCTCACTTCCAGAACCGAATAATAGAGTTCCTCTCCAATACCTTTTGATACTCTGCCACGGCTGATAAAACCAAAATAAAAATTTCCGGATTTTGCATCTTTTTTACGGGTAAGACTTACATTATATTCCTTACCATCACGACGATATGTGATATCCACAGGCTTCTCCGGAGCATTCAGCATAGAATACAGGGTTATCTCCCTGTAGTTATATATCCTGTCTCCGTCGAGACTGACTATCTCATCTCCTGCCTCAAGTCCGGCAGCCTCAGCCGCACTGTCCTCCATTATCTCATCGATCACCGGTGGATCAATAGTATAAAAATGACAGATTATGATTGAAAGTAAAAATGCGAGCACAAAGTTAAAGAGTGGTCCCGCAAAAGAAACCATAAGTCTCGCAAGTACGGATTTATTATTATATCCGTTTCTGCTTTTAGATTCTTCCCCGAGACCTTCCATCAGACAGTAGCCGCCTATAGGAAGAGCACGTACGGAGTACAGAGTATCCTTCTTAGTCCAGCTGGCTACCGAAGGACCCATTCCTATCGAGAACTCATTTACTTTTATTCTGTTCATTTTGGCGAATATGAAATGTCCGAATTCATGGACAAAAACTATCACACCAAAGACAATAATAATGGCAATAATATTCATAGTTTAATCAAAGAAATCATGTATTTTTTTACTCATATATTCAAGCTTATCCTGAGTCATACCCGGATAAACTCCGATCCAGAAGCTGCCGTTCATAATAGTATCCGTCACATCAAGGTTTCCGACAACACGATATGCATCTTTCGGAAGAGATTCAAAACAGGGATGTAGAAGAATATTTCCACTGAAGAGAAGTCTGGTCTGAATACCACTATCTTCAAGATAACGTGTAAGCTCATTTCTGGTCTTACCTGATTCGGGTTTTACGGTTATGATGAAACCAAACCAGGATGGATCCGAACCAGTCGTTCTTTCAGGAAGAATAAGCTTATCTTTAAGATCAGAAAGACTGCTTTTCAGAAACTCCCAGTTTTCTTTTCTTTTCTTTACAAAACCGGGAAACTTCTTAAGCTGCTCTACCCCGACAGCCGCCTGCATATCAGTAGCTTTAAGGTTGTACCCAAGATGACTGTAAACATACTTATGGTCATAACCCTGAGGCAGACCACCGAACTGTCCGTCAAATCTGTGTCCGCAGAGGTTATCCTGTCCGGGCGCACATGAGCATTCCCTTCCCCAGTCTCTGAGACTTTTGACAATCTTGTTTAATAACGGATTATCAGTATAGACAGCTCCGCCCTCTCCCATCGTCATATGATGCGGAGGATAAAAGCTGCTTGTTCCGATATCCCCCCATGTTCCCGTAAGCTTTGTTAAACCGTCAATCGTATATGTGCTTCCCAGAGCATCACAGTTATCCTCTACCAGCCATAGTCCATGCTCTGTACAGAATTCTTTAACAGCTTTAATGTCAAAAGGATTTCCGAGTGTATGAGCTATCATAACAGCCTTAGTCCTTGGACTAAGTGCTTCTTCAAGAAGTGATATATCGATATTGTATTCGGGAAGAGTCACGTCCAGAAAAACAGGAATAGCACCATACTGGATTATAGGTGCTATCGTCGTAGGAAATCCCGCGGCAACAGTTATAACCTCATCTCCCTTTTTTACCTGTCTATCACCTAACAGAGGAGATGTAAGTGCCATAAATGCAAGAAGATTTGCAGAAGATCCACTGTTAACAAGACTTACGAATCTCACTCCAAGCCACTCAGCAAAGCTCTTTTCAAATTCATCAGTAAACCGTCCTGATGTAAGCCAGAAATCAAGAGTTGCATCAGTGAGTGCCATCATCTCCTTTTCATCATAAACACGGGATGCATATGATATTCTGTCTCCTGGATTATATGATTTTTCTATTTCAGGCTTTTTAAACTCATTATAGTATTCGGCAACCAGAGATTTTATCTCTTCACGCGCCTCAAGTTCATCAGACCATCTCATTTATCTCTTTCTCCATTTCTTCACGGATTTCGGCAGATGAAGTACTCTTCGCCTTTTCAAACTGCACTACCATTCTTACAGCTTTTTCAATGTTCCATGACGGTTCCCAGCTAAATGTCTCCTTAAGCTTATCGCAGTTCAGTTTGAGGAATGTAGCTTCATGAGGACCTCCATCGGATCTTTCTTCCCATGAGGCCCCTTCACCCCAGGCTTTACAGAATAAGTCTACAAGCTTTCCGGTTTCTATGCAGTCTGTATCATCAGGTCCGACATTATAATAACCGGCTTTACTCTTATCCTCATACTGCTCCATTGCAATCATAAGATAAGCTCTTAATGGTTCAAGCACATGCTGATAAGGTCTTATAGAATACGGGCTCCTTACTATTATCGTTTCACCTTTTTCAGCAGCTCTGACACAGTCGGGTATAATACGATCTATAGCATAATCACCTCCGCCGATTACGTTTCCGGCGCGGGCTGTTGATACTGCAATACCCTTTTCATTAAAGAATGATCTTATATAACTGTGAGTGACAAGTTCGGAACATGACTTGGAATTCGAATACGGATCATAACCATCTAATTGTTCATCCTCACGGAAACCTTCCGGACGATCAATGTCATCATTAAGATATACCTTATCGGTTGTCACATTAAGAAAACTCTTCACAGTATCAGATAATCTTACTGCTTCACATATGTTGACCGTTCCCATCACATTTGTCTCATATGTATATGCGGGATATTTATACGACTCGCGAACAATCGGCTGTGCAGCTAGATGGAGCACAATATCAGGCTTAGCGTCCAGCAATGTTGCAACAAGCTTCTCTCTGTCACGCACGTCTCCGATGATATGAGCAATATCTCTGCTGGTTTCAGACATCTCAAAAAGACTGGGATCAGTCGGTGGTTCCAGCGAATAGCCTGTCACATCTGCTCCCATCAATAGAAGCATACGGGTGAGCCAGGTTCCCTTAAAACCGGTGTGTCCGGTTATGAAAACACGTTTTCCGTTATAAAACTCTCTAAGATTACTCATATTACTTATAGAAAAATGATCCTTCCTCTTCATTTTGGCCGGCCTTCTGGTGCTTATCCCATTTCATCCATGGAGCACTGCCTTCTTCGATTATTTCGTTCAGTCTGTCCATTTCACGCTTAGTATCCATACATTGCCAGAAACCATCAAATTCATATGCCACCAACTGTCCTTCAGATGCAAGAGACCTCATTGGTCCCTGTTCAAAAACGGTAGTATCATCCTCGAGATAATCAAAAATCTTTGGTTCAAGGACCATGTAGCCACCGTTTATTCTGGCGCCATCTGAATCTTCTTTTTCTCTGAAGCTGCTTATAGTCTTATCTTCTTCAATATCAAGAATACCAAACCTCTGTCCAAGCTCTACTGCTGTTATAGTAGCAGTTTTCCCATGTGATTTATGAAAATCATAAAGCTTCTGCATATTAATATCACATACACCATCACCATATGTAAGCATAAAGGTTTCATCACCCACATACTTACGTATACGTTTGATTCGTCCTCCGGTCATGGTGTCGAGACCAGTATCGACAATGGTAACCTTCCATGGTTCTGCAACGTTATTATGGATCGTCATTTCATTATCATTGGCAAAATCAAATGTAATATCCGAATTATGCAGATAATAATTTGCAAAGTATTCTTTTATAACATGCTGCTTATAACCGGCACATATAACGAATTCGTTGAATCCATAATAAGAATACTCCTTCATGATATGCCACAGGATTGGTTTACCACCTATCTCGATCATCGGCTTTGGTCTAAGATGACTTTCTTCACTTATTCTAGTGCCGTAACCTCCGGCCAATACTACTACTTTCATAATATCCCCTTATAGATTATATTTTCTTTCCAAAAACTCCTTTGTCCAATCACGGGCTTCAAGAATATCCCGAAGACTGGCGTCCTGCGTTACCGAATGAACATACATGGCAAATTCTATCATGTCATATATTTCAAGGAACTTAATCTTTCCGGCAAGAAACGCAGCCACAGCCACTTCATTAGCCTCGTTCATAACTGTTGGCATGGTTCCACCAATTCGACTGGCTTTATGAGCTAGTGAAACTCCTCTGAATGTATCAAAATCAGGTTTTTCAAATTCAATTCCACTTATCTTTGTAAAATCAAGTCTTCTGCCCGAAAGATATCTTCGTTCCGGATAATAAAATGCATACTGAATCGGGAGTCTCATATCCGGAGTACCAAGCTGCGCTATAACTGCTCCGTCATCATATTCTACAGCCGAATGAATTATGCTCTGTGGCTGAATCAGTACTTCAATATCATCAATAGCAGTATCAAAAAGCCAATGTGCCTCAATCATCTCAAGTCCTTTATTGATCATAGTGGCACTATCGATAGTAATCTTGGGTCCCATAGACCAATTAGGATGATTCAATGCCTGTTCAACTGTAACATTTGAAAGTTCTGCTTTTGTACATCCTCTGAACGGACCACCTGAAGCAGTGAGAAGAATTCTGGATACCTTATTCTCGACAGTAAAACTATCATCACTAAAGAAATGTCTGTTACCCTGAAGACATTGGAATATTGCTGAATGTTCACTATCAACAGGAAGTATCTTTATGTTCTTTTCTCTGGCAGCCTTCATAACAAGATGCCCGGCAGTAACAAGAGTTTCCTTATTGGCTAGAGCAATATCCTTTCCTGCCTCAATCGCGGCAAGTGTCGGTTCCACCCCTATCATGCCGACTATTGCTGTTAGAACCATATCTGCCGAAGGCTCTGTCGCCACCTCACAAAGTCCTTTCATTCCGGAGACAACCTCAACGTCCATATCAACAAGTCTGAGTCTCAGGTCATGTGCATATTCCTCAGTAGATACAGCAACTATTCTAGGTTTAAATTCTCTTGTCTGTTTTTCAAGTAGCTCGACATTGGTCCCACAGGATAGAGCAACAACATTCAGGTCACTATTATCTCTCACAATGCTTAGTGCCTGAGTACCTATGGACCCCGTAGAACCAATAATAGATAGATTTTTCATAACTTTTACATAACCTTTCACTATATATATTTATAATCTGCTTTATTTTTCATCATACCCCCTTATTCAATTATGCAGATTATTAAAATCGAAAATATAAAAACGGACTATATCCACTTCCTATCATACATGTAATAGACAAAATAAACAACAACATGATTGCAATGCTTTTGATAATTTCATACTTCTTTCCTTTTAACGTGATCAATTTATATATAGGAGCTGAAAATAGTATTCCTACCAATATGATCATAAAGAATTCAGCATTAAAATAATAAAGAAATCGATTGAGATCATTACCATATGGGACAAACAGATGAATAATATATCTGCCGGCATTATAAATCGAATCCGCTCTAAAAAATACCCAGCCTATCATAACGACTAATATAGTATAACTCCATTTAACAGCTGAAGGGAGTTTTTTTATCAGATCTTTCAAAACACTGTTTTCAAGTATAATAAAAATAGCGTAATATAATCCCCAGACCACAAAAGTGGTGGCAGCACCATGCCAAAGGCCAGTAAGGAAAAATACTATCAACAGATTAATACATTTTCTTGTATTTCCTTTTCTGTTTCCGCCTAACGGAATATATACATAGTCCTTAAACCATGAACTTAATGATATATGCCATCTTCTCCAGAATTCTTTAATAGATTTAGAAATATATGGATAATTAAAATTCTCAGGGAAATCAAATCCAAACATTTTCCCCAATCCGATTGCCATATCAGAATATCCGCTAAAATCGTAATATATCTGAAGGGTATATGAGATCATACCTGCCCAGTTTCCCAATAAAGATGGATACTCAGCCGAAAAAACAGAATCAACAAAAGGTGCCAGCCTGTCTGCTATCAGAATTTTCTTCGAGAAACCAATTGAAAACCTCTGAACTCCTTCAAAAAACGAATCCCAGTTTATGACTCTGTTATGTATATATTTCTCTATCTCATTATAGCGAACTATAGGTCCTGCGATCAGCTGCGGAAAAAATGAAATATACAGTCCTAAATCCAATATGTTTTTCTGGCTCTTTACATTTCCCCTGTATACTTCGATAACATATGATAGTATCTGAAACGTAAAAAATGAAATTCCGATTGGTAATTTTATATCTATATTGCCGTATTTCCCAATACCTATAGAGTTAAGAATATCTATACTAAAATTCAGATACTTAAAAACAAATAGTATTGAAAGATTATAAATGACACATATAATGAGCAGAACTCTGGATTGAAGATCACTCTTTTTATGACTTATCGTTAATCCAAAACAATAATTCACAAATATTGATAATAACATCAATATAACAAATTTGGGTTCTCCCCACGAATAAAAAATCAGTGAAAATACCAACAATATAATATTCTGTATTTTTATATTTTTAAATATTCTGTCTGCCAGAAAATATAACACTATGAGAATCGGCAAAAACAAAAACAAAAAAATAGATGAAGCAAAAATCATTGTCTTGTTCCTCCGACATAAACTAATTCTAATGCCAAGTATCTATTATCATCGTTATACCCTAAAAGGTAAGGATTAAACTGTTTGCTGCTATACACTTCAACTAAACATCTATCATTAATCTCATAATCATCTGCATCAATGGATATTATACCACTCCATGCATTTTCAAATATGTTTTCATAACACCTTTTTCCATTTACGAATATTGTAACGGTTTCTGGTTCTTTATTTTCCAAAAACAGAAATCCCGGTACTGATAATTCAATATCCAGACCATTTTTAGTCACCTGCTTATCTAATGAAACAGAAAAGTAATCTTGTGTCCAGGCAAAATCCCCTTCATCATAGTAAACACCTTGTATGGCATCCTGCATTTCATAATCATAGTTTCTGCAGTCAACCTTTTCTACTATCGGATAAACAATATCATCAGGTTTGTAATCATCCAAAAAACTGTTGAGATGATCAACAAAACCACAGGAATATGTGGTCAGTTCAGATTCAGTAGTTTCAATTACAATAATATCTATGGAATCTAAGATTGACTTGAAATTCAGATCATCCCATACTCCATCAAAAACATACTGATTATAGATATAGTCTGTTATGTATTCATCCCTGCATACATAATAATGATAATCATACGGGTATAATTCTATAACATCATTTATTAACCCTTCTCCAAATGATGTTCCCTGAATCAGAAAATTCAAACTGTCATACTGTTCCCTGTTTATGTCTCTTTCAGTATTATATTGATAATATGTGATTTTATCAGCCTTATTCCATACATTTAGTAATCTATAAACATCTGAATCTCTCCAGAATGCTTTATCACTGGATACCACATCTTTTAATACAATATTCCTGTATTGTTTATCGGCAATATCAGACAGATCCTTAATGATCAAAGAACTCTCATACTGTTCATAAGGTCTTGACCAATGAATTCCGGTCGAATAAAAAGCAGGATATTCCAGATCATTTTTCTCATCCCTGCATATTCTGTAAGGAACATCCGTCTTCGATATTCTATCTTGAAAATAATCCACCGGTTTTACGGATTGTTCACTTGATATATTAATATACTTATCCGGAATGTCCTTTCGATCAAAATCAGCTTTACTTGGAGAAACATATACATATAAAAACTTATTATACTTTTTCAGATTTTCATCTAACCTCTCAAGCTTAGCTATATATTCATCCATTTCATCTCTATTGGACTTAAACTGCATATCTTTAGAATCATTGATAACTAATTCATTATCAATGTATTCTGTTTCGAATATATTTTTATTCTTTCCAATAGGTCTGTTTCCAAGATTAAAAAGATTATATCTTATGGTAGAATAGTTTCTGACATATAAACCTCTTGGTTTAACATTCTGATCTACCCATTTGGTAAACCCTTCCTGAAAAGAGCCATCAAGATATGTCTGAATTGATAAATGCGGAATTTCCGCTATATCATCATAGCCCCATAGTCTTACATCATAACTTGCTTTATTCATTTTTGACAAAATAAACAATATTCCCGAAGAAAAGATTATCATTAGAAAAATAGAACAAACTACTTTTTTCAATGTTTTTCTTCCTTTCCGTCTTAGTAGCTATTCCAGCTAAAGATTGATTTCAGTTTTCTCGCCTGATCTAAAGGTAATTTTATAACATTTATGCTTTTAAAAGAGATATCTGGCGCATCATCATTTAATTCTGTCAGCCTGTAATCAACACTAAGCTCTTTCAATAATCTGTTTAGCAAAATCATTATAGTTTTATCATCTGATTCTTTTAAAGATTTTGTTAAGTCATCAAGGAACATAATATCAGCCATATTCTTTCTATATTTCTCAATTATATCCAGGATTCCAATATAATCATCCGGCTCTTTATTATCTTTAATATAAAAAGACAACAACGATACAAAATCTTCTTTGGGGATAATCTGTAAACCCGTTCCCACATCTCTGGAATTATCATTTATCCCATTACAATAATCACATGTACTTAAATATTTTAAATCTAAAAATTTTATCCATTTTTCACGTAATTCATTTATGGAAGAATCCCTGACATTAATATATTCAGAACTATCAGGCGTGGGGTAATCCGCAGTATAATATGCCGCCATTTCTCTTGAACACCAAAAAATCAGGCCGTCCCCATTTATGCTCAGGCAGTCTTTCATCGGGCAGCCTATAAATAATTCCTCCAATTCTTTCGGAGTACTGTTCTTCTTATTGTTTATCCCCACATCTTTCCATTGCTGAAATGAAAGATCTTCACATTTTATACTTTTTTCTTTTATCAGACTAATGAGCTTTTTACGGGTCGGAGTTACGTATTCAGGATATCCGCTCACTCTTACCATCACCTTTTTATCCTTCAGCAGATCAAGCATTTCTTCATCAGGAATAATGGAACCGTTTGTAGTCAGTATTACATTTTTTATCTTAGGATTATCTATGCAGTATTTTGTTATGGTTTTTAAATCTTTGTATAGAAAAACCTCTCCCCCAATTAATAACACTTCCTCAATAATGTCAACTGCTTCTAATAATTTATTCAGATCTTCAATAACCTGTTCTTTATTGTATACCAATGCTTTTCTGAATGGTATTAAATCCGCACAGTGGCGGCAATTTAAATTACACCCGGAGGTCAGCATTATTCCCAAGTGATAAATAGTACCGTTTTTCATCTTTCTACAAGCATTATATCTTGAAAAATGTCTTCTCCACACCAAAACAGGTTTAGGCACTATCTTTCTGATTTTTTGTATAAAAGCTGAATTCATTTATTTACCTCAACCATTTCAGCATAATTCTGATCAATTACTATGAATAAACTTTCGAAATTCATTATAATCTCTGATATAATCACCTTCGTCATAATAATCGGAAGCTGCTACACAGAGCACGGAATCTTTTTGAATCCATAACATCTCTCTCCACGTAGGTTTATCTATAATAACACCAACTGATGGATCAGATAATTCAATCTCTTCTCTTCCATTTTCATTTTCCAAAACCAGCTGTATTCTTCCATAAGGGCAGAACAGAATCTGTTTAAGCGTTTTATGAGCATGAAATCCTCTTCTTATTCCCTCGGGAACCTTCGAAATATAATATACTCGCTTTATAACAAAATCTATATCCTGATTTTCTTCAAAGAATGATAATTCTCCTGCATCTACAGTCGAAATAGTTTTAATCCTGATCACTTTGCATCCAACCACAGATTCCCTGATATTGATATCATCACCTTTTAACGCCGAATACCACTTAAGATTATCAACACCTTTATATCTATTCAATAAATCATCAGGAACATCAACCACTTCATGAAAATAGTATTTGTCAAAAAAACGAATAGCTCTCTTATTAGAAGTATCAACACACCAATAAACACATTCGAGACCTATTGTTTCAAAAGCATATTTTAATATTTCTTTCATACCAAACCATGCATACCCTCTGTGCATAGCTATCTCGCGAACCACTATAGACAATTCCGCCGAATCATTAAATATATGATTCATACACACAGACCCCATGTATTCATTTTCATCTGATGAAATTGCAAAATGCACACTGTCAGAATCATCATAATGTGAGATAATATAGTCATATAACTCAGCGTCATTTAATTGCTGAAAAAAATGAGTATATACAGATGAAATATCCTCATTATTTATCCACGATTTTATATTCTCTAAATCACGAGTTTCAAGTTTTCTTAAATGCATATACTGTACCCTTAAAACTAAAAAAACTAAAGCCTCATTCCACCGTTAACATTTAAAACCTCTCCTGTTATATAACTGGATAAATCCGAAGCAAGGAAAAGAACGGAGTTTGCTATCTCAATTGGCTCTGCCAAACGACCAAGCATAGTTGTTGTCCTAAACTTTTCAAGGAGTTGTTCAGGTACAGTCTTCATCATATTTGTCATTGTATAACCAGGAGCGACCGCATTTACACGAACGTTGCCACCTTTAAGAGAAAACTCTTTCGCCCAACTCTTTGTCATGCCTATCACGCCAGCTTTTGTAGCCGCATAATTAACCTGACCTATATTACCATATACTCCAACGACAGAAGAAATATTAATAATAGATCCGTGTTTTTGAATCTGCATATCCGGTCCAATCAAGCGAGTAAGATTCCAAACGCCTTTCAGATTTACATTTACAACTTGATCAAATTGTTCCTCAGTCATTTTAGAAGTCAAAGCATCACGCGTAATCCCAGCACAATTAACCAAAATATCTATGTGGTCAAATCGACTCTTAATTGAATTATAAATGTTTTCACATTCATCTGCATTCGTTAAATCGACTCTAATCATAGTTAGATTATTATTCCAAGATGCTTCTTCTACAATGTCCAGACCAATTACTTCTGCTCCATTTTCTAAAAAAACATTTACAATGGATTTTCCTATTCCATTTGATGCACCTGTAACAATAGCTATCTTATCTTTTAACAACATAGTATTATTTCCTCTTACTTATAAGATTACGGACAAACATGTTTAGATTTATACATCCCGAACAATTCTAGCCGGGATTCCCATTACTACCTTTCCTTCAGGTACATCCTTTGTAACCAAAGCACCCGCTCCAACAATTGAATTATATCCAACCCTGACCATGGGAAGAATGTTAGCACCCGCTCCAATTGTAACATAATCTTCAATTATCGGTCCCTTAAGATTATCAACAGCATTCTCGCTTCTACCCATTGAATTGTCATTAGTAGTAGATACAAGAACGCTGATAAAAACATGATTACCTACTATAGCATTCCCAGTGATATGAGTGTTATCCATTATCTTAGTATAATTACCAATAGAAGTCTCATAATTAATTGTAACCAATCTACTGATAATACAGTTATTTCCAATCGAACAGCTTTCTCGAACAGAGCAGTTATCACCCAGTAATGTATGATGCCCTATAATTGAACCTGTATAGATAACGGCACCCGGACAAATAATACAGCTTTCCCCTATTTCGGTTGTTTCATATTTACCGGAATAAACTCGTGCTGTACTCCCAGGAGAAGTAGGCAGTTTTCCTATAGTACAATGATCATATACCTCAACATTTTTTCTTATAATTGTACCGGGATAAACAACAACATAGTCATGAATAACAACTCCATCTTCTATTACTACCCCATCATGTATTATTGCTGTTGAAGCCACGTCGGCTCTTTCGCTTACTGATTTCATGCTTTACTCCTAAAACCTGTTAATCATATCAATGACATAATATATCTGATCGGAAGTCATACCATAATACATAGGCAGGCTAAGCTCGGTATTACTTATCTCCTCAGAAACCGGTAATTCACCTTGTTTAATATCCATATCCTTATAACATTCCTGTAAATGAATAGGAATCGGATAATGCTTATTTGTTTCTATCCCTTTTTCATTAAGATAACGTTCCAATTCATCTCTTTTTGAAGAACGAACAGCAAAAACATGCCAGACCGGATTACAATTCTCAGACACATATGGAAGTATCACTTTATTATTCTTTATTCCTTCCAAATACTTTTGAGCTATTCTTCTTCTATCTTCATTTACTCTATCCAGATTATCAAGCTTAACAGAAAGGAATGCAGCCTGAATCTCATCCAACCTGCTGTTATATCCCTTATATATATGGTGATATTTATAATCAGATCCATAATTTCCAAGGGCACGAACTTTATTAGCAATATCCGGATCATTAGTCACCACAGCACCAGCATCTCCTAGTGCACCAAGATTTTTACCCGGATAAAAACTGAATGCAGCTGCATCCCCAAAAGAACCTACTTGGTTTCCCTTATACGTAGCTCCATGCGCCTGTGCACAATCCTCAATAACAAACAAATTATGATTCCTTGCTATTTTCATAATAGGATCCATATCACATGCCTGTCCGTAGAGATGAACAGGAATGATTGCTTTTGTCTTTGAAGTAATAGATTTTTCAATCAAATCAGGGGAAATATTATATGTTTTTATATCAGGATCAACCAAAACTGGTACTGCTCCTGTATACGTTACAGCTAAAGCTGTCGCTATATACGTATCTGAAGGAATTATTACTTCATCACCTTGACCGATCCCTAATGCCTTTAATGAAAGCATTATAGCATCAAGTCCATTACCTACCCCAACGCAATAATTTGTTTTGCAAAACCCGGCAAAAGCCTTTTCAAATGCTTCCACTTCAACACCTTTGATATACCATGACCGGGAATACACCCTTTCAAAAGCGCTTTTTATATTCTGTTCTATTTCTTTCTCTAATGGGACAAATGAAACAAAAGGCACATTCATATATATATCTACTCCCTGAAATTATTACAGAAAAGAATTATCCATCCGGGATAAAACCTTCTTGTCACTCTTCCATATTATTCTTTCACGGAAACAATAGCATAAATAAGAAATAATCCTTGGAACATGTCTTAAACATATAAAAGCTAGCTGCACACCGTTTTTCACCTTGGTTCTTTCAATTCCAAAATCTATATGGTCGCGGGTTTTATGATCCAGTTCATTATAATGTCCCATCCTGTTGCTTCTGTTGTATAGATTTATATCTTTCTGCAACAATGGGTGAGCTGAATGTCGTCTTAATGTAACTCCGGTTTTTGCATCATGATAAATTGAGTAAAAACCCGGTTTCAGATCAACTTTTTCATACCACATAAATTTCTCAAGGATTGGCAGATCCTCTAATAATCTATATTTTTCATCAAATAAGCCATACTTTTCAAGAGCGTTTCTATCATAATACATATTACAGCCAATGAACATACCATAATGCTCCGAAAGCATGAGCGCTTTATATTTCTTTAGGTTGTTATTCATCTGCATAATATATTTTATATCTTTTATATGCGGATATACACATGTAGTTCTATTTTCAAAATAATTAACTCGGCTTGTTATAACCATTTGACACTTGGATTCCAAGAACATTTTTACAATATCAGTAACAACACTTTCATTGAAAAATATATCATTTCCTGAAAGAGGAAAAATATAGTCTCCATTGGTATTTTTAATTGCATTATTAAAGTTCTTTACTGTACCTAAATTATTGTCATTGACTATTATTTTGTATTTTATACCATTCTTATTGTTTTCCTTAATGAAGCTTTCCACTTCATCACGTGGAAAATCACCTGATGCATCATCAGAAATGATATATTCAATATTTGAATAATCCTGAACTAAAACTGATTTTATGGTTTCATATAGTTTATCATAGTTTTTATATGTCAGTGTTATTACGCTTACAAGTGGTTTCATATTATCCTCTGAATATACTTAATTTTCTCTTGTTTTTTCCTCTTGGTTGTCTGTGCCAAAGATAATGGCAAAGACCAGTATTGCCACTTCCAGAATCGGAAGAATATAACGTGAATCCGGTGCAGGGATTACAAATAATAAGAGTAAGGTATAGATTGCAGATGGCAGATATACCAGAATTAATTCTTTTTTCTTTTTAATACACAGAACCACAGTAGTAAGAACAAGGAAAAACAGTGAAATGCCTCCTCTGAGAAACATCGATTCCAGAAGCGGTATATCTGCATACACTTCGGAAAAACGCTGAGTAAGTTCATAAACCGGAGTATATGTCACTTCTTCAAATTGTCCTACTTTACATAGCGGTGTTATCGGTACGTAGTAATCTCCTAAGTCTGCCGGAGATGATATCTCCCAGATCACATTTCCCATAGCCAGAAATGCTCTCAAATAAACTATAGGATGTTTTATCAGCAGCTTGGCATTCATTTTGATAATGAAAGCCCCATAATGTTCATTCTTTACAAGATCATTAAGCTTTACAACGTTATCATAGCCTATATCGCCCCAAAGCCTAGCCATATTATCAACCCAGTATTTATCATAGCATTCTGCCCATGTTGAAACCGGCATTAATTTTTCAAGTTCGGCTTTTTCTGAATCCGTAAATTCCACACCATCTGCCGCAGCCGCACCTATCATAGATACAGGGGTACCATACTTAACATAGGCATCTACTTTAGGAACACCATTATAGTTAAATAATACAATATATACCAATATATATGCAATAATATGAATCGCCGGAATACTTATCAGTTTGATTACCTGTTTCGCATTCGAACATGGATATTTATTTCTGATAAGATAAACCGAAATGATAATAACCGCAATAATAGTAGCTATATAACCACCTTGTCTGCACAGAGTAGCAAATAAAGATGCTATCCCTGCCACCAGAATATCTGTTTTTCTGATTGTCTTATTAATGACAATAAAGAATACTCCTGCTGAAAGAGCAAGAATTCCCATTGAGAAAACAGTATCCTTAAATATAACCTCAAGATGGATAATGGGATTCATCGACAACACACATAGCAATGAATATGCTTTCATTGCTTTTTTAGACCATTTATCCAGACCTTTGATAATATATAGATTGATTATAAGCCAGATTATTGTCTGAACTATATTTACATTATATGGATATTGTCCGCCACAACTTACAACATCTACAAAAAGCAGGAATCCATAGGTATCCCAGTCACTTACTCTTCCCTCTGCAGCTTCAAGCAGCACTCTCGCTACATCATCTCTCATCCAGATTCCGGGATACGTAGAGAACAGGAACATTAAGGATACAACCGCTACTATCCCAAAACACACCCAGGAATTATCCAGTATATCTTTTTTATCACCTAGTCTGATAATACGATCACAATTCATCAGTTTTTCGAAAATCCTGAAGATAACAATATATGAGCAGAATACTAAAGCCGGTATATAAAACAGCCACTTCCATATCTGATGAATCATAAAGCCATCTATCAACGAGGATTTATTTATTATATCACTTATTGGAAGCATACATAGCATAAGTGCTGTAAGTACGATGATCATCCTTTTTTTCACGTTATTCCCCATATCAAATGGACAACCCTTTTTTATAACAAACAGGATAAATCCGATCAATATGATGAACCAGCCATTCATAAACGCCTTTTCATTTGAAGCATTAAAAACAAGATGAACAGGGAACAATGCTGCCAAAAGATATATAACACTTAATACATAAACCAGCTTCTTTCTGAATGATTCTTCTTCAAACTTAGCTTTAATCTTTAACAGTTTATAAATCAAAAGAAACATTGTAAAAATAAAGCTTATCTGCCATCCTATCGTAAATCCTTCCGGCATATATCTTAATTCTATCAGATGCGTTCCGGCACCGACCCTTAAGCCTATACCATCCATAGTATGAAAGATTTCTGACTCAACCCCATCTATATATGCTGTAAAACCGGGAAGAGCCGGCATGGAAAGATATAGCAGTTTATCTGAATCAGATTCAATAACTCCGGTAATCCTATCTCCTTCAAACGTCTGATTCATCATAGAAGAATCTATCAATGTATTATATAACTTAGTCAGATTCTCCTCATTTAGTACACCGATGATCATACTATCCTGAATACCGGTGTTGATGGTTTTCTGGGCATAAAAATACAGATCATTTCCTTCTTCAGATGTATTCCCGATATATTCAAGTGCCTGAGCTATCTGAAGATAAAACTTGCCTTTTTCTTCTTTACCAAAATGGAATGAATAAAGAACATTGCCTTCGGCATCCTGTTCGACATAATAATATGAATCATCTTCAGTCATGCCGTCCTTAAAGCTTTCTATTTCAAATGTATCATATATATTATCTACACCGATTGCTTCGGCAAACTTATTGTCTCTTTCAAAACTCGAAGAATAATTTCTGTATGTTTCCGACTTAACAGCCCATTCGGATATAGCCTTCTCATCCATTAATGTTCCAAGCGGCAGATAATACGGATTTTCAAACAAGTATATATTATTCTCACAATCAATAGGAACATATGGTGATTTAGCAAGCATATTCTCTGAATTGATCACATGATACTTTACATGAAGCATCATATCCGCCAGCGGAGATCCGGCAGTATAATACGTAATATTATTTGAAAACAGCATCCCCCATCTGTACATAAGATCAAAATTCTGTCTGAAGCTTCGAGATGAATAGTAACTGACAGAATGCGAATCTGTCATATAAGCTATATCCTGATTATACATTTCTCCCGGTCTTTCGGTAGCCACATACGGTGATTTCATATCCGAATGTCGCTCAACCAGCTTTGACATATCAGAAACATAGTTCATCTCATAATCATTCAAGGGATTTTCAAATGTTCTCATAAATGTCGGTATAGAACTGATCACTACTTCAAATATAAGAACAGCTGAGAGAAACGGATAAACATACTTTTTTATAGTTCCAAGATAATTAAGCAGAACAATGATAAAATATGTTCCAAGAAAAACAAAACTGAAATAAAAAGAGCCCATTCCAGTTTCAGCGAGATCCGGGGTTTTGGCACCGATAAAATAAGATATTATAAGGATAGCTCCTGATATAATACAGCTGCACAGTATCAGCTTCTTATCGATATCCTTAAATCGAATCAGAACATCGCCAAACATTACCAGTATGATAAAGATAAAAAAGCAGGAAAATCTGTTGGGTACCTGCCACTGATAATGAAAACCATGAAAAACAAAATTGATCAGCTGATTATCAAAACCAAGGTATATCAAGACAAGTAAAGCAGCAGTTTTGATCCGGATGATAATATCAATATCTTTTAAAAATACAAAAACGGGAACTAACAAAATTACGAGAAGTCCGCAATATATGTTTACTCTGTATTCATATGGAGATGTGACCATACCAGTGTTAGCCACTCTGAATTCCGATAACGGATAAAAAATCGAACCAAACCATTTTAATAAGCTTGGTAATGAACCATCATTTCTTCCATATGGTGAGTTCCTCGTTTTCAAAAAATAAGGAATAAGAAATGATGCTGCAAGACCTGCACTGCACACAGATGATACGGCAAATCTAAACGTATTTATGAAAAAAGTCCTTATATTCTTATGTTTCAGTATCAGAAAATATAAACCACTGAATATACACAGGATAAATGCATAGTATGCATCCATTATCATGTAATAAGTAAGCGAAATGATATAGAGCCTTGAGCTTTTATCATATACCATCTTTTCAATCCCGAGAAAAACTATCGGGATTATCATCATATATCTGAATACATATATGAAAAAACTGATTGAATAAACAGAAAGTGCATAACAGAGCCCCAAAACAATAAGAACCGGATCATCCGACTTTATGGTTTTTCCGTTTCTTCTATGAGTGAGATAATATATAAAAATCGGGCCCGGAAGGATAAAAAATAAAGCATACTGAAAGAAAAATATATATACATACAGACTTTCAGGAGCAAAAAAGTAAACAGGATATAACCAGGGTCTCATGTTATAAACATCGGTATTCTCAAAAGTAAGACCGATGCCATAATCAAGAAAACTAAAAAAACGTCCTGACTTCACCTGTTTTACGGCATTGAGAAAACTGGAATAATCCTGAAAATAGCCATTTCCGGCTAATGGAAAATTGTTTCCAAAGGGCATGCATCCACGAATAACCATTCCAATGCACATGACAAGAAAAGAAACTACTATGACAATTATATAAGATCTATATCTGATTATTTTATTCTTTATCAAAATTAACACGTTCCTTTTCAATAACTAGCGGTCTTTTCTCTACTCTCTTCAGGATTTCACCAATATACTCTCCTATAATTCCCAGGAATATGAGCACAACTCCGCCAATAAAAAACATACCGATAAGAACCGGTGCCATACCGGCATTAAAATTATTCCAATTGACCAGCTTCATAATAAGATAAATGATAGCAAAAACAAAGCTGACAAAAGAGAATACTATTCCAAGATATGTTGTGATCCTCAGCGGAACTCTGGAGGTATTTACAAGCGAACTAAGCGCATAATCAAGATACGAGAAGAAATTATAGCTTGATTTACCACGCTTTCTTTTCGGCTGCTCATACTTTATAAAGTATGTTTCATATCCAAGTTCAGCAACAAGATGCCTTATACTTGGTTCGGGTTCTTCAAGCTTCTCTATTTCTCTGATAACTTCTTTATCGTAGAGGCCAAATCCGGTAACCTGCTCAAAAACAGGTACATCCGCAAATGCTTTTATGATCTTATAGTAAAGTCTTCTGCAAGCAAGCATTATGATATTATCGTGAGTCTTTGCTTTCTGAGCAAGAACTACCTTATACCCCTCTTCCCATTTTTCAAGGAATTCCGGAATCATCTCAGGTGGATCCTGAAGATCGGAAACAAGTCCGATACATACATCCCCGGACATCTGATATTTTGCATGAAGATCAGAACGAAGAGGTCCGTAATTCCTGAGATTTACGATCAGTTTTATTCTGGGATCTTCTTTAGCATATTCTTTTATCTTATCAACCGTTCCATCTTTAGAACAATTATCGGCAAATATATGCTCATAATCATAATCAGGAAGAGACTTAAATACATCTCGCACTCTGCTTATAAGTTCATCGATATTGCCTTCCTCGTTAAAACAGGGTGTTACAATACTAACCAGTTTTTTTGCACTCATTAAAATACTTCTCCAAAAAATCTTTATAACATTTCTGACCTTCTACAAGTAGCTCAGGACAGCTGTCAAACCATTTCAGATAACCTTCATCAGTAACATTTTTATCACGATTATCAATTACATACTTATCATCTACATAGCATTTATATAAAAGAGAGATTGAATGACCCCTTCTCTGATATGGCATAAAGATCTCACTTATCTTTATAGGTTCATCATCATGAGTAACCTCGTCTCCGATCTCATTTAAAGCCGTTTTAATGATCCGGTCATGGAAAGTCTCTTTATATCTAATTATCCCCCCGGGAATATGCCATCCTAAATTTTTTCCGTCATCTCTCCAGGCGAACAGGAGTTTTCCGTCTTTCTCTATCAAAAGATCAACATTGATCATGGGAGTTATCGAAGCCACAAAAGAAAATACATCATCATCCAGTCCTTCTTTAGCTCCCTTTATCGCATCGGATGTAGTTTTTGAATCAAATACAAAACTACTCTTTTCCATACAATCCATCACTTCCCAATATCCGCCATATGACATCCGGATATTTTTCATCCATAATCCTGCTGATCTCTTCTGAATAGCTTCCGGCCATTATTATGACCACACTGATTCCCTTTGCAGACATTTCACTAGGAGCAACTATCGGTATATGTGTTGCAGGAGTATAAAACCCTTGTTTAAAATCTGCCGAATCTAAAACATACTCCACATATCTATCCATTTCCAGAAGGGACATATTGGCAAGAGCCTGATGACCGGCTCCCCAGATTGCGATCTTTTCACCTTTATCCTTACACCCCTTAAGAAATGTTTGTATTTCATGATACAGTTTATCTTTCTGATCCTGCATAGAAGAAAGGTTCATAATGCTTCTTTTTCTTACAACAGCAGAAAGAATATAGTCATACCATATCGGTTTTAACTCGAGAACGTCAAAACCATTATGTTCAAGCAGAGTTTTTAAAGTATCACTTCTGAAATATGATAGATGATCCTGGATAAACTCCGAATACATGTCTTCCTTCAGCATCATATCAAAATTCGGAACCTCTACTATTCCAACCGCACCATTACTTAAGTTATTGAAGATACCTCTGACAAATCCGGCAGGATCAGGAATATGTTCAAGATAATTCATTATATAAAATCCATCATATGGTCCGCCGTCTATCACATACGACTCATCTTCTATAAAGCCTTTGATCATCTTATGCCCTGCAGCTTCTGCTTTTTCAACAGACGACTTGAGATGTTCCAGACCATAAACCTGTTTACAGGAAGCTTCCATATACTGCATATATTCACCGGAGCCCGCTCCGATCTCTATGATTTTTTTGTCAGCCAGACCGTATTTATCTACAAATTCAGAATATTGCTTATTTCTGAAAGAACCCATTTCCCCGGATACTCCGGTAGCTCTTATCACATCCCTGAAATATGATACCGGTTCACCCGACGCCTGTACGAGGCCACAATAAGGACATTGATATAAAACTATATCAACCCCCTTTTCTGTATCCAGTTCATCCTCTTTAGGAAAAAACTGAGCACTTTTAGGCATATTGTTTAGAACAAATATCGGTTCCGATTTTATTGGCGATTTACAGCATCTGCATGATATATTCAAAGCATTTCCTCTCTGATGGAATCAGCTATCTCTTTTATGCCTTCGGTAAATGAATACTCTTCTTTAAATCCGGTATGAGATACTAACTTATCAACATCTGCCATAAGGTATTTGATCCTTCCACCCGGATAAGACCTTTTTCCGATTCCGGCAGCTTCCTTACCTGTGATAGTAATATATAACTCATTTATATATTCACAAAGTCTTTTTTCATTCTGACTGGCTACATTATAGCATTCTCCGTCCGTGCCTTTCTCGGCCAGAAGAAGAAGCGCTTTAGCCGCATCAAAGGAATAGAGATAATTCCACATCTGTTCTCCCTTTGTATAGTCCATGGATTCACCTTTAAGAAGACCTCTGATACTTGTATCTACCATACTCTCGGTAGCATCTCTTGGACCATAAACACTGAAAAGGATAGGCCATATATGTCTTATTCCATATTCACGGCATAATGCTCTGGTCATCTCTTCAGCACAGAATTTTGCCATTCCATAACCATTTACAGGTTTCTTTGGAAAATCTTCGCTTATAGACTTTGCCTCAAAATAATCCCCATATTCGGCCTGAGAACCTGTCATGATAAATGTTTTGCAGTCAATCCTGTGACATAACTCTACTGCATCAACAGCATAAGTCGTATTCTGGCTCTGCATATGGAAATTATTACGATTATTAACTTTTTCTTTGCCCCTGGATCCATCCCAGGCAAGATGAAAGAACACATCATAAGAATGATCTTTTAACTGATCATATAAGGAATCACTTAAAAGATCATCCAGTCCGGCATATACTTTTCGTAATCCCGGATCATCCGGAACATACTTTTCTCTGACAGAACCGGGACGGATTATCGCCGTTACCTCAATTCCTTTTGTAAGAAGATATCTTACAAGAGCATTTCCGGTAACACCGGTTCCACCTGTAACAATTACTCTTTTTATTTCCATAGATCTTCACTCTTTATGAATCAGTTGATCCAATAAGGTTTAAGTGTTCTATCCTCTTCAGAAAATACTTCATCACATGGAACCGGCACATCTTTTCTGTCATAGATATGAGGTTCTACATGTTTCTTGATAAAGTTCATATCCTCAGCTATGAGACATGTATCAACATGCTCACCGAAATATTTGATATCAAGGCCCTTCTGAATAATATCTTTAAGAGGAGTATCCAGAATATTACCAATTGATGTATGGATATAAGGACATGGCTGAACATCTCCGAATCTGGTTACGGTAATAAAGCCTTTTACCCCTATACAGCCCATATCAAGTTCATATGCAGGAGTGAGATGTGTACATACTCTATACTTCTGCTCTAATTCATGCATATAGGCAAAATCTTCTTTCTTTACCATATTGTCATAATGTCTTGCCCATGCTCCAACCGGTTTAGCATAAGAAACAAATACCATAAGACCCATTCCATTGAAATATTCAAGGAATTCTTTAAACTCATCCGAATAAAGACGAGGTCTGTCTACAACCGTCTGGATATAAAGCGGAAGACCTATTCTCTGGCATTCCTTTATACCTAATAATGCATGCTCGTAAGCACCCGGCATATGTCTGAACGCATCATGTTCCTCAGCATTAAGACTATCAATACTAAGCTGCATTCTGTCTATTCCGATCTCTTTCAGATGTTCTGCCTTCTTTTCAAGAAGGAATCCATTAGTGTCGCAGTTTATATAGAATCTTTCAGGTCCTATAGCCTGAACAAGCTCGTCGAGATCCGGAAATACGGTAGGTTCTCCTCCGCTTATTACAAATCTGGCAAGTCCCATTGCATCTGCCTGGTCAGCAAGATTCTTTACATCAGCCGGAGTGATTATTCTCTTACCATCTTTATTTCCCTGGAATTCAAGAATTGAACAATGCTCACACTTCATATTGCAGATATAGTTATATTGAAGCTGAATGATAGCGATGCTTTCGCCTCTCTCATACTTTTCTTTAAACTTTATAACCTTATCGTATACGAGTGGTTTTTTGTCCTTCAGATAATTTCTTCCTGCCTGTTCATTATTATTTAATGCCATTTTGTACTACCCCCTAAATGTCCATATTTTCTATCATTTCAGCAGTGATATATATTTTTGTCTTTCTGGGACTTACAAATTCATCATGCTCGTCATAGAAAGAGTCATTTATATAATGAGTTGTCGATACTTCTTCAAAAACACAGCCTTCTTCGGAACTGAAGGAATGCTTTACATTTCTCTGTACTGTCATTGTCTGACCACGCTGCATATGTGATACTATTCCATCACAGTTGATATCAAGACTACCATACAGGATTGTAAAGGTTTCTTCTTTCTCTTTATGAAGATGAACCGGATGCTTTTGTCCCGGAAGTACTACAAGTATCTTCTTACAATATTCACGGTTTATACAATCTATCAGAGTAACTCCGACTTCCTCAAAACGTTCAACACCATAGTGGTGGGATATCTCGCATTTACTGTCCAGAGGAATAGTGACATTACTCTTTTTAAGAATCTTCATAACCTTTTTTACAAGCTCTGCGATATATCCCTGATTATTCACAACGAATATATCACTCAGGTAAATAGGCTCACCTGCTTTCTTTGGATTCTTGAGAGTTATCTCGGAATACTTTGACATATTTCTGGTTAAGAGCTGCTCTTTTTCACAAGGGAAAGCAAAGAATACATCATCAGACTGAAGTTCTGTCCCTTCAGCTATATCCTTACCTGCAAAAACACCTCTCTGCAGAGCACTGAGATCACTCTGCTCTTTCTCGGTAGATTTATGTCTTTCTCCAGCCAAACCGCACATCTTAAAGGTTTCATATGCCGTTTTAACCCACTCTTTAACCTGATCGGGATTAGCAGAATAAAGATTTAATGTGATGGTATCAGTAGGAAGACCTACGTGCTTTTCAAATACTCTTACATTTTTTGCCACCGCAATCTTGATCGGTTCCATATTGGAAGGATCTTCATGTGTGGAAAAACCTACAATATGTCCCTTATATCTGTCTCTCAGATAATCTATCTGATTCATCTGAAGATTTTCATTTGAGGTCGGATATTCAGCCACACAATGCATAAGTGTGAGGCTTATGTTTCTATGTTCAAAGAAAGAAACAACCTTATCTATCTCTTCTACAGGAACTCCTGCAGTTGAAGCTATGACAGGTAATCCTGTCTTAGATACAGCTTCAAGAAGAGGCCAGTCGTTGAATGAACAGCTGGCTATCTTTATCACATCATATCCCTGCTCGGATATCCTTTCGACTGATTTCTCATCAAATCCTGTACACATGGTATACATACCAGAGTCAGACACCGTATTCTTTAACTCAAGGAATTCTTCCTGTGATAATCTGGTATCCTTGAACCGTTTCACATTCTTTATATCATCCCTGTTTATATAATCGGGTCTGATAAATGTATCCAGATCACGATACTGGAACTTTACCGCAAAATCAAAAGCATCCCTGTAATCAGAAACTGCCTCAGCCATGGCTTTTATTATATTCTTTCCATGTTCAACACTTCCCTGATGATTGTTTGCCATTTCAAATATAAACAGCGGTTTATCGTAAAGTGCCATGTTCACCTCCGTGTTTAATTATTTAGTATTGTTATTACTTCATCCAGCTTTTCAGGCGTCATAAAAGGATATGGATTTTCAAGTGCTGCAGACTGTCTGAGCCCCGTCTCCGGATTCACCCATGAGATACATTTGGGTATCTCATCAAAATAAAGAGAACCTCGTACCGAAACAATTACCGGTCCCTCATAATCCATGGCTTCAGAAACCACCTTTTCAATATCACTGTCAGCATCTATCTCAAAACACTTTATTCCGTATGCCTCTGCCACTTTTACGGTATCAGGCATAACTACTCCGCTTTTCTCATTACTTCCGACATAAAAACTGTCAAAGTTCCTGTCTTGCATCGTCGTTATAGCCGCATAGCCTCTGTTGTCAAATATAAACATCTTGGCATCAACATTATATGAAACTATAGTCTGAAGTTCCTGGATATTAAGCTGCAGGCTTCCGTCTCCTTCAAAAACTATAACTCTCTTTTTACTTGCTTCATATGCTCCGACTGCTGACGGGATGGCAAAACCCATCGAGCCCATACCCATTGAAGATATGGTTTTCTGTCCCTTTTTATGTCTGAATGCAATATGTCCTGCCGTATTGCATCTGCTGGTAGAAGATATAACTATTACATCATCTGATTTAGAGTATTTAGATACAGTATCGGTAATCTTATATAGATTGACATACTCTTCCTTATCCTGCTTCTCGGCAAGTATGGGATAGCTGTCTTTTACTGTATTACAAGCTTGGATCCAGGAATCATATGTAGTAACGGTCCCTTTTTCCTTGTAAAGACTGACAAGCTGATCAGTAAAACTCTTTACATCACAGACCACCTTGATCTTACCGGGCATATTAAGCTTATCGATCTCATTTTCATCTATATCTACGATTATCCTTTTTGCTTTATATGCAAAGTGCTCCTCATTGAATGCAGTGATCATGTTATCAAGCCTGGAGCCCAGAACTAGAAGTACGTCTGCATTCTGGATTATAAGATTCGAATATCTCGGAGCCTGAAGTCCCGGACTTCCATAGAACCCTTCCTCTTCAGTATCCATAAAATCCAGTGCTCGCCAGGTGCTCATTACCGGAATTCCGGATAAGCTTATAAGTTCTCTTATGCTGTCATAAGCTCCAGAAGAAACCGCACCCTGTCCTATTAGCAGAAGCGGTCTTTGAGCCGAAGATATTATACCATAAATCTCTTCTAATTGTGCCTTATCAACTGCTTTCGGAGCATTGTTCTCAGAAAGTTCATAATTATCAAATCCCCTGAGACTATCTTCATCTATCTCAGCTGACTGGATATCAAGCGGAATGTCCAGCCAAACCGGTCCCTTACGACCATGAGTGGCAATATAAAAGGACTTTTCCAGCTCATATCTGATATCTTCCGGATTCTCGATCAGCTTGGCATATTTAGTAACCGGCTTTGCCATGGATATGATGTCATTCTCCTGGGCACCAAACTGTCTTACGTTTCTGAGAGCTGCAAAGTCACTTCTCTTAACCTGACCTGAAAGAAAAACGACCGGTGTGGAATCTACATATGCTGCGGCACATCCTGTCAGAGCATTTGTTCCACCCGGACCTGTCGTAGAAAGACAAATTGCCGGAGTCTCATCATACATTGTTGCAGCCTGGGCAGCAATTGAAGCTGCCTGTTCATGATGACAACAGGTATAGCTGATCCCACTATGACCAAGCGAATCAACCAGATGCATGATTCCGCCTCCGGAAAGCATGAAGACATTTCTCACGTTGTTTTCTTTATAGAACTTAAAAACATAATCTGATAATTTCATTACAGTATAAACTCCAATAAAAAATAAATGATCGGTGCGGTGAAGATCATGCTGTCAAAACGGTCGAGTACACCGCCATGACCGGGAATGAGCTTACCGTAATCTTTAATGTCATTATTACGTTTGATCGCAGATGCGGCAAGATCGCCGATAACTGCGGGGATTGCTCCAAGAGAACAGATGATAAAAAGCTTTAGCGGAAGGTATAATGTGGGCTCGATATAGTTTTTAAGGAAAAAGCTATATATAAGGCCGAGGAGTCCTGCTCCCACTATTCCGCCGATAAGTCCTTCCACACTCTTCTTGGGACTGAGTTTCGGAGACATCTTGTGTTTTCCGAAAAGCATGCCGACGCAGTAGGCAAGGGTGTCATTTCCCCATGAACATATGAAACAGAGAACGACGAAAAAGCCGCCATTTGGCATTTCTCTTATCTTATATATGTATGAGAGCATTACACTCACATAGAAGAATGCCATGAATGCCGCCATTATCTCACGGTCATGATACTTGGGATATTTAATTACATAGAATGCGAGAATGATCAAAAGATATGTGATCATTATCGGCATTGCAAGGGTGCTAAGGTCAAAGCCTTCAACACGGACATTTCCGAGCATGAGCGCTACGTAATAAAGCACTGTCCAGATGTACGCAAGTACCGCCGGCGAGTGCTTTTCAATCTTATATACGCGGCAGAGTTCGAAAACTCCCACGATGGATAGGAGCATCATTGCGATTCCCGTGACGGGGCCGCCAAAGAAAAGCACAACGAATGCAGCTATCACCAGCACTATTCCACTTATTAATCTAGTTACAAACATTCTAAACTCCACCAAATCTTCTGTCGCGGCCGTTATAATAATCAATCGCTTCTATAAGTGACTGCTTATTAAAATCGGGCCAGAGAGTATCGCAGAAATAAAACTCCGAATATGCGATCTGCCATGGAAGGAAGTTCGATATCCTTATCTCACCGCTGGTTCTGATAAGAAGATCGGGATCCGGGATATCAGCCGTATCGAGCCTTCCGGATATATAATCTTCAGTTACATCTTCGGGACTTATCTTTCCATCTATCGCATCCTGCACCATACCGCGGACAGCTCTGGTTATCTCATCTCTTCCGCCGTAATTGAGCGCAACATTAAACTGGAGTCCGGTATTATCCTTTGTAGCTTCCTCGAGTCTCTCGATTGCCTCGATAATATCCTTATCCAGTCTGGATCTTTCTCCGATTATGCGGACACGCATATTGTTTTTGTTTGCTTTATCTATTGACCTTCTGAGAAAATCTCGAAGGATGGTCATGATCCCGGTAACTTCTTCAACGGAGCGCTTCCAGTTTTCGGTGGAAAAAGCATATACCGTAAAGTACTTTATACCGAGGTCCCACGCATCTTCCATAACCTGTTCGAGGTTATCGGCTCCGGCCTTATGGCCGAAGTTACGTGGCATATGACGCTGTTTTGCCCAGCGGCCGTTGCCGTCAAGGATGACGGCAACGTGCTGAGGAATCTTATATTCGTCTGACATTATATCATTCCTTATACTGTGAGGATTTCTTTAGTCTTAACTTCTACCATCTTGTCGATTTCGGAAACGAACTTATCAGTAGTCTTCTGGATCTCGTCTTCCTCATCTTTAAACTCATCTTCGGAGATTTCGCCTGCCTTATTTCTCTTCTTGGCAGCTTCATTTGCATCACGTCTTACATTACGGACAACAACCTTGGACTCCTCACCCTTTTTCTTGATATCCTTGGCAAGCTCTTTACGTCTTTCCTCTGTAAGCTCAGGGAAATTGATGATAACGCTCTTTCCGTCATTATTGGGATTAACTCCGAGGTCTGATGCCTGGATAGCCTTTGTTATCTCCTTAACCATTCCCGGCTCCCATGGAGTGATCATAAGTGTTCTTGCTTCGGGAACGGAAACGTTAGCTACACCTTGAATATTTGTCGGTGTTCCGTAGTAATCTACTGTGATCTTATCGAGAACATGCGGATTAGCACGTCCTGCTCTGATTGCCGCAAATTCCTTTGCAAGCGCATCTACTGCCTTCTGCATTTTTTCTTCATAAGCTGTCATATCTTGTAACCTCCATTTTGTTTTATGCTAGATTATTATGCCAGAACCGTAGTTCCTATCTTTTCTCCGCTTACTGCCTTTATGATCGAATCTTCTTCTGAAAGTCCGAAAAGAACCATAGGCATATGATTCTCCATTGCGAGAACTGCCGAAGCAAGGTCTATTACTCCGAGCTTCTTATCAACGATCTCGGTCATGGTCATCTCATCGAATTTCTTTGCGTTCGGATTGGTCTTCGGATCGCTGTCATATACTCCGTCGATTGCTTTGGCTGCAAGTATTGCATCGCACTCTGTTTCGATCGCACGGAGCACTGCCGCCATATCTGTTGATACATAGGGATGACTGGTTCCTCCTGCGTAGAAGATAACATATCCCTCCTGCATGGCTTCCACTGCCTTATCTCTTACGTAGAGCTCTGTCACATCACCTATAGCATATGGTGACATGATCTTACATTTCATTCCTGCTCTTCTGAAAGCATCGGCAGCATATATGCAGTTCATGACCGTTGCGAGCATCCCTATCTGATCTGCCTTTACCCGGTCCATCTCATTGGAGCTTCTTCCTCTCCAGAAGTTTCCTCCTCCGATAACGACTCCGACTTCGATGCCTTTATCTACAACCTTTTTAACTTCGCCGGCCACCCTCATAACTTCTTCTTCGGAAAAACCGGTCTTCTTGTCGCCGGCAAGGGCTTCACCACTTAACTTAAGTAATATTCTCTTGTACTCCATTTTTACCTCGGTCCTAACTTAAAGATTCTATATCGCCATTAAAATATTTATCTACATCCACACTTGCATATACCTGTCTGCAGAAGCCGTCCACGATGGCACCGCTGCTGATATCCACTGACTTGGATTTGATATTCCCCACAACGATCGCCGTAGACTCAAGGACAACCTCATCCCTGATATCCATATCACCCTTTACTGCTCCGGCAACAACTGCTTTCTCTGCGTAAATGTTTCCTACTGTCACAGAGCCTGCTCCGATCTTGATAGTTCCATTTACTCTTATCTCACCGGTGATATTTGCTTCTTCGCCATAGAGATCACCTGCATTAACATCGCCTGTGACTTTTCCGCTTACTATAAGCTTTCCGGTACACTTGATGTTACCATCTACACGTCCTCTGACTTCAACATCGCCTTCGGATTCTATATTTCCCGTTATTATCGTATCTTTAGTGATGAAAGTTGTATCTTCGCCGAAGCTTACGAGTTCCTCGCTGGATCTGAGTTCCTTTTCCATTTCAGCCACCTGTGATTCCTTCTTAGCTGAAGGTTTCTTTTCGTCCTTTTTCTTTTCTTTCTTCTTTGGGTCTTCCTTTGATGCCGCAGGCTTATCCTTTACAGCTTTTTCTTTTGCCGCATCTTCACCGGGTTCTTCCTTGGGTTCCTCGGCGGCCGGAGTGCCATTTGCATCTGACTCGGAAGTTTCGGGCTGAGGCTCCGGTTCCTTCTTTGACTTCACCTTGATGGTGAGATTATCGATCCCGTCGTCAGGTTCCGTCTCTTTGGATTCGGCAAAGGATGAATGAGTTTTAAGTTCAACCATATCCTCTTCAAGATCAACGTTTTCGTCAGTCATCACACTCTTTACTGCCTGGGCAAAGCTTCTGTTTTTATTACTATATTTTGGCATTGCAATTCCCCCTTGCATTTTCTACTCACATCAAGTAGTATTCTACCATAACAGAGAGTTTTATGAAAGAATCTTTATACTTTTTGCTAAAATTCTTTATAGTTCACAGATATTCTGTAAACCTTTTACAATATTTTTTTAGTTCGTTAATAGTTTGTTCATATTTATGGTTTATATTTTAACCATAGATTTTTCATAACTCTCTCACCCTAATGAATAGTGTATATTTAAGGCATCTCACTCGGAGATGCCTTTTTTCTTTTAGTTTACTATCCTGTGCTTGATGTCGTCGTACTCATCAAGGACTTCCTGGGAAGGCTTGGGAGTGATGAGACTCACAAGTATTATCATCAGGAAAGATACGAGCATCGAAAGTGCTACGGAATTAACTCCCAGGAGATCCGAAAGAGATAATCTTACATCACTATCTCCGAAAAAGGCTGCATATTTGAAAAAGGGAACCGCAGCCAGACCGCTTATAAGTCCGGCGATACAGCCGAACTTATTCATTCTTCTCCATCTTAAGGACATAAGTACTGTAGGTGCTACAGCGCAGCCGAGAGCGCCTATAAACGTTACTATAAGGTTAATGGATATAAAATTCAGACACTCTCCCACCACATAGCAGATGATCGAGATAATGAACGTAATAACGATGATATAAAGCTTCTCTCTGCTCTTTCTTATCCTTACCAGTCTTCCCGCACGGATTATATCATCATAGATTATCGTAACTACCACATGAAGTGATCCTTCGAATGTGATCACCATTGCAAGCACGATCATTAAGATATAGAGATATCCAAGTGCAACTCCCATATTTCCATTCTGAGAAAGACATTTAAAGAAACGGGCTATGTAAATCGAAAGAGAACCCGTAAGCTTTTCGGGATACAGATACCCTCTCGAGATGACCCCCATAATGGCGGCAGCCGCAAAAAAGATAAAGAGATAGATTATCATAACGAACTTTCCGACATTTATCTTACTTGAATCATTGGCTGAGAAAAAGACCGAGAGCAGAAAAGGTATACCCGAAGTAAGGAGCCCCATAAAGATAAGGGATATATAATCCTCGGGTACAAGCAGCTTTCCGTTATGATACAGGACGTTCATATAGTCGCTAACACTTCCGGTCACATCCATTGCCATCATGTTCTGGATGAGTGTATGAATCCCCATTGTTTTAAATGCGAATATGCTGATAATGATAATGACAGCCAGCAGGAAGACTGCCTTAAAAAGAGCGGTTCTTGCTATGGAATCAAAGCCGCTGAGTCCAAGATAAAGTGCTATTGAAAAGCATACCAGAAATGTTGTGAAAGTTGTATCCAGGCCGAATACAGCATAGAGAATGATTCCCAGCTCCTTTATCATAAGAGACATGATCACCATCGTAAGGATCACTATCTCGCTGGAAGCGACAATCCTCAGATACTCTTTACTGTCACCGAAACGATATTTGAAATAAGACGGGAGCGAGAGGATGTTCTTGTGGCGTCTCGCATAACGCATGAGTCTGTAGGATTCAAAGTTCCAGACAAAAGCCATACAGATAATGATACCCACAAACTCCCAGAATACTCCTGCACCGAACAGATATACGTAAAAGGGCAGAATAATAGCACCTGTAAATGCAACCACAAATACAGTGCTTATAAGGCCTAATTCGTAGCCTCTTATGTTGTTGCCAAGTGCATATTTTCTACGTTCCATGAGTCCCCTTCGTGACAATTTACCTCAGAGATGATTTGTCACATTTTAGTCAATGCTTTCAATGATGATTATGTGATCGTCAGATTCTATGATTCCTTCCTCTTCTACCAGCTCATTGCTGATCCCCCTGCCCGAAGACTGGGATAGTGTAATATCTGTTACATCGTATTTGAAGCCGCTGATAGTTTTTATATGGGCTTCTTTTTCCAGCGGAAGAATTGAAATATATTTTCCGAATAAGTTTTCTTTCTTTATTTGGGTTGTTCCCTTTGAAATCCTGATCCTGTTGGTACTGTCGATTATGAATGCAGGGATTCCTCTGTCGGCACATTCTCTTAAAAGAAAAATCGAATTGATAGTCTGGTCGAGTCTGGTACCGGTGCAGCCCATCATGATTATCTCAGAAGGATTATGTTCGAATGCATATCTTAGAGCATGCTCTGTATCTGTATCATCTTTCTCCGGGATGAGTTTTTCTACTTTATCCGGGAGTTTTTCTTTTATCAGAGCAAGCTCTGATCCGTCTACGGAATCAAAATCTCCTATCGCCCTGTCGATCGGGATTCCCGCAGAGATAGCATGCAGGGTGCCGCGGTCGGCTGTTAGAACGAGGGCATCGTCGGAGATTCTGTCATATGTTGTTTTTAACTGGTCCGGGGAGATAGTTCCGCCGGCGATGATTAAACATACCATTGTCACATTTTCTCATTTAAAATACTTAGAAAGCTTTTAACATTATCGGTTATGTTGCCTTTGAAGACTGCGGAGCCGGTTACTATCATGTTGGCACCGGCATCGAGGATGTCGCGGACGTTATCGAGGTATATTCCGCCATCTACTTCTACATCAACACCATATGGTTCTGCCATCCGGCGTGCTTCGCGGAGTCTGTCAAATGCTTCGGGCATGAAGCTCTGGCCTCCGAAACCGGGTTCTACGCTCATTATGAGAATCTGATCCAGTTTATCGATATATGGCGCAAGAACACTTACGGGAGTTGCCGGCTTAATTGACATTCCGACTCTGAGACCCATTTCCCTGATAAGGCTTATATCACGGTCAACATCCGTTGTTGCCTCGTAATGGAATGTGATATTATCGGCACCGGCCTCAGCCATATGCTTAAAGTATCTGCTGGGCTCCTGAACCATCATATGTACGTCCAGAAACGCATCGGGAAGAATCTTTCTGACGTATTTAAGAACAGGAGGGCCAAAGGATATATTGGGCACGAAAGCGCCGTCCATTATATCTACATGGATGGTATTGGCTCCTGCATTATAAACCTCATTCAGGTCTCTCTCTATGTTTCCAAAATCTATTGAAAGCATGGATGGTGCGAGTATATTCATTACCATTTCCTCCTGGTTTTTATACTGCCGTACATTTCTTTATAGCTGTTATATCTTGTCTCGGATATTGTTCCGTCTGAAACCTTATCTCTTATCACGCATTCGGGTTCCGAAATGTGTGAGCAAAGCGAAAACTTACATCCGCCGAGATATGGTATAAATTCTCTCATAAGACTTCCCAGCTCTGTTTCATCCTGACATAAAAGCTCGATCGAGCTGTAGCCAGGAGTATCGTAAACGAAGCTTTCATCATCAAGACTCATGATCTCGGTATGTCTTGTAGTATTCTTTCCACGGCCGATCTTTTTACTGATATCTCCGATCTCTACTTCGCTATCCGGGATCAGATTCTTTATAAGGGATGATTTTCCGACTCCGGAGGGTCCCGAGAGAACCGTGCTTTTACCCGAGAGGAACTCTCTTACTTTATCAATCCCTTCACCGGTCTTATTGGATATCATAAAAACCTCATAACCGGCATTTTCATATACCGAAGATATATCGTTTAATTCTTCTTCACTAAGCAAATCTATCTTTGTTATGCAGATGCTGACAGGCATATCCTGCTGCTGCATATTTGCAAGGAATCTGTCGATAAGCCCGAGACTAACGTTAGGATTCTTAACAGAAAAAACAAGCAGCGCCTGATCTGCATTTGCTACTGCAGGTCTGATGAGCTCGGTGGTTCTTTCATGAATATCAAGAAGATAGGCCTTGCCCTCTTCTCCTGTCGGTTCGATATCCACGATATCCCCTATTAGCGGCGTTATGCCTTCTTTTCTGAAAAGCCCTCTGGCTCTGCATTCATATAAAGTATGGGCGGCTACTACATAGTAGAAGCCGCCTACGCCTTTAATGATCTTACCCTTTATTTTCATATTACATCTCTTCGTAGGAAAGTGTTATATCCTGAGAGTATGATGAGGTTACATCCTCTCCATCCTCAGTTTCAACGATAAATGTAACTGTTCCGTTATTATAACTGAGTCCTTCGTAGGTGCCTTTTACTTTGATCGTGTCACCGGAATCGCTGGTCTGGAATGCCAGATATGTACCGGAATCATCTGCTATGAATACGGTAACCTTTACATTTACATCCCAGAGATCCTCGTCATCTGTGGAGATGCTTCCCTTAACCTTTCCGCGGTAAGACTTCTTCTCTGCACCTTTGCTTATAACAAAGTCAACTGTCGTGCCTTCCTTAACCTCGGTCTTAGCTGCTACGCTCTGACGGAACACTTCGCCTTCGGGAACATCTGAATTATATTCATAATTAACCTGACCTACCTTAAGTCCTGCAGATTCAAGCTTACCCTTAGCGGTAGCTTCTGTAAGGCCTGTAAGGTCGGGTACTTCTACTATCTTTTCTTCCTTGCCTTCGCTGACGTACATGATGATTGTTTCGCCTGCTTTAAGCTTGGAACCCGCCTTAGGATCGGTAGAGATTACCTTTCCTTTTTCCATCTCATCATCAAACTTATATGAGCGGGTCGGCTTGAAGCCCTGCTTCTCGAGGATCTCGAAAGCTTCATCCTCGTCCATACCCTTTACATCTGTAACCTCAAGTTCCTCGGCACCGGAGCTGACTGTGATTATCAGCTGTGTATCCTTTGGAATCTGGGTCTTTGCTTCAACATTCTGGCTTATAACATAGCCTTCCTTTACATCTGTTGAATTCTCTTCAACAAACTTAAAGTTATTAAGTCCAACTTCCTTAAGAGACTTCTCTGCTGCCTTCTGGCTGAGACCCACAACATCCGGCATCTCGATCATCTTAACTTCTTCGGTAACTTCTTCCGTTGTTGTTTCGGTTGTAGTTGCTTCCTCTTTCTTCTTTCCGAAGTCAAACCATCCGGCCATATTTCCGATGAATACGAACAGAAGTACTGCAACGATAACTGCTGCTGCGATACCGCCGATCATTACAGCTTTTTCAAGCTTCGGATCAACGTCATCCTCGTCTTCATCCTCTTCTCTGTCACGACTGGGTCTGTAGTATTCTTCATCCTCTTCATCGTCGACCTTCTTGAGATTCGTTTTTCTATGCTCCGGTCTTCTCGGAGCTTCTTCTTCATAATCATCATATTCTTCCTGTTCAGCCGCCTTAAGGATAGCCTCAATCCTGCTTCTGTCAGGAGAAACCTCTGAAGATGCCGGTGCGACAACTGTGTCATCTCCGACATAATCATGATTAGCCACACCCTTGATAGCACTGCCGTTCTTGATCTTCTGCATATCTTCATTGGTGAACTGCTGTGTCGGTGCTCCTGGCACTGTAGGTGTCGCAACTATTATATCGATATTGGGATTATCTTTAACTCTGTTAAGATCTGCTATAAGAGCAGCCGCTGTAAGATATCTTCTCTCCGGCTTCTTCTGGGTAGCCTTGAGGATTATCTTCTCAAAGCTCGGGTAGATATCCGGATAAAGTTCACGTGGCTGAATCATTTCATTCTGAATGTGCATTAATGCTATGGCAACATTTGTATCACCTTCAAAAGGTACCCTTCCGGTAACCATTTCATACATTGTGATACCAAGCGAATATATATCGCTTCGCTCATCGCTGTAACCGCCACGAGCCTGCTCGGGTGAAATATAATGAACCGAACCGATTCCGGTTGTAGACATGGTTGTAGAGGTAGCAGCCTTCGCGATACCGAAGTCCGTTACCTTGATATTTCCACTCTTGGAAACAATGATATTCTGAGGTTTGATATCTCTGTGGATTACATGATGCTCATGAGCAGCCTCAAGTCCGGATGCAATCTGGATTGAAAAATCAATAGCCTGATTCATGTTGAGTCTGCCGTTGAGGTTGATATACTCCTTAAGAGTGATACCCTCAACCAGCTCCATAACTATAAAGTATCTTCCGTCATCTTCACAAACATCATAAACACTGACTATATTGGGATGCGTAAGTCCTGCTGAAGACTGTGCCTCTGCGCGGAACTTGGACACGAAATTCTGATCTGAACTGTAATCGGACTTAAGAACCTTGATTGCGACAAATCTGCGAAGTCTCTCGTCCTTCGCACGATAAACAGTCGACATACCGCCGGTTCCGACCACATCTATAATTTCATATCTATCATCCAATATTGTACCAGGTTTTAACATAGTGCACCTCTCTATATCGAAATAACTATTACGGATATGTTGTCATTTCCGCCATAATAGTTAGCTCTTTCAATTAATGAATCTACTGTCTCGTCAGCGTCGGCATTTTCCATGATGATGTCTTTGATCTCGTCATCCTCGACCATATTGGAAAGTCCGTCCGAACACAGTAAGATCTTATCACCCTCGGAAAGTGATATCTGGAAGAAATCAGGCATCGCCTCATCCCTTGAGCCCATTGCTCTCGTTATTATATTCTTCTCGGGATGATTTCTTCCTTTATTCCGCTCCAGCTGGCCGCTTCTTATAAGCTCCTCTACCAGGGAGTGATCCATAGTAATCTGCGTAATCGAATCATTTACAAGATAAAGCCTGCTGTCACCGATATTGGCAACATAGAGCTCTTTATCTATAAGAACTGCGGCCACCATCGTGGTGCCCATGCCCATTTTGTCCTTATCCTTCTCGGCTTCCTTAAAAAGCTCATTACTTGCAAAGACAAAGGCCCTCTTTAAAAGGGAAATGGGGTTTCTAACGGTCGACTTACGAATGAAGTCAATAACAACACTAATAGCATATCTCGAAGCAAAGTCGCCTGCCGCATGTCCGCCCATGCCATCTGCTACGATGTAGAGATTCGGCAATGGTCCGACCGGCGTATCGCTTATGAATATGCTATCCTGATTATTGCTTCTTTTTCTTCCCTTATCAGTCTTTCCGGTAGAAATCAATTCTTCTCTCCATACTTTCTTCTTAACTGTCCACAGGCAGCATCAATATCTCTGCCCATACCTCTCCTAATAGTAACATTTATTCGATATTTTTCAAGTATTTTCTTAAATTCGGCTATTACTTCACGGGTACTTCTTATGAACTCGGTTTCGTCTACGGGGTTCACGGGGATCAGATTTACATGGTATCCCCTGCCCTCAAGCAGCTTTCCCAGAGTCTCGGCATCTTCGGGAGAGTCGTTGATGCCACCCATCATGCTGTATTCAATGGTTATCCTTCTGCCTGTTTTATCGAAATAGTAGTCTGTTGCTTCAAGGGTTTCTTCGATGGTATACATGTTGGCTACAGGCATTATGGTCTTTCGCTTTTCATCCGTAGGTGCGTGAAGGGATAGAGCAAAAGTAATGCCGGATATCTCGTCGGCAAGCCTTCTTATCTGCGGAACAATTCCGCAGGAAGAAACAGTGATGTTACGGATACTTAAGTTATAACCGTCTTCATTTGTAATAAGCTTTATGAATCGGATCAGCTCATCATAATTCTGAAGAGGTTCGCCGGTACCCATTACAACTACGTTGGATATCTCTTCATTAAGGATATTCATGACAGTGTAGATCTGTCCCAGCATTTCGCCCGCCGTTAGGTTCCTGATGCATCCACCGATAGTAGAGGCACAGAACTTACATCCCATGGCGCATCCGGCCTGGGATGAGATGCAGATTGAATTACCATGATGATACTTCATAAAAACAGATTCTATCATCTGTCCGTCATCCATTTTAAGAAGAAACTTCGAAGTTCCATCCTGCTCACTCGTCTGATGTGTCACATAAGTGATATGACACATGCTCTCTTTAAGCACTTCTCTCATCTGTTTCGGGATGTTATTCATTCCATTTGCATCCGTCACATGATTCTTATGAAGCCACTGAAAGATCTGCTTTGCCCTGAAGCGGGGCCATCCCTTCTCTATCACATATTCAGTTAACTCGTCCATATACATGGAGGTTATGTCTTTTTGCATTTGTTTTCCTTTATTCAAAATGTGACAAACAGATCTGAACACTTTGTCACATTTTTATCTACCGAGGATTGCGTAGTAGAAGCCGTCGAAGCCGTCAACTCCCTGAAGGAATGTTTTTTCTTCAAGAAGCTTGAAATCTTGGCCTTCTATTGATTTAAGGAAGGCATCTACTACTTCTCTGTTTTCTCCGGGATTGATCGTACAGGTGCTGTAGCAGATCATGCCGCTTTCTTTTATGTAATAAGTTGCATTTTTGAGAATGGTCAATCCTATTGATGCCAGTTCCTTCATAGATTCCGGTGAGGCATGATACTTGATATCATTCTTTCTTCCGATAATTCCCAGACCCGAGCAGGGGACATCTGCTATAACTACATCTGCCTTCTTATCTTCGCTTCTGTTTGCAAAATCTTCATCTAATAAAGTGGCATCTTTTATCTCTAGCTTAATACCGGCAGGAATATCCCCCTCACTTACGGGGATTCCAAGTCTTTCGGCATTTTCTCTTATCTTTTCTATCTTTCTCTCGGAAACATCTCTGGATATGACAAGTCCCGGTTTTTCTTCTCCACAGGCAAGTTCATATGCAAACATACTTTTTCCACCGGGTGCCGCACAAAGATCCAGGATATAATCTCCGGGTTTTATACCTATACGTGACACCGTATATGTCGAAGTTTCATCCTGTACTGTGAAATATCCTTCTTTATATCCGGGAAGCCTGGTTATCATATCATAACCGGTTATTCTGAGAGAGGTATCTTTACAGATTACTGCCGGATTAACAGTTACACCTTTTGAAGTAAGCATTCCACTCAATTCTTCTAATGTTGTTTTCTGAAGATTACATCTTATGACTGTATCATGATCGGCAAACTGATCTTCAAGTATCTTCTTTGCCGTATCTTTCCCGTAAGTATTAACGAGAAATTCACAAAGCCATTTCGGGGTCGAATATCTCGTCTCAAGGCTGCTCATAAGAAAACTGTCAAATCTGTTTTCCTCACATATAGTCTGCACTTTTCTAAGGATTGCATTTATATATCCCGCAAGTCCCGAATAACCCTTAGCCTTGGCAAGATCGACCGATTCTGAGATTGCAGCTCTATCCGGAACCGTATCCATATATCTTATCTGATAGATTCCCATACGAAGAATAAGCCTCACATCCGGGCGAAGCTTCTGCTTTTTTCCCGACTTTCCGGACTGGGACAGCTTATCAATAATATAGTCGAGGGAGATCTTTCTTTCGGTAACTCCTTCGACTAATCTAGTGATAAATGCCCTGTCTCTCTTCTCCTTAAACTGGAGCTGACGGAGCGCAGGAGTAAGGACGTCGGACACATATGCATCCTCGTCTTCTATTCTCTTTAAAATGTCAAAACATATTTCTCTTGTATTCATAGATTCTCTCGCCGGGTTTACCCCAGTTTATCGCCGGGATTCAGCTTATATCCATTAAGAAATGCTACTGTATCCATCGGCTTCTTTCCTTCGGGCTGAAGCTTGGTAATCTTTAATGCAGCTTCACCGCATTTAACGGTAAAAAACTTCTTTGTTACTTCAATGATCGTACCGGGCTCAGCATCCTGACCATCAATTATAGGACTTATAATTTCTGAGCCGATAATCTTCATACTTTTTCCATCAAGTGAAGTATATGCACAGGGCCATGGATAAAGAGCCCTTACTAGTCTTTCTATATATGCAGCAGGCTGACTAAAATCAATACGTCCCATTGCCTTATCAAGCTTACCTGCATAGCAGCTTTCCTCATCATTCTGAGCAGTTCTCGTTGAGGTGCCATTTGCAATCGAAGCAATGGTATCAACTATAAGATCAGCTCCGATCTTGGATAATTCAGCTGTCAGAGTCTCTGTGTTATGCTTACCGATTTCAATATCTTTCTGGCTGATAATGTCACCGGTATCAAGTCCTTTTTCCATATACATGATAGTTACACCGGTCTTCTCATCACCACTCATGATGCTGGCTTCAATCGGAGAAGCACCTCTGTATTTGGGAAGGAGCGATGCATGGATATTGATGCAGCCATACTGGGGGATGTTCAGAACATCCTCTGATAAGATCTGGCCGTATGCCGCAACTACTATAAGCTCAGGTGCAAGTTTTTTTAATATAGCAACATACTCCGGGTCTCTCAGCTTAGTTGGCTGATAAACATTCAGGCCAAGTTCAACTGCCGCCACCTTGACATCAGATGGGACAAGCTTATTGCTTCTACCCTTGGCTTTATCCGGTTGTGTGAACACGCCGACTATCTCATGTCCGGCAGCATGTATCGCTTTCAAGGGAGCTACCGCGAAGTCGGGCGTCCCCATATATACTATTCTCATATCTTTTCCTCTTTTCCATCTGACAAAATGTGACAAACTGATCTGAACAAATTGTCACATTCTAACGCCGTCAGTTTTCAGTAAAGTATGCGCGGGAGGGTGCTACCTGTTTCACTCCGAGCGCCTTCTCCGGCGCTTCAAAGGGGAACATGGTAGCGGTATACCCGCTTCAACACACAGGCGTTACCCTTATTCCTATTCTTACTCCTCTGTATCCTCTTCATCCGCTTCTTCTACTTTATAAAGCCCATCGATTGCAAGATCTTTATAGAGGATTCCATCCAGGTGATCGAGCTCATGGCAGATTGCTCTTGCAAGCAGCTCCTCGCCCTCTACTGTTATCGGATTCATATCTCTGTCAAGCGCCTTGCAGACAACGTGATTCGGTCTAGTAACATCACCCTGAAGTCCGGGCAGGCTGAGACAGCCCTCAGCTCCTGTCTGCTCGCCATCCGCTTCAACTATCTCGGGATTGATAAGAGTGAGCGGATTGCCATCCATAACATCTATTACAACTATTCTTCTCAGTACTCCCACCTGCGGTGCTGCGAGTCCGACGCCATTTGCATCATACATAGTTTCAAACATATCATCGATAAGCTCACTGAGCCTTTCAGTCATCTTCTCGACAGGTTTGCATTTCTTTCTTAAAACATCGTCTCCGTCTACTCTTATGTTTCTGATTGCCATTTCGCACCTCGCTTATTATATTAGGTTTGCTAATTTATTTACGACTTTTCTCATGCCTGTTTCAACTTTACAAGCAAAGCTCCTGATATGGAGAATTTTGAAAATCTGAATTCTGATCAGATCAATTATTATTGCAGCTATTGTAAATCCTATTGAAAAACCAAAGACAGTCCAGACAATCGATAAAGGATTCTCTTCGCATAAGAACTTGAATCTATCTGTAATAAGCTCATCCATCAATACCGGATGACAATTGATAAGGTAAATCGAGAATACCGTCGGGGCAATTCCCAAAACCAGTTTCTTACATTTATCATTTACTTTTATCCTGGAAAAAATGACCAATAATAAAATGGATGTGACCACTGTAGTAGGAAATGTATAGACCAGACAGCTGCCTGTAAGTCCCACTGAATCTTCAACATAAGTATGTTTTAAAAGTATTGCGGCGATAAAAGCAACCATAAATGTAATTAACAGCATTATCAATAAGATAGATGTTTTGTATTTTTTCAGAATCTCACACTTATTAACCGAATAACCTATGATATACAGGAAAATGATCCATAAAGGTGAGTACCCTCTGTATAAAGAAAATACATCAATGTTAAGATCAAAAACATCTGCAAAAACAGCTACAAATGAGAAGCCTGTAATGATTGCTATACATAGTTTCTTGAGTAATCCAACACTGCTATTTCTCAATCCCTTATCGATAAAAGGCTTAACAATGTATAATCCTGTAAATGCCGAAAAATACCAGTACAGATTAGATGTAACAGGAAAGATCATGATTTTAATATTTGTCATGAAAGAATAATATGGGAGTATAAAACTAAAAATCGCACCAATAGCAATGCTATAAAACAAAACGGTAAGCCATAATTCAATATATTTTGAATACTTAGTCTTTCCTTCTTTATCAAAGCAGGAAACATATCCGCTTATCACGGCAAATGTATTGACTCCCGCTATTGACATTACCGAACATATAAAAACCACTATTTCCTGTGCACTACCTGCTCTGGTATTAAATACTAATCCTCCCAGTGTAAAGCAGTGCAGAAAAACGATCATAAATCCGGCCACTATCCTAAGCAGGTCCACTCCATAGTTTCTTTCTTTCATCACTAAATACCTCTTAACCTATATTTATATAATCCTAATCGGATTGAAATCATATTGAACATCCACATCCTCACCGTATTCTTCCTTCAGGAATATCTCGTCACATAAGGAAGTTATCTTTACCAGTTCATCGTAGGATCTGGATTTAACATATATCATCTTTCTGAAGACATCTTTGATCCTGTAGATCACGGCTTCTGCGGGGCCGGTGCAGCTTATGTCTTCGCCCTCCGGAGTTTCTGCAAATTCCTTAATCTTCGTCGCAAGCTGCTCTGAAAGAGTTGCTGCGAGTGATTCGTTTTCGGAGCTGACCATGATGGCGAGCATCTCATAAACCGGCGGAAACTTGAGCATCTCACGGTAGGACATCTCATATTCGTAGAAGGTGTCATAGTCCTGGGCAGAAGCGGTTTTGATGGCATAATGTTCGGGCTGGTAGGTCTGTACCACTACGCAACCTTCCTTCTTATCACGGCCCGCTCTTCCTGAGGCCTGCGTTATAAGGTCAAATGTCCTCTCTGCCGATTCGTAATCGGTATCAAAGAGTCCCAGGTCCGCAAGGATGTTTCCGACCACAGTCACCCTTGGAAAATCGTGGCCTTTAACTATCATCTGGGTACCTATAAGGCAGTCTGCCTTGCCGGCTCTGAAGTCTGCGATGATGTCACCATGAGCACCCTTCTTGGCCGTGGTATCACGGTCCATCCTGAGTGTCTTTATATCAGGGAAAAGCTTCTTTACTTCTTCCTCAAGCTTTTCAGTTCCGGTACCGAAACCGGCGATGAGCCTGGACTTACATTTGGGACATTCCGAAACCATCGGCTGAGTGTAGCCGCAGTAATGACACATGAGCTGTGACTTTCCATGAAGCGATAGCGATACATCGCATCTCGGGCACATCACTACCGAACCGCAGGATCTGCAGGATACGATTGAATTATAGCCGCGCCTGTTTATAAAGAGCATTGCCTGCTCTTTTTTATCAAATGCTTCTCTTAACTTTTCATAAAGAGAGTTGGAAATGATACTCCTGTTCCCCTGCTTCAGCTCCTCTCGAAGATCTACCACCTCAACCTGCGGAAGAACTGCTCCCTTAACACGGGTCTTCATGCTGTAAAGCTTATATTCACCGAGCTCGGCTTTTCGATAGCTTGTTATACTCGGGGTTGCCGAACCTAAAACTACCGAAGCACCTTCAAGACGGGCACGTTCTATTGCGACTTCTCTTGCGTGGTACTTTGGTGACATCTCACTCTTATATGAGGAGTCATGTTCTTCATCGATTATTATGAGTCCCAGATTGGGGAACGGAGCAAAAAGCGCGGAACGCGGTCCAATCATTATATGAGTACCGCCTTCTCTTGCTTTTACGAATTCTCTGTATTTTTCACCTTTGCTGAGCTGGGAATTCAGGATTGCTATGGAATCCTGAAAATAGCTGCTGAACCGGGCGACTGTCTGATAGGTAAGTGCTATCTCGGGAACAAGGACTATCACATCCTTTCCCTTATTTATCACTTCTTCAGCCATACGGATATATACCTCGGTCTTGCCGCTGCCGGTGATGCCATGGAGGAGATATACACCATCATCTTTACTGTTTATAAAATCATCTATTATTTCCTGCTGCTGGGGTTCCAGGTCCTCGATGGGTCTGAACTCGGGGATGAGGCTGCGGGTATCGATCTGGCCCTTCTGCTGTCTCACCTTTTCCTTAACGGGCATAACTGTTTTGAGGGCATTTATCATGGTGCAGCCATAGCGCTGCTTCATCCATTCGGCAAGCTTTATCAGCTTACTCTCAACACTTAAGTTTTTCTCCGGTGCAGCAAGGATATCTTTTATCTTTTCTTCTTCTATCGAAGCTTCGTCTTTAAGAGCGATGACGTAACCTGTTCTTTTACTGTTTCCCTTTCCGAAGGGAACTTCTACCACAGAGCCCACACCGACAGTACCTTGCAGTCTTTCGGGCACTCTGTAACTAAAAGGTCTGTCCAGATTACTCTGCGAAATATCTATTATTATATCCGCATATTTTGCTGACATTCTCTTCCTCCAAAACTTCCTTTATCAGCTCGCGTTCATCCATATGATGCTTAACGCCGTTTATCTCCTGATAATCCTCATGACCCTTACCGGCAAGGATGATAACATCTCCCTCTTCGGCATTCATGATTGCATATCTTATTGCTTCCTTACGGTCTATTATATCTATATATTTTCCGTCGGTCTTTCCGATACCGACCTTAATATCATCAAGGATGGCCTGAGGTTCTTCCTTTCTCGGATTATCACTTGTAATGATCGTGAAATCCGAAAGGCGTCCGGAAACCTCACCCATCTCGTAACGTCTTGACTTGGCGCGGTTTCCGCCACAGCCAAAGAGAGTCACTATTCTCTTCGGGTTATATTCTCTTATCGCATTTAAAAGTGATTCGAGAGACATGCCGTTATGGGCATAATCTATCATCAGAGTAAACTTATCCGATATCGGAATCATTTCCACTCTTCCTCTTACTCTTATCTCGGAAAGGATTCTCTTTATCTCGTCAAAACTTACGCCCATGCAGTCTGCAACTACGAGTGCAGCAAGGGAATTATGGATGCTGAATTCACCGGGAAGTGCAACTCTGATCGTACCCTCGAGGGTGCCTTCCAGCTCGTACTCTATTCCCATGATTCCGTCTTCGATAAAGAGCCTGTGGCCCACTGCCTGATAATCAGCCTCGTCGCTTTCGCCGAATGTGATCGGATATGCCGTGCTGCCCTCCATCATGTAAGCGGCCTCGGGGTCGTCTATGTTATAGATGCCTTTCTTTGCAAGTGAGAAAAGCTTCTTCTTGCAGTCTCTGTAATTCTCAAAGCTGTCATGCTCATTCGGTCCGATATGATCGGGAGAAAGATTCGTGAAGATGCCATAATCAAAGTCTACGCCTGCGATACGGTCGAGCATAAGGCCCTGTGAGGAAACCTCCATTACGACGCACTCAAGCTTGTTCTCAACCATTTCCTTCATAACGTTATGGATGTAGATTGATTCGGGTGTCGTATTATTCGCGGGAATGCTTCTTGAACCGGTCTGGACCTCGATGGTGCCGATAAGTCCGGTCTTTACTCCGGCAAGCTCCAGCATATCCTTTATCATGTAGGAAGTCGTGGTCTTGCCCTTGGTACCGGTGATTCCGATAACAGTTAGCTGCTTTGAGGGCTCGCCATAGAAACGGCTGCTTATGATTCCCATCGCATATCTGGTTGAAGGAACTGTGAGAATAGTAACAGTCTCACTTTTTATCTCTTCAAAGGAGCCATTTACGGTCATATCATCCTGAAGGATCTCGCTGAGCTTATCCTCGGTTCTTTCTGTTATGATGACCGATGCGCCCTTTCTGATAACGTCGGGAATGAAATGCGCTCCGTCGACGGTTGCTCCGGGGATTGCGAAGTAGAGCATGCCTTCGCCGGATTTTCTGGAGTCGTTAGTGATGTCAGTGACTTCAGTGTCGATGCTTCCGCAGATGATGCTGTAATCTAGATTTTCTATAAGGTTTGATAGATTCATCTTCTCTCTCCATTATGTGACAAATAGATCAGATCAGTTTGTCACATTTTTTCTAAGTTTTTTCACATTAAGTAAGAAAGCGAACAGATGTCTGTCCGCTTACGACTTACTCATCATCACCGAGTATTCTGATCTTCTCTTCATATAACTCTTCAACAGCTATTGAAAGAGGCTTTGTGCCTTCGGGAAGGTCAACAAGGGGCTCGCTTCCTGAGATAAGCTGTCTTGCTCTCTTTGCTGTTGCAAGTACGATTGAGTAACGGCTCTTAACTACGGGATGTTCTCCCGGTTCTACGCCTTCATTAGCTATTTCCATTAAGTCACTGTATGATGGGTGTATCATGTTATCTTCCTCCTATATAATCCTCAAGTTCCTTTTTGATATCAATCAGAAACCGGGTTTTATTCTCTTTCTTACATTCCTCGCTTACTACTATCGAGTGAACTGCGTCAACGCATTCTTCAAGCACATCATTGATCACGATGTATTCATAGGAATCCATTGAGTCGGCCTCTTCGGCAGCCCTCGTGATCCTCTTTCGGATAACCTCGTCGGACTCGGTGCCTCTTGCTTTAAGTCTTGCCTCAAGTGTTTCAATATCCTTTGTCGCGATGAAGATAAGGATTGCATCGGGATACTGTGCTTTTATATTCATGGCTCCCTGAACTTCGATCTCGAGGATGACATTTCTGCCTTCGGCAATCTCCTGCTCGACGAACTTCCTTGGTGTTCCATAGTAGTTTTCAACATACTGAGCCCATTCGATGAGACCGTTATAATCGATCAGCGACTTGAACTCCTCAACTGTTTTAAAATAATACTCTCGTCCGTCCACCTCGCCTTCACGCGGCGCTCTGGTGGTTGCCGATATCGACAGGCTGTAATCATACTTTTCGATAAGCTTCTTTACAACCGTTCCTTTGCCGGCACCGGAAAAACCGGATATGACTATGAGTCTTCCTTTACCCATATCTGTCTCCCTCTATCTGTAGATCGGATATTATTCGATGTTCTGAACCTGTTCTCTAACTTTCTCGATGCAGGTCTTCATGTCGATACCGATATCTGTAACTGCAAGTGTATCTGACTTGGAAAGAGTCGTGTTGGCTTCGCGGTTCATTTCCTGAACTATGAAGTCTAGTCTTCTTCCGATGGAACTGTTCTTATCGGTGTCCTTGCCTTCCTCGACAGCTTCGCCCTCCGAAAGCATTTCCCTTACTGCAGCTATATGGCTGTGAAGTCTTACGAGCTCTTCGTCAACGGCTACTTTATCGGAATAAATGGTTACTTCCTGAACGATACGTGATTCATCGATATCCGTCGATTCAAGAAGCTTCTCGACCTTCTCGGTGAGCTTAGTTCTGAATTCTTCGATTGCCTTCGGTGCTAGCTCGTCAACCTGGCAGGTCAGTCTCTCAAGCTCATCCATCTTATCAACGATGTCAGCGCTGAGTCTTGCTCCTTCGGTTGCGCGGGACTGCATGAACTGCTTTCCGGCTTCATCGAAGACTTTTTCGATTATCTCATATTCCTCGTCCTCGACGAAGTACTCTTCTTCGACTGTGAAGACGTCGGGGAATCTTGCGACTACCGTAGGCTTATATTCTTCCTCAAGTCCGAAATCCTTCTCGATGGTATGGAAATGATCCATATACTGCTGAAGGACTTCCTTGTCATACTTAACCGTATAACCGGATGACTTAAGGCTGTTGTAGGTTATGAATATATCTATCTTGCCTCTTTCGGCATATAGTTTGAGACGCTTTCTGAGCTCCGGCTCAAATCTGCTGATTATCCTCGGGAGCTTGATGCTTACGTCGCAATATCTGTGATTGACTGACTTTATCTCTATTATGATTCGTCTGGCTTCATCGGAGTATTCGCTTCGCCCGAAGCCCGTCATGCTGTATACCATTTGGTTCCCTCACACATGTCTCATCTGGTTGTACGTTCTTTTTTGCACATACATAGTTATTGTACTATATATTTTATTTTTTTTCAACTTTACTTATTACTGGGCGGGATTGGGGCTAACGCTTATTGGATTTTCTCCATATCTTTCTCTCCTCGGCCTCGCGGATAAGTTCGTCCCTGAAATCGGGATGTGCGATTGAGATCAGATCCTCTGCTCTCTCCCAGGTCGACTTACCTTCAAGATTTATTACGCCGTACTCGGTCGCAATAAAGTAAACCTGGCTTCTAGGCGAGGTGATGATATCGCCGTTAAACTGAGGCCTTACTCTTGAATGATAGCTTCCGTCCTTTTCCTTATATCTCGAGGTCATGCAGATAAATGCTTTTCCTCCTCTGGATGCCGAAGCACCTGCAAGAAAGTCGAGCTGTCCTCCTGTTCCGCTTATCTGTCTGGAACCGGAACTTTCCGCAGCAACCTGACCGTATAGGTCGACTGCCACACAGCCGTTGATGGATACCATGTTATCAAGCTGGGCTATGACGCTGGGCCTGTTAACATACTCAAGCGGATATGCAGCTATTCCATGGTTGTCATCAAGCCACTCATAGAGATCATTTGACCCTACGGCGCAGCCGAATACACCTTTACCCTTGTCGATATTCTTAAGACGGTTGGTGAGCTTTCCTGATCTATATAGTTCAAGATATGCGTCCGTACAAAGCTCGGTATGCATTCCGAGGTCCTTGATATCGGAGTCGGATATGAGCTTGCCCACGGCATTCGGGATACTTCCGATTCCGAGCTGAAGGTTTGCGCCGTCCACGATATACGGGATTATATGCGATGCGATCTGGATATCAATATCTCTCGGCTGGATCGGGAGCATATCCTTAAATGGCGGATGAAGCCCCTCAACTATATAGTCGACATCTGATATGTGGATGCACTCATTGTAGCCGCCGTGGATCTTCGGCATGTTCTCATTTACTTCGACGATGACTATGTCAGCCTTCTCGCAGATAGGACCGGCAACACCGGTATTAACCGAGAAGTTGAAGTAGCCATGCTTATCCATGGGAGAAACGCTCACCATGACGACATTTACCTTGATAAAATACTCATAGTAGGCGGCATTATTATGGAACACCATGGGGATATAGTAGCAAAGGCCTCTGTCGCAGAGCTTACGCTCATATGAGGAACAGTGCCAGCTATGATATATGAAGTGCTCCTCTGTGTCGTCACATTCAGCAACCTCTATCGGGCCTGCGATAAGGTTGCCTCTTATCTTGACGTCATGAAGCTCGTCACGCCTTGCAGCGAGCGCACGATCAAGTAAAACGGGCATTCCGAGTGAACTTGTATAATCTACCCAGTCCCCGTCTTTAACGACCTTGACAGCCTCCTCCGGTGTGCGGAGCTTATTGATATATTCCTTCGTATAATCTATTAACATATGTAATCCCCCTTGCAAAACTGTAACAGTTTTGTAATGGGGTCAGGCCCCATTACAGAAGTGTTACGATTTTGTTATGAATGCGTTACGGTAGTTTTGGTTCGGCCATCATTGAATAGTTTGTGTGATATATTACGTAGCCGGGTTTGGCACCGGGCGGTTTTTTCAGGTTCTTTCGTTCGGTGTAGTCGATCTCGACCTTGGGTGCGTCCTTTGCCGATGAGAAGTAGGCTGCGATTGAAGCCGCCTCCTCAAACACCCTGTCCGGCACGGATTCTAGACCGTCATCCTCGGGCTTAAGCTTAACGATAACATGTGAGCCCGGAGCTTTCTTGGAATGGAACCATATATCCCTTCCTGTTGCGATACCGAAGGTCAGCTTGTCGTTCTGGATATTGTTCTTTCCCACATAGATATCATACCCGTCGCTCGATACAAAATGAAGCGGTTCGCCTGCTGCTGTCCTTCTGTCCCCTTTTGACCTTCTCACCTTTTTCAAGATTCCCGATTCGATAAGCTCCTTACGGATCTCCTCGATATCGGATTCATTCTCTGCGATCTCAAGACTATGTTTTGCCGAGAGCAGGTACTGAAGCTCGGCATCGGTCTTCTGAACGAAGTCCGTAAGCACCTCCGCGGTACGCTTCTTCTTGTTATATATACTGAAATACCTGTTTGCGTTACCCCTCGCATCCAGGTCCTTATCAAGCGGTATCGTGATTTCATGATTATCGTAGTAATTCACGCATTTTAGCGACTCCTCGCCGCCCTTTAAGTCGTAGCCGTAGGTATTCAGAAGTTCGCCGTAAATCCGGTATTTGTCCCTGTCCTCGGTATCCTCGAGCTGATTTCGCTGGAGGTCAAGCTTCCTCGATGTACGCTCAACCGCAAGTGTCAGGAGCTTTCTTATATCCTGAGACTTGCTCCTTACGGTTATCGTCTGCTGCCTTGTGTTGTAAAACTCAATGAGCAGCCTTGACATGGAGTTTTCATCTTCTTCCGAAGCCAAAGCATTTACACCATAGGAAGTAAGCTGCAGTGCATGATAATCCTTCGGTGCCCCGTTCACATATGCAATGCAGGGGCTGAAGCTTTCATTTCTTATATCTTCGATAATGCCGCTCAAAGTACCGAACAGCTTATCCTTCTCTTCTTCCGTAAGATCCCCGATGGTCTTTCTGGAATCAATCCCGCTTCTGTAGAGGATCTCCTCCGCAGCCATTTTCGAGAATCCCGTAAAAGTCCCGAATATAGCCTTTACCACCGGTCCACTCTTAGTGAGAAGCTTTTCATCGAAGACCGCCCTGTCAAATCCCGAAAGCGGATCAATCTTCCCCTGAGAATCGGGTGGAAGATATTCCTTTCCCGGGTAGAGGATACGAACACTGCTGTCGTCATTTTCCTCTATTGCTTTATCAAGGTCCGGCATTATCCTTTTCAGGCAGTCGAGGATGATCATGTCGGAGTCCGTAAGAATCACATTGCTCTGGCGCCCCATTATCTCGACGATGAGATGCCGCTCGGATATATCTCCCATCTCATCCATATGTTCAAAAACAAAATCAAACACTCTGTCAAAGCCCGGCTGCTCGAGTCTTACAAGGCGGCCGTTCGAGATATGCTTACGAAGAAGCATGCAGAAGGCCGGCGCCTGCATCGGAGCATTGGGCAGAGTGTCTGCTATATAAACTATGGGGAGGGAGGCATTTGCGGATATATAAATCCTAGTCTGGCCCTTGAAACCCTTCATTGTGAGGGTAATGGTATCGGCCTCGGGCTGCTGAAGCTTGACGCATCGTCCGCCGAGACAGGAATCTTTAATCTCTTTAATTATGCTGTTTATTACAATTCCGTCGTAAGCCATTTATCCTCATCCTAATCTGACATAAGGGCTTGCCGAAGCAAACCCTTATTAAGTCGTTTTATTAAACTGACAGAGGGTGTCTCCCTCTTAAATTTATAACTCCGAATACAGCTGCTCGTAGATCTTAGCACTCTGATCCCAGCTGTAGTCCTGCTCCATTGCTCTCTTCATCATCTTCTGCCAGTCATCCTTCTTATCGAAGAAGATGTGCTTTGAATAATTGATGGTGTTGAGAAGCTCTCTTGCATCGTAATTAGCAAAGCTGAAGCCGGTTCCGGTTCCGTCAAATTCGTTATATGGCTGAACCGTATCCTTAAGTCCGCCGGTCTCACGTACTATCGGAAGCGAGCCGTACTTAAGTGCCATGAGCTGTGTAAGTCCGCAGGGCTCGAATCTCGAAGGTACGAGGATCGAGTCACAGCCTGCATATATCTTATGTGACAGCTCGTCGCTGAAGTAGATATTTGCGGAAAGCTTTGCAGGATGGAAGCCTTCGTAGTAACGGAACATTTCCTCGTAACGTCTGTCGCCGGTTCCGAGGACCACGAGCTGAGTGCCATCGGTCATGATGTCATTCATGATGTGGTCGATAAGGTCGAGGCCCTTTTGATCAGTAAGTCTCGATACAATACCCATAACGTAGGCATTTTCATCCTCGGGAAGTCCCAGCTCCTTCTGAAGAGCAAGCTTATTCTTAACCTTGTTCTTCTTGTAGTTACGAGTGTTATACTTGCACTCGATCTTCTCATCCTTTGCAGGATTGAAGATGTCGTAGTCGATTCCGTTTACGATTCCCCAGAGACTCTGCCAGCGGGCCTGAAGCAGGCCGTCGAGACCTTCTCCGTAGTAAGGAGTCTGGATCTCGTGAGCATAGGTATTGGAAACTGTCGTGATCTTATCAGCATAGACAAGACCGCCCTTCAGCATGCTCGCATCCTTATGCATCTCGAGCTTATCCGGCGTGAAAAGGTCGCCCGGAAGTCCCGAATACTCCTGAACCGTCTTGATGTCCCAGCGTCCCTGGAACTGAAGGTTATGGATAGTCATAACCGACTTGATTCCCTGGTAAAATGGGTTGCTTGCGAAAAGCGTCTTAAGATAGACCGGAACAAGTCCCGACTGCCAGTCATGGCAGTGAACTATGTCGGGTCTGAAGCCGATGCTCGGAAGGATTGAGAGTGCTGCCTTACAGAAATAGCAGAACTTTTCAATGTCCCATTTGACATCGCCATAGATATTGAAGCCGTTAAAATAATACTCATTATCGATGAAATATACGGGCACTCCTTCATATTCCATATACATGACACCCACATACTGCTGTCTCCAGCCGATGTCCATATGGAAATGAGTTATATACTTCATCTTGCTCTTATATTTTTCGGGCAGACACATATAGTTCGGCATGATAATGCGAACATCATATTCACTTCGATCAAACTTCCTCGGAAGGGTTCCAACTACGTCTGCAAGACCGCCGGTCTTGATAAAAGGAACACATTCGGAAGCTATATAAGCTATTTTTTTCATACTGCACCTCCCTTACGGAAATCTACAATACATTATATCAAAAAAGTCATTTTTTGAATAGTGATTAATATAGTCCCTGCTTAACTTCTATGAACTTTTTTATGAGCTCAACGCAGCCGCTTATTCCCAGCTTCGAGGTGTCCAGCGAGAGGTCGTAATTCTTGATGTCGGTCCAGTCGCAGCCGGTGTATTTGAAGTAATAATCGGCCTTTCTCTCATCTACCTTGGCAAGATAATTACGGAGCTCATTTTCGGGCATATAATGCTTCGAAGAGGCGCGCTTCAGCTTGAAGCCGATGGGTGCGTGGACGAAGACATTTATCGCCTCGGGATTATTCCTCAGGATATAGTTTGCGCATCTTCCGATTATAACGCAGGACTCCCTGTGGGCAAGCTCGGCAATGATCTCGGACTGATAGTCGTAGAGGTTGCGGATGAGCTTCAGGTCATCATCTTCGAACTTGGTGGTGAGCACGTCATCAACCTTCGGGGCAGCCGGAAGGGGATCATGATAAACCTCTTTTGCGACATCGAAAAGAGAGGTATCCTTGATACGTTCATCATTAGAAACCACATCACTCTTCATGTAATCGTTATTGGATACGAGCCTGAACATCTCGCTGTTATAGCAGTTTACGCCCAGCTCGTCTGCAAGGCGCTGGCCGATCTTCTGGCCGCCCGAACAGTATTCTCTTGCGATCGTAACTATGAATTTATCCATATCAATACCTCCCGTCCCCCATATTTATAATTTATTATTCTACGTTAGTATATACATCCTGCACATCATCATCTGCATCTAAGAGATCAAGGATGCGGTCAAGATTCTTCTGATCCTCCTCGGATGTAACTGCCACATAATTCTGAGGGATCATTGTGACTTCTGCGGAAGCCATCTTGATCCCGGCCTTTTCAAACGCATCTCTCACTTCCGAAAATGCGCCCGGCTCGGTAATGATCTCATAGGAATCCTCCTCATCGGAAAAGTCCTCTGCGCCTGCATCGAGCGCGAACATCATCATGTCGTCGGCTTCCATATCTGTCTCTTCCTTATCGATGATGATCTGTCCCTTTTCATCGAACATGTAGGATACGCAGCCTGTAACACCGATGCTTCCGTTACCCTTGGTAAATGCGCTCCTGACGTTACCTGCAGTCCTGTTATTGTTGTCTGTAAGGCATTTAACGATGATGGCTACTCCGCCGGGGCCGTAGCCTTCGTAAGTATTATATGAATAGTTAACGTTCTCAAGGTCGCCGGCAGCCTTCTTGATACCTCTTTCGATTGTATCGTTCGGCATGTTGTTAGCCTTTGCCTTTGCGATAACGTCGCGGAGTCTTGCGTTGTTATCCGGATTTGCACCACCCTCTTTAACAGCAACAGCGATCTCACGGCCTATTACTGTGAAGATCTTACCCTTAGCGGCGTCATTTTTCTCCTTCTTAGCTCTGATATTTGCAAATTTTGAATGTCCTGACATTTATTTTTCCTCTTTTCTGATTTAATCATTTTTTATACGTGTGATCCTTACGGATTTGATAAGCCTGTCCTCAATCTCTGTGGGTTCAAATGAGTAGCCTCCGTAATCAATCTTGATATTCTCATTCAGCTTCGGAAATCTCCCCAGCTTGTAAAGGAGAAATCCATTCAGAGTCTCGATATCCGTATCCGGAAATTCGAGGGTTTCGATCAGCTCCTCCAGATCATGAAGTTTGATCATGCCGTCCACCTGATAGCCGTCGCCGTAGGTGGCGCTGACTTCCTCGGTCTCCTCGTCATGCTCGTCATAGATATTGCCGACGATCTCCTCGAGGATATCCTCCAGAGTCACAAGTCCGTCCGTCTGGCCGTACTCATCCAGCACGATGGCCATGTGATTCTTCTCCTTCTGCATCTTTTTAAGAAGCTTGGTTATATCATAGGTGGGATGGATGTAAATGGCTTCTTCCATCACATCCTCCGCCGAGCTTTCGGGATTATCCAGATACTCTCTCGTCATGTCCTTAAGATGAAGGACGCCGATGATGTTATCGATATCCTCATCATAGACCGGGTACCTCGAGAAACCGCTTTCTATGCATTCGCTTATGATATCTTTGATCACGGACTCCTTCGACACGGCATAGATCTTGCTTCTGCTGGTCATGATGTCGCGGACGATCTTATCATCGAGATCGAGGATGTTCGAGATCATTTCCGCCTCCTCTTCCTCTATGAAGCCCTGTTCGTGACCTTCTTCAACCAGGTCGAGAATCTCCTCCTCAACCCGCTCTTCTTTCTTTTTAAACATAAAACTCCTTACCGTCTTTATAATATACGCGTTTGACGCGGCGGCTTATACGGCATGCCGTCTCATAATTGAAGCTGTTCGCAGGCTCTGCGACTTCTTCAATACTGATATTATTATCGCCCTGTGTGCCGAAGAGAACTACTTCATCTCCGACATTCACATCCCCCTCGATGGCACTGACATCGACCATGATCTGATCCATGCAGACTCTGCCGACGATCGGAGCAAACTGGCCGTGGATAAGAACTCTTCCATTGCCGGAAAGTGCTCTCGGATAGCCGTCAGCGTAACCTATCGAAACGGTTGCGATCTTGGTGTCATTTTCGGTGATATATGTCCAGCCGTAGCCGATACCTCTTCCTGCCGGAAGCTCCTTAACATGGATGACATTCGCCTTAAGAGACATGGCCGGCTTAATGACTACTTTCTTATCAATTTCTTCGGAGGGGTATAATCCATATATTACTATACCGAGACGCATCATGTCAAAGCCATCCGAATGAATTTCCATGGCTCCGGCGCTGTTATCGATATGTCTCAATTTAAATGTTATCCCGCGTTCTTCGAGGCTTTTAACAAACCATGAAAATTTATCATACTGGGTGAGCGCGTCTGTCTTATCTTCGTAGTCGGCTTTTGCGTAGTGAGTGAAGATTCCTTCCACGTCGAGGCCTTCTAGTTTAGTGATCTTCTCGGCTTCATTGATGCCTTCTTCGTCACACTGAAATCCTATCCTGCTCATGCCGCTATCCACCTTGATATGGACCTTCGCTTTTTTACCTTTGGCTAGGGCTTTGTCGGAAAGTATTTTTGCTCTTTCGTAGTCGTAAGCGGTGGTCGTGATATCGTGATCGATTGCCTCATCGTATTCAGCTTCATCTGTGTATCCGAGGATGAGGATCGGCTTTACTATGCCGGCTTCGCGAAGCTCGACAGCCTCCGGGATCGTAGCAACCGCATAATAATCCGCAAGATCATCCATCTCTTTTGCGAGCACAACGGCGCCGTGACCATATGCATCCGCCTTAATTACGAGCAAAGTCTTCCTGTCCGCCGGATTAAGGGCCTGAACGGTCTTTATGTTATATCTTATAGCGTCGAGGTCTATCGAAGCCTCAGCGCGCCTGTAATTCGTTTCCTTCATGGATTTTTCCTTCTTTATCTTAGAATGGCCGGGAGGGCGGCGATGATGTCTCCCGCGATGAGTCCATGCTCGCCCAGCGTATCCCTTGCCAGGTCTCCCGCTCTTCCGTGAATATTAACCGCAAGGCATGCTGCCTCGTAAGCCGTGATCCTCTCATCCTTATTCTGTGCGAGGATCCCCGCCAGAATGCCGCTCAGCACGTCTCCCGAACCGGCAGTTGACATTCCGCTGTTGCCGGTCGTATTGATGTAAGCAGGCATCTCCTTCTTATCCGAAAGATATCCGGTGCAGCTCACCACTGTCCTTGCATCCTTCAGGATTGTTATCGCTCCGAACTCATCCGTAAATCTCTTTGCCACATCAAACTTATTATCTTTTATATATTCAACCTTATCGCCTGTCAGCCTCGACATCTCTGCAAGGTGAGGCGTTATTATCACATTCTCATATCCGAGTTTATCCCTGAGAAGTTTAAGCCACTTTTCTTTTCCGGACTCTGCCAGGATATTCAGCGCGTCCGCGTCCAGTATCAGCTGCTTTCCCGAGGATATATTCTCCATCATAAGCTCCAGCAGCATCCTTGATGCATCCCCGGTCCCGAGCCCAGGTCCCGCAAGAACCACATCTGCCCAGCTTATTGCTTTTTTATATTCTTCCGCAAATGTTTTGCTTTCGGTAACTTCATCAGTATCATATGTAAGGCACATTGACTCCGGAAGCTTTTCGCTTAGGACCGCCTTATTCCTCTCATCCGTCACAACCTTCACAAGTCCGGCTCCGGTCCTGAGACAGACCTCCGCCGAAAGATAAAGCGCTCCGTAAACATCCTTCGAACCCGCAAGGATCAGCACCTTGCCGTAAGTCCCTTTATTTGAATCCGAATCTCGTTTCGGGATTCTTGAAGCTATATCTTCATCATCAAATTCATATATTAGTTTCTGATCAGCGAGGCTTTCGTCCGTATCCAGAACCTTCTTCATATCGCTCAGAGACTTAGCGTCATAGAGCCCGATGTCACGGCATACTATCGCGCCTGATGCCTCTCGCCCCTTACCGATCAGCATTCCGTATTTGATATACTGGAAAGTAACTGTCAGGTCGGCATTTACGGCATTTCCGAGAATCTCTCCCGTATCACTGCTGATGCCGCTCGATATATCAGTAGCTGCTATAAAGATACCTTCGGTGGCGACGGCATTTATCATATTGATAGCATCGCTCTGGATTCCGGTAACCTCTCTCGTAAGTCCGACTCCGAAGATTCCGTCGATGATGACTCTGAAATCAGAAATCTGTGACAGGTCATCAACGAACCCGACCCCGAGCTTCTTCGCAATCTCGATCTGCTTTATGTAAGACTCGGTCTTGTTTTTGATGCCATTTATCTCATAGACATATGTATCATAGCCCTTCGTCTTCAGAATCCTGGCAGCGGCCACGGCATCTCCGCCGTTATTCCCGCCCTCAACTACGGCAAGGATCTTATCGTAGGGCTTTCTGAAGCCATAGAGCTTATCACTTTTCTCGCCCGAAGCGATCCTCTTATCTATCTCATCCGCCAGAACTTCGGCCGCTTTTTCCATCAGAACAAGCCCGGGAATTCCAATACATTCCTGGGTGTACTTATCGATCATCTGAGCCTGTTGTCTTGTCGGATAAATAATCATCTTGCTCTTCCTAATGCATAGATCTTATTGATGTCGCCGGAGATTATGCTGTATGGCCAGTAGCGGGTGCTTCGCTCGTATGAGCCCGGATCATTTACCATAAAGCCGTTGTTGTCGTAGCCGTAGATCACGATGAAGTGACCTGCGCCGGAGTGGGTAAAGTTTCCGTAGTGAACGCTTAGGATCAGCTGCTCACCATTATCAAGGTGCGCCTTCATTTCCGATTCATTATTGCTGATCTCGTTGCAGTAGAGTCCGAAGTCAGCCGCGCCATTCAGGAATAATCCATGCGCGGTTCCGGCACCTCTTACATAGTAATTATGGTTCATGCTGTATACGGCAACCATCGGCGGCGAAGCATTACTGATATTTGTAAGTCCGGTGATTACCATCGAGAAGCAGGTCGGTCCGCAGGCCGATGACTTCATAGTTCCCGTTCCATATGGAAATGTCGCCCATCTCGGATCATACTGAAGCAACAGCGGGTGCGGTGCATTCAGCTCTGCATCCGTAAGATTCAGAACATACTGTCCGTTAGTTGCAACCTGGTTAAGACTGGATACGATCGTTATTCCGCCATAGTTGATTCCACCGGCACTATTCTTTCTTGCCTCCTTCTCGGCTTCGGCAATGATAGCTTCTTCCTCTGCGCTGAGTCCGTCATCGAGCGCATCACCATATCCTCTCATATCCTCGGCATCAGTGCCGTCGATCATGTCATCGTACTCTTCATCTTCGGGAGTAAGCTCGGGAGCCTCTGTCGAAACCTCCGCGAATTCCCTCGTTGACTGCGACTTCTGATACTCTGCGAGAAGCATCTGATTTATGCGGTCTTCTGCGGAAAGCTCGTCCGTCGCTTCGGTGATATTTGCAACGTCTTTTGCCCTCTTCTTTTCATCAATCAGCATTGATAAAAAAACTACCAGCACTATTGTAACCGGCAGCACGAGAAATATTAAAATGTACTTAGTCTTCTTATTTTTCATAATCATTTTCCTGACTCCGCCGGAAGGTACCGACGGAGCCGGATTACTCATTTAATCGTGTAACTTTCTCTTATCTACTACTCTTACTGCTTTACCCTCGCTTCGAACGATCGACTTAGGCGGAAGCAGGTGCATCTTAGGTCTGATACCGAGCATCTGAACCATAGCTCCGGTAAGTGCCTTACGTGCATTCTCGAGATCGGAATCCTCTCTCATTGCCTTGAACTGCTCTTCCGAAAGCTCGACATTTATATCGAAAGTATCTTCGTTTCCGATACGGTCAACGAGGATCTGATAGTTAGGTGTGTATCCGCACTTAAGAAGTACTGTCTCAATCTGCGACGGGAAGACATTTACACCACGGATGATCATCATGTCATCGGAACGTCCCTTAGGTTTGCACATCTTGATATGTGTACGTCCGCAAGGGCAGTCCTCTCTCTTGAGGATTACAAGGTCTCTTGTTCTGTATCTGAGAAGCGGAAATGCTTCCTTATCGAGAGATGTGAACACGAGCTCACCCTCTGTTCCCTCGGGAAGAACTTCTCCTGTATCGGGATCGATAACTTCTGCATAGAAATGATCCTCATTTATGTGCATGCCTGTCTGAGCCTCACACTCGAAGGAAACTCCGGGTCCGCTTATCTCAGTAAGACCATATATATCATAAGCTTTAATACCAAGACTCTGTTCGATGTTCTGACGCATTTCCTCTGTCCATGGTTCTGCTCCGAAGATACCTGCCTTGAGGTTGATATCATCAGATGTAAGTCCCATGTCATGAAGCTTCTCGCCGATGTATGCAGCATAAGAAGGTGTACAGCAGAGAATTGTTGAATTAAGATCTCTCATGAACTGGATCTGTCTCTCGGTATTTCCGGAAGACATAGGGATTGTAAGACTTCCGAGCTTGTGTGAACCGCCGTGAAGTCCGGGGCCGCCGGTGAAAAGTCCGTAGCCGTAGCATACCTGAACAACGTCCTTCTTTGTTCCGCCTGCGGCAACAAGTGCTCTTGCGCAGCACTCCTCCCAGAGATCTACATCGTTCTGTGTATAGAATGCAACTACACGTCTTCCCGTAGTACCACTTGTAGACTGGATACGAACGCAGTCCTTAAGAGGTGCAGAGAGAAGTCCGTAAGGATATGCTTCCCTAAGATCATTCTTTGTAAGGAACGGCAGCTTGCTGATATCATCAAGCTCCTTGATGTCATCAGGGCTTACTCCCTTCTCATCCATGAGATTACGATAATATTCATTATTCTCATAAACGTACTTTACCTGCTTAAGCAGTTTTTCCTTCTGCAATGCCTTGAGCTGGTCAACGGGCATTGTCTCGATTTCTTCCTGGTAGTAAATCTTTTTTGCCATTATATAAAACCCTCCGCAAAAAAATATCGGTCAGTTAAAAAACAACCAACCGATATTTTATCACAAATTTACAGTATTTTAAAGAGTTTTTATGCTTATCAGGCTATACTTTAAGCCTTGTTAAACATATCCTTTGAAAGTCCGCATACAGGGCATACCCAGTCATCAGGAATATCCTCAAATGCCGTTCCCGGCGCAATACCGCTGTCCGGATCCCCAACTGCCGGATCATACTCATAGCCACAAGGGCAAACATATTTGTCCATAGGTCCTACCTCCTCTAATTTGATGACTCTATTTTACTATATCACCCGATGCCACCGCAATCATTTTTTGGAAAATGATTTGGCCAATTCAGTAAATAATGATATAATTCAGACCAAAGAGAAGGGAGGGAGTTACAATGCGCGAAAAAAGTAGATTCACCAAAGCTTTATCTCTGATAATGGCTGTTCTGATGATGCTCGTATTCATTATGGGTAACAGCACTTATTCCGAAGCAAAATCAAAGATCAAAAATGGCACCTATACTTTTTCACCATGCAACTGTTCGAAGTTTGTGATAAAGAATAAAAAGCTTACAGTCAAAATGGTTGATGCAAACATTGAAAAGAACGGAAGTACTACCTTTGCTAAAACCACAATGACAATTCCGGTAGCCAAAGACTGTGAATATCGCAAGGTCAAAGTAAATAAGAAAACTCTTGAGACTAAAAAGTCTGACACCACATATAAGAAGATTAAGAAGCTCATCAAGAAAAACTATAAGTATTATAAAAAACACGGCGAGCCAAATAATCTGTTTGTTACAAAATTCGTTGTAAAAAAAGGAAAAGTAGTTGCTATCGTTTATTACGGATAAAGCTCTATCATGAAAAAAAGTTCGGGACAATTCCAAAGAATTGTCCCGATTATTTTATCCTATAGTTTTATCTTTCACTGTCTACTTCCTGCCGCAAATGAGTTCTCCATCCTTATAATCTATAAGCACCGTATCTCCCATCGACAGCGCATTACTGAGGATCTCCTTTGCAACAAGTGTCTCCACATTCTTCTGCAGGAATCTCTTCAGCGGTCTTGCACCATATACCGGATCATAACCGGCTTCGATCACATAGTCCCTTGCCTCATCTGTAAGCTCGATCGTGATCTCCTTATCTGCAACTCTCGCATTAAGATCCCTCATAAGAAGCTCTACGATGCCGGAGATATTCTCCTTCGTAAGCGGCTTGAACATAATGATCTCATCAAGACGGTTGAGGAACTCAGGTCTGAAATGAAGTCTTAACATATCAGTAACCTGCTTCTCAGCCTCTTCTTTTATCTCGCCACTTTCATCGATTCCTTCAAGCAGGAACTCCGAACCGATATTAGAAGTCATGATAAGTATCGTATTCTTAAAGTCAACCAGGTTGCCCTTCGAATCCGTGATACGTCCGTCATCAAGGATCTGCAGCATAACATTGAATACATCCGGATGTGCCTTCTCAACCTCATCGAAAAGAACTACCGAATAAGGCTTACGTCTTACCGCATCAGTCAGCTGTCCGCCCTCGTCATATCCTACATATCCCGGAGGCGCTCCGATCAGCCTTGAAACACTATGCTTCTCCATATATTCACTCATATCGATACGGACTATATTTGCTTCGTTATCGAAAAGTGCTTCTGCAAGAGCCTTCGCAAGTTCTGTCTTACCCACACCGGTAGGTCCAAGGAATAAGAATGATCCGATCGGCTTCGTAGGATCCTTGATACCTGCCTTCGATCTGATTATAGCCTCACTCACAAGTGAAACCGCATTATCCTGACCCACTACTCTCTTATGCAGTTCATCCGAAAGATGAAGTGTTTTATTCCTCTCTGACTCCGAAAGCTTGGCAACCGGAATACCCGTCCACTTGGAAATGATCTTAGCGATCTCATCATCCGTAACGGTCTCATGAAGCAGCTGTCTTTCCTTAAATGTCGCACCATTTTCAAGGCTTTCCAGTTCTTTCTGGAGCTGAGGCAGCTTGCCGTACTGAAGCTCTGCAGCCTTATTAAGATCGTACTTTCTCTGAGCGATCTCAATGTCATCCTTGACATTTTCAATCTCTTCTCTAAGGGTTCTGACTCTGTCAACCTCGGCCTTCTCATTTTCCCATGTAGCCTTCATGGAGTTCGCCTTATCCTTAAGCTCGGCCAGCTCTTCCTTCAGATTCTCAAGCCTCTCCTTCGAAAGATGATCATCCTCATTCTTGAGCGCAGCCTCCTCGATCTCGAGCTGCATGATCTTACGCTCGATCTCGTCCACCTCGGCAGGCATCGAATTAAGCTCCGTCTTGATCATCGCGCAGGCCTCATCCACAAGGTCGATTGCCTTATCCGGAAGGAAACGGTCCGTGATATATCTATTGGAAAGCGTGGCAGCCGCAACAAGTGCGCCGTCGCTTATCTTAACGCCATGGAAAACCTCATAGCGGTTCTTGATACCTCTTAATATGGAAATGGTATCTTCAACGGTAGGCTCATTAACCTGTACAGGCTGGAAACGTCTCTCAAGTGCCTTATCCTTTTCGATATATTTCCTGTACTCATCAACTGTTGTGGCACCGATGCAGTGAAGCTCACCTCTTGCCAGCATCGGCTTTAACATGTTGCCGGCATCCAGGCTTCCGTCGGTCTTACCGGCTCCCACTATGGTATGGATCTCATCGATAAAGAGGATGATCCGTCCGTCGGACTTCTTAACCTCATCCAGAACGGACTTAAGCCTCTCCTCGAATTCGCCTCTATACTTTGCGCCCGCGATAAGAGAACCCATATCAAGCGCAAATATCTCCTTATCCTTTAGTGAATCGGGCACATCACCCTTCACGATACGCTGGGCAAGTCCCTCGATGGCAGCGGTTTTGCCGACACCGGGATCACCGATAAGCACCGGATTATTCTTTGTCTTACGTGAAAGTATCCTGATTATATTTCTTATCTCGCTGTCACGGCCGATGACCGGATCCAGCTTCTGCTCCCTCGCCCTCTCAACCAGGTTATAACCGAACTTGCCGAGTGCGTCATACGTATCCTCCGGATTATCCGACTCAACCTTCTTGTTGCCCCTTACATCTTTAAGTGCGCTGAGGAAAGCATTTTTCGTAATACCGAACTTTTTTAAAAGCTCCTTGATCTGGCTGCTGCCTTTATCAATAAGAGCAATGAAAATGTGTTCGACGGAGATATAGTCATCTCCCATCTTCTTGGCCTCATTTTCGGCTGCAAAGAGAACTCGTCCGGCATCCTGACCCATATAGATATCTTCGGAAGAACCGGATACATGAGGCCTTGCCTTAATTAATCCTTCCGCTTCGTCAATAAATGCGGAAACTGCGATACCCATGTTGCCGAGCAGCTTCGTGATAAGGCTGTCATCCAGGGTGAGAAGGCTGTAAAGAATGTGCTCGCTCGTTACTTCCTGATTCTCATACTCCATGCATAATCTCTGGCTTCCTTCTATTGCTTCAAGAGAATTTCTTGTGAATTTTTCAGCGTTCATAACATCAACTCCTTTCCCGAAAAATCATCTTGTTAGCACTCTCCCTTGGTGAGTGCTAATCTATCTGAATATGTTATATCACTATGCCCAGAAGATGTCAAGATGAAACTTGGGGACGCAAAAAAAGAAGCGCGCATCGCACGCTTCTTCATAAAAATCATATATAAGATTAGATAAGCTTCGTTCCGCAGTTCGGGCAGAATTTTGCGCCGCCTGTAGGTGTTCCGCACTCAGGGCAGAACTTAGGAGCTGCGCCTGCTTCACCTGCCGGTGCTGCAGCCTGAGGAGCTGCCTGCTGAGGAGCCTGCTGGTACTGCTGCTGAGGAGCCTGCTGCTGGCCCATTCCCATTCCCATGCCACCCATCATCTGGCTTGCCATGGAAGCGCCCATCATCATCTCTGCCATATTGCCCATGGTTGAATTTCCGCCCTGGAGCTTTCCGTCTGCCATAGCGTCAACCATTGTCATCTGGCTGTATTTATTAACGTCGGTAACCATAGACTGAGCAGCTGCCTGAGTGATCTTCTGCTGGATCTCTTCAGGATAGTTGAAGTTATTGATGCTGAAGCCTGTTACGGAGATACCGTCCTTGCTGGTCTCCATATCAAGGTCTTCCTGGATACCCTTCGAAATATCAAATGCGCTCGCCTGAAGGTTGAACATATCCTTACCTTCTTTAGAGATCCACTTCATAAGAAGCTGGTCAAGCACAGTGATAATACGAATCTTAACATCCTCTATTGAATAGGACTGCTTAACGCCTGCGATCTTGTCGATAAGAGTAGCATAATCGGAAACCTTAACATTTGCAGTTCCGTTAGCTCTTATAGGCATACCACCCGGAAGTCCGGGAGCCTGAAGCATGATCGGTCCCTTAGTACCCCATTTGATAGTGAATTCCTTAGTATTGATGAAGAGAACCTCAGCTCTCATTCCGGAATTGAAACCGAACTTAAATCCCTTAAGAGTAGAAAGGAAAGGAATGATCTGTGACTCGATATCATAATCGCCGTCATCCTGGAACACACCTTCAACCTTGCCCTGATTAAGGAAAATGGCATCCTGACCGGGACGGATTATAAGGCGGGATCCCTTCTTGATCTCACGATTAGTCCATTTCCAGAAGATAAGATTGTCATCAAACTCTTCCCACTCAACTACATTTGCAAATTGATTTGATAAAATACCCATAGCTACCTCCATGAAAAATTAGTTTGTATTTATTCTATATCAATTGAACCATCATTATCAGAGTCGCCGTTCTCATACTTATCGGCAAGTCTCGTGATATCATCAAAGTCACTGACACGTGTCGGACTGTCGAGCTCGGCCATGGCATTTGCCCTGTCCAGCATATAGTCAGCCTTCTCATTCATTTTCGAGAACATCTCATCGCTGTCGGCTGATCCTGCCTTCATAGCCATCTGGTTCATCTTCTCCTGAGCCTTAGCTGTCTCAACCTTCGTCTTAACCTCCTGAAGCTTTCCCTCAAGTGTCATAAGGTCGTTACTCAGCTTCTCGTTCATCGCGGAAAGATTCGTAAGATTAGCTTTTGCCTCATTATACTTAGCCTCCAGCTTCTCACCCTCCAGAGTAACATTCATAAGCTTTGATTCAAATGTCATCGCATCGGAAGTGCTTCCACTCTCCTTTGCCTTCGCTACATATCTCTCGAGCTTTTCCTTTTCGGCACGATTCTGATTGAGCGCATTTTCGGCACGTCTTACATCCATCTCAAGAGCAGCCGTCTCGGACTTAACCTGTCCCAGATCCGAACGAAGCTGAAGCAGATACTTCTCAATCGCCTTCTCCGGATGCTTGTCCTCATTCTTAAAGACCGCATTGATGTTCGACGCCATTATGTCTTTAAATCTTGTCAGTATTCCCATTATGTGTCCTTTCTGTGTCCGGGGTCAGACCCCCGACACAATTTCTTCACATTTTCGACCACAGGTATAGGTAGGCCTGTGTACGTGCGGCGAAGCGTTCCGACTTAAGGAGCTCGCGCACTTCCTCTCTAGTATACCACGCAGCCTCTATCTCTTCAAATGAAGAATCTGATTTTTCGATAGTTCCTTCGCAGGTTCCCACAACGCATACGTTCATCTCATTTGAAAAACCTATCGCGCTGTAGCTGAGGCCGATTATATCTTCAATCGAAACCAGGGTTAGCCCGGTCTCTTCCCTGAGCTCTCTCGCAGCCGCCTCCTCGGGTGTCTCACCCGGGTCGATGAGTCCGGCCGGGAAATTATAAACCCACATTCCGGCTGCCATACGAAACTCTTTATTAATGAGAATCCTGTCCCCGGAAGGATCGGTCATGATGAGCACCACCGCATCCGGCTCAGTCCCATGAAGCTCCTCGAAGGAAGTGACATCCGGGTTTCGGCTTATCATCTCGTAGGTCTTCGGCTGCCCGTCGGAGGTCTCGTACTCGATGTCATATCTTGTAATGAATTTACTCTGTAGTACCTTTTTTATATTCTTAAATTTCATATTATTCTATATATTAATTCTATTTATATTAATTCTCTGTAATTCGTATTCCTGTATTCCTTCGGCGTGGTGCCGGTCACCTTCTTAAACACAGATATAAAGTAGCTGTGCGACGAGAAGGAAAGATCGGTCGCGATCTCGATACTTGTCTTATCCGTATACTTCAGCAGCCAGCAAGCCTCCTGGATCTTCTCGTTCCTGATATATTCGCTTACCGAATTGCCAACCTCTTTCTTGAAAAGCTTCGAAAGATAGGTCTCATTTAAGGCAACCTTATCTGCAAGCTCGGAAACCGTGATATTCTTATGAATATTCTCGCGGATGTAGTCGATGCACTGCAGGATCTGCTTGGACTGGATAACGCTCTTAGAAGCATTATTCATGTATTCGGAAAATGATTCGGCCATCTCCACCTGAACTCTGGCCACTGCCTCCGGGCTGTTCTGCTTATCAGCCTTATTGATGAAAACATCACTCATCTTATAGGCAATATCCTGAGGCATGCCTTTCATGATGCAGACTCTTGTCAGCACTGCCGTCATCGCAACAAAATGATACATTGCATTTCTGAGCGGATTATCCGAAAGGATACCTCTCTCGACTGCGGTATACTTGGGCTGACGCTCCATTGTTCTTTTGGCTTCCTCAGTTTTACCCTCAGCAATAAGATTATATAGTCCCATCTCACTGTCGAAGGAAGGATGTTTGATGTCATTTTCTCTTTCAGAAAATATCGTTTTTGTTAATTCAGCATTAATATCCGGCATATTTTACTCCCTTCCTTTTACTTTTGATGTAATTTATTTGCATTCTCACATAAATTTAATACAATTTGCAATTATTTTGTAGAAAAGTATCGGGGAAATAAATATATTATATACATAAAACAAAGCCCCCTGTTAAAGAAGATTTATATCTTCTTTAATCATATAAATACTTTTAACCTTCACTAATGGTAAAAGGACGGATTCGAATGGATTCGTCCTTTTATCTTTTTAGTTGAAAATTGCTCTTTCAATTATACATTTTAATCATTTCCATGTCAAAGAATTACTGTAAAAATAATCTGCGGTTTTTTATAGTTAACGCTTATCTTTCCCTTGAACATTCTGACAAGGCTGTCAGCCATCGAAAGTCCGATGCCGTAGCCCTTTTTCTCACTGTTGTGAGACTCGTCCGCGCGGTAGAATCTGTCGAAGAACTTTTTATAATCCTCTCCCTCGCCCTCAACGTAATCATTTGCCACCGTAAGCACGGCGGATTTACCCTTCTGCGAAAGCGTGAGCTTCACCTGTCCGCCGTCGTCGCAGTACTTCACCGCATTATCAAGCAGGATATTCACAAGCTCATGAACTCCCTTTTCGTCCGCCTTCACATGGACATTATCGGCGATCTCGGCCTCGAGAGTCTTCCCCTGAGTTTCTGCCACCGTGGTAAATGATTCGACCACGCTTCTTGCTTCATGGCTGAAGTCCACGTCGGAAAGCACCAGGTCCTCCCGCTCCTCAAGCTTAGACAGAACTACCAGCTGCGATATCAGCTCGGACATCCTGTTCACCTGCTTGATCGTACTCTCGGTCCACTCATTCTTTCCGCTCATCATTTCGATGACCTCGGTATTTGCCGAGATGACGGCAAGCGGCGTCTTAAGCTCATGGGACGCATTTGTGATAAATTGCTTCTGCGCCTCCATATTACGCACCATCGGCTGCACGGCCTTTCTCGCAAAGATCGAAAGAAGAAGCGTCAGCAGCAGAACGCTGAGCGCACCTATATAGAACGAGAATCTCATAAAGAAATTAACGATCGAAAGATTCCTCGTACAGTCCATGATGATTATCTTAAAGGTTCCGTCACTCTGGCGGGCCTTCATAAATGCATAATTAAGTCCGTCATATATGAAAAGTCCCCTTTCCCTGGGCGACCTTATGGCATAATTAACGAACTCCTCGATTTCCGACTCCTCGATAGCGGCGATATGCTCATCGTTATAGCTGACCATGATATTTTCGTCATTTACCACAACGGATATATATCTTGCCTCGAACTGGGTTTCGGGCGAAACGTTCCACTTACCCGGAAGTTTTATATCATTATCCGAGCTCTTGATCTCATCCTCGCGCATCAGAAATTCGAGCGTATTGAATATTCCGCCCACTGCATTCCTGTAGGTTATAAGATTGATCAGAGTAAGTATCAGGCTGAGAACGATCAGCATTGATACCGTGGAAATTCCTATGAATTTAAGCTTCAGCTTTCTGAACATAAACCCCGTCTCCTAACTATTAAGTACAAGTGAAAAACTTCCGTCCTTTTCTCCTTCGATCGATATATCTCCCGATATCGAGCGAAGCTTGTTTCTGAGGTATGATATATAAACCCAGACCACGTCCTTTCCGGCTTCATCATCCTTCCAGACATGGCTGTAGATTTCTTCCGTTGTGAAGCTCTTGCCCGGATTCATCATGAAGAATTCCATAAGGCTTGCCTCCATTCCCGCAAGTCTCACCGAATTTTCCGACACCAGTTCCTGTCCCGTAACATCCAGTGTTACCGATCCGAAGGAAAGCTTCTTCGGCGTATATTCGCCGCCCCTACGTGTGAGGGATCTAACCCTCGCCAGCAGCTCTACCATTGCAAATGGCTTCGTAAGATAATCATCTGCTCCGGCATCAAGCCCCGAAACCTTATCATCCATTTCCGCCTTTGCGGTAAGGAAAAGAGCGGGTGTCGTATCTCCCGACTCCCTTATCATTTTCAGTGCCGATACGCCGTCAAGCTTCGGCATCATTATATCGAAGATCATGCAGGAAAATGCGTTCCTTTTCGCTTCGTCCACTGCCGCCTCCCCATCATAAACGGGAGTGACTGTATAGCCGCTATGTTCAAGTACGGCAACCAGCGCTCTCGACAGATCCTTCTCGTCTTCTGCTAATAATATGTTCATTTAAAACCCCTTTAACTTTCAAACTGACTGTAATACAGCTTATTATAGAATCCGCCCTTCTTAAGGAGCTCCTTATGAGTTCCCTGTTCGATTATATCCCCGTCCTTCATGACAAGGATCACGTCGGCTTCCTTAATAGTGGAAAGCCTGTGCGCAACGATAAAGCTCGTGCGGCCCTTCATCATCTTTGCAAATGACCTCTGGACCCTGTGCTCTGTTCTCGTATCTATTGAAGACGTAGCCTCATCCAGGATCAGCATGGGCGGGATCCTGAGCATGACTCTGGTAATACATAAGAGCTGTCTCTGACCCTCGGAGAGAATCCCTCCGTCCTCAGAGAGTATTGTATCATATCCATCCGGAAGCTGCCTTATGAATCTGTCGGCATGTGTAAGCCTTGCCGCTTCCTCGACCTCTTCATCCGTCGCATCCTTTATTCCGTAGCAGATATTATCCCTTACGGATGCAGTCTTAAGCCAGGTCTCCTGAAGCACCATTCCGAAGCACTCCCTGAGACTTTCTCTTGTGACATTCATCGTATCATTATCCTGGATCTCGATTGTACCCTTATCCACGTCATAGAATCTCATAAGAAGATTGATGAGAGTACTTTTTCCGCTTCCCGTAGGTCCGACTATCGCAACCCTCATTCCGGGTCTGACCGAAAGATTCAGATTCTTAATCAGCTCCTTATCCTTATCATAGGAAAAGCTTACGCCCATGATATCAACGCTTCCTCTTTTATCCTCGGGAAGCGAGTTCATTACCTCAGAAAGACTCTTTGCGTCTTCGAGATCCGGCTCCTCACGTTTTGATTCGATTAGCTCGAGCACGCGGCTTGCACATGCAAGAGCATTCTGAAGCTCAGTGAGGACATTTGAAATCTCGTTAAATGGCTTCATGTACTGGTTAGCATATGAAAGGAACGTAACCAGATTACCCACCGAAATCGCAGAAGCCAATGCGAGAAATGCGCCGGCCACGGCAACTGCAGCATAGATTATATTGTTGACGAACCTTGTGGACGGATTAACTATCGATGAATAAAACGTAGCCTTAAAGCTGGACTTTGTAAGCTCTTCATTAAGCTCATCAAACTCCTTTGCCGCATCATCTTCATAGGAAAATGCCTGCACTATCTTCTGCTGACCGATCATCTCATCGATATATCCGGTAAGGCGCCCTCTTTTTTCGGACTGCGCCGTAAAATGCTTATGAGTCTTCTTTGATATAAAGCCCGCAACGAAAAGCGAAAGCGGCGTAAGAAGTATTACCATGACCGCGATTCCCGAGTTAAGCTTTACCATGAAGATAATGGTTCCGATTATCGTAACAACTCCGGTAAAGAGCTGCGAAAAACCAAGCAGAAGTCCGTCTGAAAACTGGTCGATATCAGTCGTGATACGTGACACGATATCGCCTGTTGATCTTCCGTCCAGTGAACTAAGCGGCAGATTCTGCAGACTGTCAAATGCCTTCACGCGGATATCTCTCGAAACCCTGTTCACGACCGCATTATTGATGATGGTCATGATCCACTGGAAAAGAGCCGCAAAGCCTGCATACATTATTATGTAGCAACAGTACATAAGAAGAACATTCCTCTTAAAGCTCTCCGGATCCGTTATCGAATCGATGGCATTTCCGATGCTGACCGGGATCTGAAGCTGTGCATAGACCGTCATCACTGCAAGGACCAGTGAGAGAATGATCAGCGGTATATATCTGAGGAGGTACCTGAATATTCTCATGATGCCACCTCCCCTTCATCTATCTGGGATCTTACGATCTCCTGATATACTTCACAGGTCTGAAGCAGCTCGTCATGCGTACCGATTCCCGCTACATTTCCGCGTTCCATAACGATTATCCTGTCAGCCGCCATAAGCGTTCCCGCTCTCTGGCTCACAAGGAAAATGATTTTCTTACTCTTAAGGTTACCGAGCACCTTCCTGAGTTCCTTCTCGGTAGCAAAATCAAGCGCGGAAGTACTGTCATCAAGTATCAGTATCGGTGCATCCTTAGCAAGCGCTCTTGCTATCGTAAGGCGCTGTCTCTGTCCGCCGGAAAGATTCCTTCCGCCGGCATTTATCATGAATTCTGTCTTTCCTTCTTTTTCATCTATGAAGGATTTTGCCTGAGCCTTTGCAAGGGAGTCCTCGATAACCTTATCGGTCACGGAGTCATTTCCCATCTTAATATTCTCTGCTACGGTGCCGCTGAAAAGGACACTGTGCTGAGGAACTACGGAGACCATGTCTCTTATCGTCTGCTTTGAATAATCCTTAATGCTGTTTCCGTCGATGGTTATATCGCCGGAGGTTGCCTCATAGAAGCGGGGGATAAGGCTTACAAGGCTCGACTTGCCCGAACCTGTACCACCGATTATTCCGATTATCTCACCCTGCTTTGCATCGAAGGTTACATCACTGACCGCGGGCTCCTTAGCACCGGGGTATGTGAGTGAAACGTCCTTGAAACTAACAGAGTGGGCTGCATCTTTTGTATCTTCATCAGCTGACTCAATATCTTTCTCAGATTCTTTCTCGAACTTATCCTCCTCGGAGAATTCGATGTCGGGCTTGATATCCATGACATCGGAAACCCTCTTCGCGCCCGCAAACATTTTCGAAACCGTAATTATAAAGTTTACGAACTTGATGAGTTCGATAAGGATATAGGACATATAGTTATAAAGTGCGATGACCTCGCCCTTCTTCATTGTGCCCTCAAATACCGAGAGGCCGCCGTTAAAGATAACGCATGCGATTGCGGTATTTACGATGACCAGAGTCACCGGATTCAGGAAGGATGAAACCCGTCCGACCCATAGCTGCATCTTCATAAGAAGCTTTGCGGATGTCCTGAACTCCTCCGACTCCTCATCGGTCCTGTTGAATGCTCTTATAACTCTTACGCCGGTGATATTTTCTCTTGTATGAAGAGTCACGTCGTCAAGTCTTCCCTGCACCTTTTTAACCAGCGGGATGGAGATAAATACTATCGCCCCCACTACGATAAAAAGTACGATCAGCATATATACAAAATAGATTGCAATCTTCGAGTTAACCCTAAAGGCCATGAAGGTGGCTCCGAATACGATGAACGGGGAACGGAGCAGCAGCCTCAGGACCATGTTAACTCCTGTCTGCATCTGATTGATATCACTTGTCATTCTGGTTATAAGTGTCGAGGTTCCGATGCGGTCGATATTGCTGTAGGAAAGGCTCTCGATATGTCTGAAGAGCGCACCTCTTACCTCACGGCCGAACTGCATCGCTACCTTTGCCGAGAAATACTGGGCCGTGATGGCAGCCGCCATTCCCACAGCCGCAAGCATAAAAAGAAGGATGGCAGACACAGTTATACAGTGTCTGTCACCTTCGTTAATTCCAACATCCACAAGCCACGCTATAACAAGTGGAACCAGAAGCTCAAATGTTGCTTCCAGCATCTTGAAAAGCGGGGCAAGTATACATTGCACTCTATATGGTTTTAGATATTTCAGGAATTTTTTCATGATGTTTTCCTGCTTTTGACATCAGTCGGTATTGTCAGCCTATAAGATCACGGATCGTCTGCATTGAAAGATCGCACGAAGCCAGCTCGTCGGCAACTCTTTTCAGCTCCGAAACGAGAAGCTCCTGATTCGGGATATCCTTCTTATATTTCATCTTATGCTCGAGTGCAGCCCAGGTATCCATGGCGATGGTCCTGATCTGAAGCTCGACATAGTAGGTTCCGGGATTATTTCCGAACACATCCTCATGCGGTGTCTTTACGGCAAGGATTATATGATAGCTTCTGTAGCCATTCGGCTTTGCATGTTTTATATAATCCTTCTCTTCGATTATCTCGGTATTGTCAAAGCTTCTTATGTACTCGACTACATTATACACGTCATCCACAAAAGAGCAAACTATCCTTACACCGATAGCGTCTTTGATCGTTGCGAGCGCCGACTCATTTGTCATTGGAAGACCCTTACGCTGAATCTTTTCGAGCATGCTGTCCTCAGTCTTGATCCGGACAAGTATATGTTCGAAGCCATTTTCACCGGTCTTCTGAAAAATCATCTTCTGATAATATGCGAACCGTTCCTCAATATCACTTTTAACTATCTCGAGAGTATCCTCGTATTTTCCGTAAATGCTCTCCATAATGATCTCCTACTCAATATTCAGACCAACCTCAGGCATCATTTCCCTGTAGATCTTTTTAAGGGTATTGTTGAAGATCTCGAATTCCTCGGGTGTCAGCGCATTCTGAAGCCTGTCCTCGACGATGTCGAGATACTTTTCATTGATATTATAATACCTGTAGTACTTCTCTGTCACCTCAATATGAAATTCTCTTTTATCAATTTCGGACTGAACCTTCTTTACATAGCCCTTTTTAATGAGTGAATTCACCTTATAGGTCGCATTCGGCGAGGATATGCCGATGAAGTTCGCAAACTCCTGGATGGTCGGCTTGCCGAGATTATAGATGATCTCGACGCAATAAACCTCGGTAGTTGTCAGCGACAGCTCCCTTGATTTGATCCTGCTGAATACATCTCTATAGTAATGCACTCTGAATTTTGAGTAAAGTGCAGCGAGCGGATTACGCTCAAGTCTTTCCTTCGGGGAAAGCCCTGCTCTTTCTTCCGGCGTAAGCCCATTAATATCTTCCGAGCTTTTTTCCATAATATTTACCTTTCTACTTCTCTGCATCCATGATCGCAAATGATATCTCTGCCTGACATACCACCTTGCCATCTACTGTAGCAACACCTTTACCGAATCCGAGAGGACCTTTTCTCTCGGTGATCTCTGTCTTAAGGTTAAGCACGTCGCCCGGTCTTACAGGTCTTCTGAATCTCGCATTTTTGATTCCGCCGAAAAGTGCGATCTTACCTTTAAACTCTTCATCTGAAAGAATTGCAACTGCACCTGTCTGTGCAAGTGCCTCTACGATAAGGACGCCCGGCATTACATGCTCCTGCGGGAAATGGCCCTGAAAGAAGGACTCATTTACGGAGACACACTTGATGCCTTCGGCCCACTCGCCGGGAACGAAGTCGGTTATCTTATCGATAAGCTGCATCGGGTAGCGGTGAGGGATGATCTCCCTGATCTGATTTGAATTTAGTTCCATTTCGTTTATTCCTCTTTTTAATATGTCGAGTTTCATATTTTGACATTGCATGATAATCAGCATATTTCTCCTGAGACTCTGCTTTCGCACGGTTTGGGTCCCCTAGGCTCACTAAGCTCTCACTTCGTACTTCGTACTCGTGAATCGCTAAGTGAACAGACCCAAAACGGTCTCAGGAGAAACAGCTGATTATCAATGTAGTCTAAACAAATAAAACTCTCCTTAATGTTTCTAAGTGATACACTTCATTCCACTTTTTAGTGTTATTTGTTAGTCTTCATACTTCTTGAATAATACACAAGCATTGTGACCACCGAATCCGAGGGAATTCGAGAGTGCGTATTTTATATTGGCTTCGCGGCCCTGGTTCGGGACGATGTCGAGGTCGCACTCGGGATCGGGGTTCTTGTAGTTGATGGTTGCGGGAACGAAGCCGTCCTTAAGAGCCATTGTCGTGAAGATTGCTTCGATCGCAGCTGCAGCTCCCATAAGGTGTCCTGTCATTGATTTTGTGGAGCTTACCATGAGCTTATATGCATGATCTCCGAATACTGTCTTTATAGCTTTTGTCTCGCCAGCATCATTAAGATGTGTCGAGGTTCCGTGTGCGTTGATGTAGTCAACCTGTTCTTTCTCGATACCTGCGTCTGAGAGAGCCATTTCCATACATCCTGCTGCGCCTGCCCCTGTTGGATCCGGTGCTGTTATGTGATATGAGTCGCAGCTTGCGCCGTATCCTACTATCTCGCCGTAGATCTTTGCGCCTCTTGCCTTTGCATGCTCCAGCTCTTCGAGGATGAGGATTCCGGAGCCTTCGCCCATCACGAAGCCGCCTCTTTCAGCGTCAAATGGTATCGAAGCTCTATTCGGATCTGTGGAAGTACTGAGTGCCTGCATTACAGTGAATCCGCCGACTCCCATGGGGCAGATACAGCCTTCGGCACCGCCTGTAAGCATAACGTCCTGATAGCCGTCCCTGATCTTATGGAAGGATTCGCCGATTGCGTTGTTTGCACTTGCACATGCTGTTACGATACTTTCGCAGACTCCCTTAAAGCCTGTGTCGATCGCAATCTCGCCTGCGCACATATTTGAAATAGACATCGGGATGAAGAAAGGAGATATTCTCTCATAACCCTTCTCTGCTCCGCGGAGTGTCTGGTCTGTTATTGTGATAAGTCCGCCGATACCGGATGAAACTATGGTTCCGCATCTGAACGGGTCTTCCTTCTCGATATCAAGTCCGCTGTCCTTCATTGCTTCTCTTGCAGCGATCATACCGAACTGAGTATAGCGGTCCATCTTACGGGCTTCTTTTCTGTCAAGATAATCTGCAGGGTCATAATCCTTAACTTCGCCGGATACCTTTACCTTGAAGTCTGTAGTATCGATCTGCTTTGTGAAGTCGATACCGCAAACCCCTGCCTTGACATTTTCCCATGCCTCCTCAAGGTTGTGGCCCACGGGGTTGATGGTGCCTATACCTGTAATAACAACTCGTCTCATAATTTTTCTCCTATTCATTCATTTCATACATCTTTTTTCTTTCCCATGTACCCAGTACATAGATCAGCATGACCAGCGACCATGTCAGTGTAAATAAAATGGACGGTATGATGCTGGTAAATCTCGTTAATATCAGGCTGAGCACAAGGCTCAGGCCTATAGCAGTAAGATAAATATATTTTGTCAGCTTATACTCTTCTTCAGTGACTACATATTTCTTTTTTAGTCCGAATATTCTCAGCAAAGCAACCGGTATTACCGTTGCTACTGCTACAAGAACCATGAATAAAAGCATAAGTAACACGATCACTATAAGGATGGCACCGTTTGCTGCGTGGCCTAAAAGTCGTACTCCCCATGTAAAATCACTGCCATCAATATAAACATCGTCAATATCGGAAGTATCTACCATGCTGCCTGAAAGGCCATGAAATGCGCCTCCTCCTCGGGATATTTCATATGAGAATCCCGCGCCCCAGTAAACACACCATATTAATACTATGACAAATAGTATCAGTCTTATCTTTCCTGCTTTATCTAACCCCATAAAATAATCTATCATGATCATATACCTTAAAATCTTATACCTGAAATCTTGTACAATTAATTAACAAGACATTCCGCCTGCGCATTCGATAACCTGGCCGGTTACATACTCAGCTTCATCTGATGCGAGGAATGCAACTACCTTTGCAACATCCTCGGGCTGGCCCGGTCTTCCGAGTGCAATATTTTTAACCATAGCTTCCTTAACTTCATCGGGAAGAACCTTGGTCATATCTGTTTCGATATATCCGGGAGCTACTGCATTACATGTGATGCCGCGGCTTCCAAGCTCCTTTGCTATTGACTTGGTCATTCCGATAACACCTGCCTTGCTGGCCGAATAATTGACCTGTCCTGCATTTCCATATATACCTACAACGCTGCTGATGTTTACGATACGTCCGTAGCGTGCCTTCATCATCGGTCTTGCTGCCGCCTTCATCATGTTGTAAGTTCCCTTAAGGTTTGTTGCGATTACAAGATCGAACTCCTCTTCCTTCATTCTCATAAGAAGATTATCTCTTGTTACGCCTGCATTGTTTACAAGTATATCTACTGCACCGAACTCTTCGACTGCCTGCTTGAAGAGGTTCTCGCAGTCTTCCGGTACGGTGACATTTGCCTGATAAGCGGCTGCCTTAACGCCCTGCTCCTCGATTAATTTTATAGTTTCCTCTGCTGCTTCGTTGATCACGATATCGCAGATGACCACGTTCGCGCCCTCCGATGCAAGCTTCACGCTTATGGCACGGCCGATACCGCGTCCACCACCTGTTACAATTGCTGTCTTACCTTCTAATCTCTTACTCATTTTTCCCTCCTAAATGTGAACGGGGTCAGACCCCGGACACAAAATCTTCACATTGTTTCTAAAAGTTTCTCGATGTCAGCGACGGTCTCGACTCCGTAAACGGGAATGTCGACTGTCTTCTGTACGAACTTTGAAAGTGTCTTTCCCGGGCCGATTTCGACAAATGCATCGATTCCCATCTCAGCCATCGCCTTGATGCTGTCATCGAAATATACCGACTTCTGAACCTGCTGCTCGAGAAGTTCCGGGATAGTTTCATCCGCACTTTTCTCCCGGCCGATGCAGTTGAAGATCACGGGTATCTTCATCTCACCGAACTCTTCACCCTTGAATCTTTCAGCCAGAGCATCTCCTGCCGGCTTCATAAGTGATGTGTGAAAAGGTCCGCTTACCTTTACAGGAAGGCATCTTTTAGCGCCCATCTCCTTAAGTACTTCAGCTGCCATATCAACTGCCTCTGCATCACCTGATACTGTTATCTGTCCCGGGCAGTTAAAGTTAGCAGGCTCTGCCACAAGCAGCTTTCCTTCTGCATCAACCTTGCCCTCAGCCTCAAGCTTTTCGCGTACCTTATCGCATCCTGCAAATACAGTTTCCTTATCAAGTCCGAGCACTGCGATCATCTTGCATGCTCTTCCGGAAACTGCGGTCTGCATCGCATTTCCTCTATATTGAACAAGCGGGATAACCTGCTCTTCCGTGAATACTCCGGCAGCATAAAGTGCCGAATATTCTCCGAGGGAAAGTCCTGCTGCACAAACCGGCTCTACTCCTAAGTTCTTTAGAACCTTAGTCATGCCTACCGCAAATGCCACCATGCAGGGCTGTGTGTACTGAGTCTCATTTAACACGTCTTCCGGTCCTTCGAAGCAGACCTTCTTTAAGTCGAAATCAACTCCTGCCACGTTATCAAATGTCTCTTTAAATTCGGGGTACTTTTCATACAGGTCAAGACCCATTCCAACCTTCTGGGCGCCCTGTCCTGCGTATAAAAATCCAAGCTTCATAATTTTGTCCTCATCATCCCTTCCGGGTTATTTATCTTCCAAGAATCTTCATTCCTTCGTTATACATATCAGCAAGTATATCTGCTACCGGTCTCACTTCTTTAAGCTGTCCGCACACCTGGCCTGCCATTACGGAACCTGTTTTCATATCACCGTCTGTAACTGCACGACGAAGTCCTCCGAGTGTGATCTGCTCAAGCTCCTCACGTGAAGCAGCCTGTGCTTCAAGCTTAAGATATTCACGGGCCATCTGGTTTTTTATGATACGTACAGGAGCATTAAGGCTGCGTCCCGTAACGGTTGTCGAATTATCCCTTGCCTTGATAAGCTCCTGCTTATAGTTATCATGAACGGGGCATTCTTCACTTACAAGGAGACATGTTCCGATCTGTACGCCCTGAGCACCAAGACATATAGCTGCCGCAAACTGTCTTCCGTCTGCGATTCCTCCTGCTGCGATGACCGGGATATTAACCTGATCTACAATCTGGGGAACAAGCGCCATCGTAGTCATGTCACCAACATGGCCGCCGCTCTCACCGCCTTCGGCGATTACGGCATCTGCCCCCTGCTGCTCAACCCGGCGGGCAAGTGCTCCACTTGCTACAACAGGCATGACTATCGCACCCATTTCCTTCCACTTATCCATATATTTTCCCGGAGTACCGGCACCGGTCGTGATTATCTTTATCTTCTCCTTAACAAGAAGATCAGCGATATTGTCAACATCCGGATTCAGGAGCATGAGGTTGACACCGAAAGGTTTATCAGTTGCCTGTCTCGCATCATATATCTCCTGCTCAATCCTTGCTGCATCGTAGCCGCCCGAACCAATGAGTCCGAGGCCGCCGGCATTAGAAACCGCTGCCGCAAATTTACCAAGGGCGATATTAGCCATGCCGCCCTGTATGATCGGGTACTTAGTACCCAGTAATTCGTTTATCATATTCTTCTACCTCAATTGTGTCCAAATTGTGTCCGGGGTCAGACCCCCGTCACAGAATTTTCACATTTATTCTTCGTTTAAAACCACGCTGTCGATGTGGCGGAATTTCATGTAGCGGTCCCGGGCGATGTCCGCGCCGGATTTATTCTTGAAGCTTCGAAGCTCGCGAACAAGCATCTCATCGATGTCGCGGTATACAACATCAGGATTATGATGCGCTCCGCCCAGCGGTTCCCTTATGATCCCGTCGATAACGCCGTATTCGTAAAGGTCCTGAGCCGTAAGCTTCATCAGCTTGCACGCTTCGTCCGCACGCGTCGAATCCTTCCAGAGTATCGTCGCAAAGCCCTCGGGCGAAAGCACCGAATAGACGGCATTTTCAAGCATATAGACCTTGTTTGCGACACCGATCGCTAAAGCGCCTCCGCTGCTTCCCTCACCTGTCACGATTGCGATGATCGGAACCTTCAGTGCGCTCATATCAGCAAGATTTCTGGAAATGGCCTGGCTCTGGCCATGCGCCTCGGCATCAAGTCCCGGATAAGCGCCGGGTGTATCGATAAATGTGATTATCGGCCGTCCGAACTTCTCGGCCTGCTTCATCATCCTCAGAGCCTTACGATATCCTTCGGGCTCGGGCATTCCGAAGTTATATTCCATGTTCTCATTTAAGTCTCTTCCCTTCCTGTGACCGAGAACCGTTACCGGAACTCCGTGAAAGGTTGCGATACCGCCGAAGATACTCTTATCCTCTTTATTCAGAAGATCGCCCCTCTGAATAAAAAGGTCATCGAAAAGAGCATTTATATAATCATCGACCTTGGGTCTTTTTATATGACGAGCCATATAGACCTTGTCATGCGGTGTGAGATTCGTCATCTTCTCCAGCGTCTTATCATACTCCGCATGCAGATCGGATATCAGCTCTATATGCTCCATGTTATCCTTGAGGGATCTCATTTCTTCCTCAAGGGCTGTAAGTTTATTATCAAGTTCTCTTATCTCAGCCATGACTTCCTCCTGTTCTCGTGAAGTCTCAGAATCTGAGCTAATGTTTCTCTCATCTCATTTCTCGGAACTATCGCGTCCACAAAGCCGTGCTCCTCAAGATACTCGGCTCTCTGGAAGCCTTCCGGCAGCTTCTGACCTATGGTCTGCTCGATAACTCTCGGTCCCGCAAAGCCTATAAGTGCTCCGGGCTCTGCAATCGTTATATCAGCCAGAGTTGCAAAGCTTGCGCTTACTCCGCCTGTCGTAGGATGAGTCAGTACAGAAATATAAAGTCCGCCGTTTTCACTGAAGCGCTTTGCCGCAGCCGAGGTTTTTGCCATCTGCATCAGGGAAAGGATTCCCTCCTGCATCCTGGCTCCGCCGCTGGCCGTGAAGATAACGATGGGAAGGGCCAGCTTTTCAGCAGCCTCAAATGCCTCCGTCACCATTTCACCAACTGCGATACCCATGCTTCCCATTAAAAATTCGCTTGCCATTACAACGACCACTGTCTTATAGCCTTCTATCTCGCATACTCCCGAAAGCACTCCCTCATCAAGACCTGTCTTGGCCTTAAGTCCGGATATCTTCTCCGCATAGTCTGGATAATTGAGAGGATTTTTAAATGGTATGTTGCTCTTAAGCTTTCTGAAAGTACCCGGGTCCGCAAGAGCAGATATCCTTCTTTTGGCGGATACCTTGTCGTGCTTTCCGCATTCGGGACAGACATATAGGAGCTTCCTCATTTCCGAAAGAGGCATTGTCTTACCGCAGTTCTTGCAGGTATAGATTTCTCCGGATGCCTCATCATGAGTCTCGCGGGAAGGCTTTTCCACCTTCTCAAGCACAAAAGCTTTATCTATATCATTAACCATATCATTTGAAGTTTTGTCTTTGATATGATTTCCAAAAAGTTTCATTCACATTCCTCCAAAGAGATTACTATAATAAAGAAGTCGAACCATGAGTCATACCCCATGTTCGACTTCTGCATATAGTATAATGTTTTCTTACTTGTGTGACTCAACGTAGTCAACAAGATCCTGAACTGTCTTGATGTTAGGAAGATCCTCGTCAGCGATAGCTACACCAACTGCATCCTCGATAGCCATACCGAGCTCAACAGCGTCGAGTGAATCAGCACCAAGATCGTCTGTAAGTGAAGCATCAAGAGTTATCTTGTCCTCGTCAACACTAAGTGTCTCAGCAATTACAGCCTTGATTTCATCAAACATTTCTTCTTTTCTCCTTTGAATATAATGATTATTGTTAAAAATTTTTATTTAAAATTTTTTAACCTTTTTCATTATAGACTAAAAATCTTAAAAGTCAAGAGAATTAAAGAAATAAAATTTTAGATTACTCGTCCTGTTTCCAGTCCTTATCTTTTATCTCCACACGTCTTACTTTTCCGCTTGTAGTTTTAGGCAGTTCTTCAACGAATTCCACTACCTTCGGTCTCTTATATGAAGCAAGGGCGCCCCTCAGATATTTCATGGTTTCCTTCTTAAGTTCGGAACTAGGAGCAGTTCCCTTGGTAAGCACGATTGATGCCTTGATGGCCTGTCCTCTTACGAGATCCGGAATACTCGTAACGGCGCATTCCAGAACGTATGGCAGCTTCATGATCTCATTTTCAATCTCAAAAGGACCTACCCTGTAGCCTGCGGTTTTGATGACATCATCAACACGTCCCACATACCAGAGATATCCGTCCTCATCCATATAGGCGCTGTCACAGGTATGATAAAGCCCGTCATGCATAACCGCATCGGTCTTTTCCTTATCCAGATAATAGCCCATGAAGAGTCCAGTCGGAGCCTTGTCTCCGAGTCGGATACAGAGTTCTCCGGTCTCACCGACTGCAGCCTCTCTTTCTTCATCAGCCATAAGTACGATATCGTAAAGCGGACTTGCCTTACCCATCGAGCCTGCCTTAGGCTTCATGCCCTTAAGGTTTGCAACAACGAGAGTTGTCTCGGTCTGTCCGAAGCCTTCCATTATCCTGAGTCCTGTCGCACGCTTGAACTTTGCATAAACTTCCGGATTCAGTGCCTCACCTGCCGTCGAAACATTCTTAAGACTGGTGAGATCGAACTTGGTCATATCCACATGCACCAGCATCCTGAATACGGTCGGCGGTGCACAGAAGGATGTGATCCTGTATTTTTCTATCATGCCGAGGATATCCTTGGCAAAGAATTCATCATAATCATATGTAAAGACGGGTGCCTCACAGAGCCACTGTCCATAGAGCTTGCCCCAGAGTGCCTTGCCCCATCCTGTATCACTTATTGTGAAATGCAGTCCTGACGGGTCAACCTGATGCCAGTACTTTGCAGTGATATAGTGACCAAGGGGATATTTAAAGGAATGTGTAGCCATCTTCGGATATGATGTGGTTCCCGATGTGAAGAACATCAGCATCGGATCATTTCCGCCCGCACTGTTCGGAGTCCTCTTAAGCGTACTTGAGAAGAAACGGATATCACGGTTATAGTTTGACCATCCTTCCAGTGAGCCGCCTACAAGTATCCTGGTCTTAAGTCCCGGATAATTCTTGGTAGCCTTCGTGATCTCTTCCGATACGGTACCGTCTGCTGTACAGATGACCGCACTTATATGTCCTGCCTTAAACCTATATTCAAAGTCCTTCCTTGTAAGCAGGAATGAACATGGAACAGCGATCGCTCCGATCTTATGAAGAGCGATGATGATAAACCAGAACTGATAATGGCGCTTAAGTGAAAGCAGCACCTTATCTCCCTTTCTGATTCCGAGATAATGCAGATAGTTGGCAGTCTTGTTGGAATAGATCATCATATCCTTGAAGGTGATACGTCTTTCTGTACCATCTTTCGAGATATGCATCATGGCTGTCTTATCGGGACATTTTCTTGCCAGCTCATCCACTATATCGAAGCCGAAATTAAAATTCTCATCATCATGAAACTCGATCTTCTTAAGAAGTCCGGTGTCGGTGACATAGCTCGATATATAGTTTCCCGCTATTCCTTCCTCAGGTTTTAATACATAATCTGTCATACTTTTTCCTCATAAACACTAACTTTAAGCCTTCAGCATTATCGCCAGACGTGGTTTTGAAAACCACGTCTGGCGATATTATACTTATAGCTATTATAAAAATCAAGCAGATTTTTTTCTGAAGATATTACTCTAGATCAAAGTTCAATATCAAGCTCAACCGGGCAGTGATCTGATCCGTATACCTCATTATGGATCTTAGCATCCGTGATCTTATCTCTTACATCATCGGATACAAGGAAGTAGTCTATACGCCAGCCGGCGTTCCTTTCTCTCGAATTAAAACGGTAAGACCACCAGGAATATATATCCGTCATATCGGGGTACTTCTCTCTGAAGGAATCCACGAATCCCGCATCCAGAAGCTCGGACATCTTTCCTCTTTCCTCATCCGTAAATCCCGCATTCCTGTGATTGGATGCAGGGTTTTTAAGATCAATCTCCTTATGTGCCACATTCAGGTCGCCGCATATGATTACAGGCTTTTTCTCCTTAAGCCCGACAAGATATGCCCTGAAATCATCTTCCCATTTCATTCGGTAATCAAGCCTCTGGAGCTCATTTTGCGAATTGGGAACATATACACATACGAAGTAGTAGTCTCCCATATCGAGAGTAATGACACGGCCTTCCTGGTCATGCTCTTCCATTCCTATGCCGAGGGTAACACTTTTAGGCTCCTGCTTTGTAAAGACAGCAGTTCCCGAATAACCCTTCTTCTTGGCATAGTTCCAGTACTGATGGTAACCGGGCGTTTCAAGGATAAGCTGATCCTTCTGCATCTTGCTCTCCTGGATCGCGAAGATATCTGCATCCAGAGCGTTGAAGGAATCAAGAAAACCTTTATTAACGCATGCCCTTATTCCGTTTACATTCCACGATACTAATTTCATATTATTGTACCCTCCGGCGTCTAACCGGCATCTTTGCCACATGAACCATTCCCGCAGACAGCATCAGCATATAGCCAAATGGGATCATGGCGGACGCAAAATCAACCAGATAATAAAGCTTCGTGAGCTTAAGAAGCTCACCTATAAGAAACAGAATGAGAGGATTAAAGAAAAAGCAGAGCTTGCTCACCTTCATCCTGTCACTCACGATAAAATACATATATGCGATCGAGGTTCCTCCGATAGAAAAAACAAGATATGCAAAAAGAGGTATGGCAAGATAATAGAACAGCCCTTCAACTGTGGACATGATGTCCGCACCCATAAGGCTTGTAGCAAAAAGCTCCTTATATACTATCGCCATCGTAATATAGACACAGTGAATAAATAAGAATCCTATCACTGAAAGATGCATGCCCATATCAAAAAGATTGGCCATACGTAGATCACTTATATTGCCCCTCCGACGTGACAGCCGGAGAGCTTTGACCATTTCTTTGGCGCCGAGATAGTAAAGAGGGATTCCCACTGCTGTACATATGATCGCGGCCTCGAGCCTCACCATATGCATCTTGGGCCAGTAGGACTGAATAAAGCCGTTACGGATGTTGTCCTTTCCATATGCAAAGGACAGCCACGCGCCTACCATACATATGGCAGCGCCCAGCATTCCGATGAGCATATTCCGCATTGCCTTATTCTTATTCTTCATAACCATCCCCCGGAGAAATGATTTGGTTCCGTTAAGTATCTAGAGGCGAGAACAGGCTTACTGCATCCTGAAGCTCCGTCTCTTCCTGAAGGGTAAATGTGATAAGCACGATAAGCCCTTCCTCATCAATAGCAAACTGGGTCCTTCTGCCGACTTCACTTTCATCCTTTACATCCAGACACCAGTAATTCTTTCTTAAGAAGGTTACCCAGCTTAAGTTATATTCTTCATATCTGGAAGCAGCCATACCGAGGAACTTCTGGCTGTCAAACTCCGGCATGAGATATGACTCGGGGTTTATATAGGAAACTATGATATTTGAACCATCCTCGGAATTATAAAGGATCGCGGCATAGCTCACATCCTCATCATAAGGAGATTTATATCCATGCCACAGGTTATTTATATGATCGATCGATGCGTCAGTAGCCGAAGCCACTCCGGCAGCATCATAAAAATGCCATGTCTCATCATCAACCGAGATCTTAAAGCCTGCCAGAGCATTATAATAAGCCCCGTCCTCATACATTCCCATGATGGATGCATCAGTTAACGAAGCGGGAGGCTCAAAGTCCGCATCGGATGAGCTTGCATCTGTAAAGCTTGCATTTATCAGCGCATCCGTAATGGAGGCATCGGCCGGTTCTATAACTTCTTCGGTATCTTCCTGGGTAGTCAGCTTGTTAAAGTTCGGAGAAGAATAGGGTTCATCTTCAACCTTGCCGCATGCTGCCAGAGAAAATACAAATGTCACTAGAAGGATAACCGATATGTATTTTTTTAATTTATTCATATTGTTTCACCCTTCGAAATGTCGGTTAGTTCTTTTTCTTTCCGAGTTTCTTCTTGGGTTCCTTCTCTTCTGCCTCTTCCTCTTTCTCAGGCTCATCATAAGCAGCATCGGCACTCTCTACCTCTGCGATAGCCTTCTTATGCATAGGGATACGGCAGTTCTTGTTGTTACCGAACTCTACGATAACAGTATCATCATCGATACCGATAACAGTTCCGTAGAAACCGCTTGTGGTCATGATGCTGTCACCGGGCTTAAGGCTTGACATCATCTCTTCCTGCTGACGTGACTGCTTCCTTGTCGGCTTAATGAAAAGGAAATAGATCAGTAAAGCAAAGAATGCAAGGTATGCGATCATAAAACCGATGCTTCCTCTTCCGGTAGCACCCTGCCCTGCATCTGTAGCAGCTGCATCTAAAACCATCATCAGATTCATTATCATAATCAATACTCCTTTATATTAAAATGCTTATGTTATGATATTATAAAGTTACTTTTAATGCAACTTTTTTAAATGCTTAATTCTCGCCCTCACTCATTCCTTCGAGCTTTTTCTTCTTATAAGCCTTCCATTCATGCTTTTCTATGGCATCCCTTATCTCTTCCATCATGTTGTTATAGAAATAAAGATTATGGATAACTGAGAGCCTCATTCCCAGCATTTCATCACGTTTCAGAAGATGTCTTATATAGCTTCTCGAATATCTCTTACATACCGGACAGTCGCAGGTTTCATCTATCGGACTCTCATCCAGTTCATACTTTTTATTCTTGAGATTAAGCTTTCCGTGGTTTGTATAGACCTGACCATGCCGGCCGTTTCTCGTAGGATATACGCAGTCGAAAAAGTCAACTCCCCTGTCCACGGCTTCGAGTATATTCTCGGGAGTTCCGACTCCCATAAGATAAGTGGGTTTTTCAAGAGGAAGATAAGGTACGGTAACATCGAGGATATGATACATTTCCTCATGGGTCTCTCCTACCGCTAGTCCTCCGATGGAATATCCCGGAAGATCCAGCTCCGAGATTCTTTTGGCATTCTCGATCCTTATATCATCATAGACCGCGCCCTGATTGATACCGAAGAGCATCTGGTCTTTATTGATGGTGGAGTCCATAGCGTTAAGCTCATTCATCCTGTCGACACATCTCTTCAGCCATCTTTCTGTCCTTGCCACAGACCTTTCAACATATTCCCTCTCTGCCTTTGCAGGCGGGCATTCGTCAAATGCCATCGCAATAGTCGAAGCAAGCGCGGACTGGATGTTCATGCTCTCCTCGGGACCCATGAATATCTTACGTCCGTCTATGTGGGAGCTGAAGGTAACGCCCTCTTCCTTTATATTTCTCAGCTTTGCAAGAGAGAAGACCTGAAAGCCTCCCGAATCAGTAAGAATAGGCCGGCTCCAGGTTGTGAACCTGTGGAGCCCGCCCATCTTATAAACTATATCCTCACCGGGACGCACATGCATATGGTAAGTGTTACACAGCATGACCTCGGTCTTCAGTTGTTCAAGGTCTGCCGCGGAAAGAGCGCCTTTGATGGCTGCCGCTGTTGCAACATTCATGAACATGGGAGTTTTTATCACCCCGTGCACCGTTTCAAAATCTGCTCTTTTCGCAAGACCGTCTCTTGTAATAAGCTTGTACATCTAATCTTAATTTCCTGTTTTAAGTGTTACCTCTACCTCGGTCTTATCATAATCGCCCATGGTATCGGCTCTGTAGACAACGAGCTTAACCTCGTCGCCGGCATCATACTTCTTCAGCAGCTGCTGTAATTCCTCAACAGTATATACTTCCTGGCCGTCAAATTCAACAATTATATCGCCTTTATGAAGTCCTGCATCCTCTGCCGGTGAATCCATGGTAACTTCCTGAATATATATTCCTTTCGGGAAGCCGTAGATCTTCGAATACTCTTCGCCGATGGCTGCGCCCTTGATCCCGAGATAGGCATTACCCTTCTGGGTTCCTGCGATTATATCATTTATTATGGACATTGCGCTGTTGATAGGGATTGAGAAGCCCATTCCCTCTACTGTGCTGTCCACATATTTAACTGAATTGATTCCGATTACCTGGCCCTGTGAATTGATCAGAGCACCACCACTGTTACCGGGGTTGATAGCTGCGTCAGTCTGGATAAATGTGCCCTCTGAATCTTCGATCGGTCTGTTAAGTGCACTTATATATCCGACCGTTACTGACTGACCATAACCCAGTGCATTTCCTATTGCTATTGCAGGTTCCCCTACCTGAAGCTCATCAGAATTTCCTACCTGAGCTACGGAAATGCTTTCCTTCGTGGAATCTTTCATTTCGCTCTTCAGTACTTCCACTACTGCTATGTCTGCATTTTCATCGGTTCCCTTAACCGTGGCATTTACCATCTCACCGTCATTGAAGCCTACATTGATCTCTTCGGCTCCCGATACAACGTGATAGTTGGTTGCGATATAAAGCTTGTCATCATCCTGTCCGATTATGATTCCCGAACCTGCACCGGATACCGGTCTTTCATAGCTCTGGAAAAAGTACTGGATAGATTCCGTGGATGTTGTTGTTATAGAAACTATAGAAGGCTGCGCTGTCTCTACTATATTGGCAACATCATATGAGAGTGTTGTCGTTCCCGAAGAATTGACAACCTGCTGTGATTTAACTGATGAGTTTGAGTTTGAAGCTACTTCTTCTGAATTACTCTTTGAAGCAAAGCTTCTTAATTTATCTACTCCCAGATTTACTCCCTGGAACATAAGGCCTGCCGTAAGTCCGAATACTGCTGCGATCACAGCGGTCCTTCCTATCTTACGACCCATTGAATCCTTCTTTGGTGTCTTCTGGGGTGCTTTTCTTACCGCCTGATTCTGTGCCGGATTCTGTCCTGCATTCTGCGGAACCGAGTGCGGTGCATTCTGTGCGGTATTCTGTGCTGTACTGCTCATAGCCCCCTGCGTTCTGTCAGGTATCTGCTTAGGTACATCTGTATGCTGGTAGGGGGACTGACCCTGGGGTGTGGCCGTCTGCTGATACGAAGCTCCGTAGTTATAGTTCATCCCGTTGTTTACCGGATAACCGTTAGTTGCATTTGAATTGTTTAAACCATTGTTTCCGTATTCTGTCATGTGAAACACTTCCTTTCGTATGCCTTTTTATGGTTTAGAATATAGTCCCCAAATGTGTCATTTCTGTGACACAAATCTTCCAATTAAGTGATGGTGATTTTAACAATCTGTTAAGAAAACCGTTCATAGTTTTGATGCTTTTTTGACGCATCAGACAACCCTTTTTTCTATATGTAGGATCTCGCTTTTTCCGGCTGTTTTTTCCCTGATCTCTTCGATGATCTTCTCGCTTTTTGTTTCGGGAATAGTTGCATGGATTATGACCTTATCGAGAAACTCCGCCTCGGTCAGGATATCCTTATCTCCCTCCAGAATATATCTTACCTTATCATAATCGGGATACTGCAGTTTTATATCATATATATCGCAGAGACATATGGTCTTGGTCTCTGCAGCCTCGACTGCTTCCCGGGCCGAATCGGTATAGGCTCTGACAAGACCGCCGGTTCCGAGAAGAGTACCTCCGAAGTAACGTACAACTGTTACCAAGACATTTTCAATCCCGGAATTGGTAATGACATCGAGGATGGGCTTTCCCGCAGTGCCGCCCGGCTCCCCGTCATCGGAAAACTTAAGGCGGGGGTTCTTGTCGCCGATGCTGTAGGCATAGCAGACATGCCTTGCGGCGTAATGCTCTTTTCTTACGGCATTTACGATGGTCGCAGCCTCCTCCTCGCTTTCGACGTAGCTTGCCGTCCCGAGGAACCGCGACTTCTTGACCTCGATCTCCGAAAGACCGGTTTTAGTTATAATCCTTCTATCCATAGTTTATCTCTTAATGAAAAGGACCTGCCGAAACAGGTCCCAAGCTTTTATTACAGTGCCCGACACTAGTTAAGTATCTTGGCGATCTCTTCCATAAATGTATTTACATCCTTGAACTCTCTATAAACGGAAGCGAATCTAACATATGCAACTCCGTCAAGATCCTTGATCTTATCCATCACGATGCTTCCGATAACCGAGCTGTCCACTTCTCTTGTCTCCATGTTGTAGATCTCGGACTCGATCTCATTTACACATTCCTCAATCTTCTCCATCGAAACCGGTCTCTTGTGACAGCTTCTGATAAGTCCCTGCATGAGCTTCTCTCTGTCGTATGGCTCCCTGGACTTATCCTTCTTGATGACCATGAGCGGGATTGCCTCGACCTTCTCGTAGGTCGTGAATCTCTTTCCGCAGACATCGCACTGCCTTCTTCTTCTGATGGCCGCATTTTCGTCTGCCGGTCTTGAATCTATAACTCTGGTATTATCATCGCCGCAATAAGGACATTTCATATTGTGTTACCTCTCACTGATTCTTTGTTTTACAACAGTACTATTTTAACAAAATAGAGTAAATAATGCAAGGCTTTACCACTATATCTTGAGGACTTTGCCATAATATGCCGGGCACTTGAAATCTGCGGCACTTTTTGATACCATGATGTGCGGACTAACCCTAAGGAGAACACTATGATTCTGGCATGTCAGAACATCACAAAAGCATATCAGGATAACATGGTCCTAAGTAATGTCAGCTTTCACCTCGAGAAAAATGACAAGGTTGCGATAGTCGGTATCAACGGTGCCGGCAAAACAACCCTTCTTAAGGTCATCCTCGGAATCGAAGAAGCTGATTCGGGAAATGTCTCCGTTGCACGCGACATCCGTATAGGCTACCTGTCCCAGAATCAGGATACCGAGCTGGATAACACGATCTACGGCGCGATGAAGGAAGCCAAGGGCTATCTCATCGAAATGGAAAAACGTATCCGCAGCCTTGAGACCGAGATGCAGTCTCTTGAGGGAGCCGAGCTCGAATCGGCCCTCGAAGCCTACAACCGTCTCACCACCACCTATGACAGGGAAAATGGCTACGCCTACGAGAGCGAGATCACGGGTGTCATCGCAGGACTCGGGTTTACCAAAGACGATTACGAAAGAAGCATCGCAACTCTTTCGGGAGGCCAGAAGATGCGTGTTGCCCTGGGACGTCTTTTACTAAGTCACCCGGACATCATCATTCTCGATGAGCCCACCAATCATCTTGATATGAGCTCGACTGCATGGCTCGAAGGCTATCTCTCCTCCTATCCCGGAGCAGTAATAGTTGTAAGCCATGACAGATATTTTATAGATAAGGTTTCAAACAGGATAATAGAGATAGATCAGGGTAAAGCCGAAATATATAACGGCTCCTACTCCTACTACAGCGAGGAAAAGGCAAAGCGCCGTCACGCCCTGATGAATGCATACTTAAAGCAGCTTGCGGAGATAAAGCATGAAGAGGCTGTCATCACGAAGCTGAAGCAGTTCAACCGGGAGAAATCAATAAAGCGTGCCGAGAGCCGCGAAAAGAAGCTGGATAAGATTGAAAGACTCGATAAGCCCACCGAGGTTAATACGGACATGAGGCTTACACTTACTCCGGTCTGTGAATCCGGCGAGGATGTCCTCTTAGTTGAGGGTCTTGCAAAGTCCTACGGAGATAATACTCTCTTTACAGATATAAATATGGATATAAAACGAGGTGAGCATATCGCCCTCATCGGTGATAACGGAACCGGAAAGACCACTATACTTAAGCTGATAAAGAGGCTTCTTCCGAAAGATTCCGGAACCATAACATTTGGCGCAAAAGTGCGTACCGGATATTTCGATCAGGAGCATCATGACCTCGATACCTCGAAAACGATTTTTGATGAGATGTCGGACTCATTTCCGGATATGAATAATACCCGAATAAGAAATGTTTTGGCCGCCTTCCTTTTTACCGGAGACGACGTATTTAAGACGATCGGGGATCTGTCGGGTGGAGAAAGAGGCCGTCTATCACTTGCAAAGCTTATGCTCTCTCCTGCCAACCTTCTTATACTCGATGAGCCCACCAATCACCTCGATATTCCTTCAAAGGAGATCCTTGAGGATGCTCTGGAAGGTTATACGGGAACCGTCCTCTATGTAAGCCACGACAGATACTTCATCAATAAGACCGCGACACGTATCCTCGAACTTCGCGACGGTGTGCTTACGGATTACAGAGGTAATTATGAATACTATGAAGCTAACAGAGAACACATTTTCAGTATCCAGCATCCCGATAAGGCTTCTATGACTGAGGCAGAATCCGCAGACTCCAAGTCCGAAGGCCGCCTCAGCTACGAATCAAAGAAAAAGCAGTATGCCGAGCAGCGTAAAAAGGAAAATGAATTAAAGAGACTGGAAGCTGCTACAAAGAAGACCGAAGCAGAGCTTGCCGAGATCGATGCCGAACTTTCAAAACCTGAAAATGGCACCAACGCTCCTCTTCTCATGGAGCTTTCGGAAAAGAAGGAAAAGCTTGAGGAAACCCTGATGGAGCTTTATGACAGATTCTATTCACTTTCAGAATGATTTTCTTCTTTATCTGAAGTGAATTATCTGATATACTATCAACGCTTTAAATTTTTAGATTATATAGTAATGACCCGGAGGGAATAAAATGGGAATGAACATAGCATGTCTTGACCTTGAGGGAGTTCTCGTACCCGAGATATGGATCGCATTTTCGGAGGCGAGCGGGATCCCGGAGTTAAGAAGGACAACGAGAGACGAACCTGACTACAACAAGCTTATGAACTGGAGGATCGGGATACTAAATGAGCACGGACTCGGACTTAAAGAGATCCAGGCTACGATTGAAAAGATAGACCCGCTTCCGGGCGCAAAAGAATTCTTAGATGAGCTGCGTGATACAATGCAGACAGTTATTATAAGCGATACCTTCGAGCAGTTCGCAAAGCCTCTTATGAAGAAACTCGGAATGCCTTCACTCTTCTGCAACACACTTGAGGCAGACGAGACAGGTAAGATCACAGGCTTCAGAATGAGATGCGAAAAGTCAAAGCTCACCACCGTAAAGGCACTTCAGAGCTGCGGCTTCGATACCATCGCAACAGGCGACAGCTTCAACGATCTCGCAATGATCCAGGCAAGTAAGGCAGGATTTCTGTTCCGCTCTACAGAGCAGATCAAGAAAGACTATCCGGAGCTTCCCGCATATGAAGAATATGCCGACCTCCTCGCCGCCTTCAAAGCCGCAATGTAAATCAAAACGGGGATGCAACCTTAGTTGCATCCCCTTATATTTTTAAAGTATATCCAGCGCTTCTCGCAGACCGGAAACGTATATCACTTCGACGCCCATTCCCGAGAGCTCTTTACTCTGGTTAGACTTTGGAAGTATCACCCTCGTATATCCGAGCTTTGCAGCTTCCTTAACACGCTGCGCCACATTCCTTACGCCTCTTATCTCACCGGCAAGTCCTATCTCACCGATTATCACCGTATGATCATCTATCGGTCTATCCCTGAAGGATGAATATATCGCACACAGCACTCCCAGGTCTGTTGAAGGATCGTTCATCTTCATTCCGCCTGCTATATTGACGTAGCAGTCGCAGCCCGACATACTTATCCCGCCTCTTTTTTCGAGAACGGCTATCAGCATATTTATCCTGTTATAATCCAGACCTACGCTTGTACGGCGCGGCATATTGAAGTTTGAATCCGTGCAGAGAGCCTGGATCTCAACCAGAAGTGCCCGGGTACCTTCCACGGTACATACGACCACGGAACCCGATGCCGACTCCGGTCTTCCACTTAGGAAGAATTCCGAAGGATTGGTAACCTCTTCAAGTCCGGAATCAACCATGTTGAAGACTCCGATCTCATTTGTGGAACCGAATCTGTTCTTATTCGCACGGAGCAGTCTGAAGCCTCCGCTCTCATCGCCTTCAAAGTAAAGCACGCTGTCTACCATATGTTCGAGTGTCCTGGGTCCCGCAACAGTTCCTTCCTTGGTCACATGACCGACAATGAATACCGCACAGTCCTTCTGCTTTGCAATCTGAAGGAGTCTTGCCGTAACCTCTCTTACCTGGGAAATGGTTCCGGGAGCATTATCTATATCGCCTGACATTATGGTCTGGATCGAATCGATTATCACGACCTCAGCTGAGAGAGCATCTATCTGGCTCTCGATATTATCCATATCATTATCGCTGAGAAGCATGAGCTTCTCTTCCATCACGGTACCCTCGGTGATCCCGAGCCGGACCGCTCTTGACTTTATCTGAGATACCGATTCCTCCCCCGATACATAGAGCACCTTCGTATCTGTCTCCACAAGATTCTTGCACATTTCAAGAAGCAGTGTGGATTTTCCGATTCCCGGATCTCCGCCGACAAGAACGAGGGAGCCCTTTACGATGCCGCCGCCCAGTACTCTGTCCAGCTCTCCGATCCCGGTCTTTATCCTGGTCTCTTCCGAAGAGGAGACATTTTTAATGCTTGTCGCCTTAGGGCGCTCCGAAACAGGCGTAACCTTTCCGGAAGCCTTTGACTTAACCGTCACCTTCTCTTCGACAAATGTGTTCCAGCCTTTACATGCCGGACACTGCCCCAGCCAGCGGCTGGATTCATAGCCGCATTCCTTGCAGTAGAAAATCTGTTTTTCTTTTGCCATATCTATACCCCGAAAAAAAGGTGCGGGCAGAAACCTCTGCTCGCACCATACAATCTATAAACCAACTAGCTTATCAGTTCTTCTCGATAACTACACTTACAGGGTCCTTATCTTCAAGTTCCACGCTGATGTTGAGCTTACCTCCGAGATTGGTCTTCATCTTGCCAACATAAACGTCATCAACATGAACCTTATATTCTGATTCAGCTTCAAGCTCAAGTGTAAGCTGTGCGTCTGCAGGACCTTCAACCTTAAACATTACCTGCTTATCTGTAGCTCTGAAATCATGAACTACGGTTCCCGGAACCGATTCATAAACAAACATTCCGTTTCTTTCAAGCTTTGTTATCTCATTAAACGTTTTGATCTTATAGCTGTCGCCATTATATTCAAATCCGTCTTTCTTTGTCTTGTCCGTAAGCTCATAGTTTCCGAAGCTGAGCGAACCGTTCTCCTCTTCACGTATGAGTTCGTCAATTACTGCCATATGTATATACCTCCCGGCTGTTTTTAGGTAACACTGTTATCAGGTTACGCTATAATCATAATAACAAATTTAGCCATCATTTTCCACTCAAATTATTGACTTTTTTCTTTTGTTTTAAAGGTAACCTTATCCTTTACAACGGATACGCTTACAGTATCTCCTTCCTTGATCCTTCCCTGAAGAAGCTCTGTTGCAAGCGGATCCTCAACATGAGTCTGGATAGCACGCCTGAGTGGTCTTGCTCCGAACTTTTTATCATAGCCCTTATCGAAGATAAAGTCCTTAAGGCGGTTTCCGAAGCTGATATCGATCTTCAGATTCTCCTTAACTCTTGTCTTAAGCTCGCCCAGCTGAAGTCCTGCGATCTCGCGGATCTCGGTCTCGTTAAGGGATCTGAATACGACCACATCATCCAGCCTGTTTAAAAACTCGGGCCGGAAATGTTTTTTTACCTCTTCCATAACCTGGGACTTCATGTTCTCAAAGCTTTTCTCTTCGCTGTTATCGGTTATGAAGCCCATGTTCTTGGGATCGATTATCTTATCAGCCCCGAGATTCGAAGTCATAATGATGACTGTATTCTTAAAATCAACCTTTCTTCCCTGGGCATCGGTTATAAGTCCGTCGTCCAGAACCTGAAGAAGGATGTTATAAACATCGGGATGAGCCTTTTCTATCTCATCAAAAAGAAGCACGCTGTAAGGATTTCGTCTCACCTTTTCGGAAAGCTGTCCTCCTTCATCGTAGCCCACATATCCCGGAGGCGATCCTATCATCTTTGAAACGCTGTGCTTTTCCATATATTCAGACATATCAACTCTGATAAGACTCTTCTCGTCTCCGAAAAGTACCTCTGCCAATGCCTTTGAAACCTCGGTCTTACCAACACCGGTAGGTCCGAGAAAGAGAAATGAGCCGATCGGACGATTGGATTCTCTGAGTCCCACCCTGCTTCGTCTGATGGAATTGGAAAGAGCCTTAACAGCTTCATCCTGTCCTATTATCCTCTTATGAAGACTGTCCTCAAGCCTTAGTAGCCTTGACTGCTCGGACTCGGTAAGTCTGGATACGGGGATCTTTGCCCATACCGAAACAACCGATGCGATATCATCAGCTGTTACAAGCTTCATTTCAGATGAATCATCCGTTCCATCCTTTTTTGAAGAGATTCCCTGTTTTAGTCTGGAAGCTGCCTTCACATCACCTGTACGAAGAGCCTCCTCCAGAGCACGGTTCATGCTTTTCTCGAGATTTCCTGCCAGTTCATCCGAAAAATCTTCCGGCATCGTACCCATTTTCTTACGTGAACATGCTTCGTCCAGAAGGTCTATCGCCTTATCCGGAAGGAAGCGGTCATTTATATATCTTATGGACATTGTTACTGCGGCATCTACCGCTTCGTCCTCTACCTTTACATTATGGAACAGCTGATAATTTTCTCTTAAAGCATTAAGTATCTCAACTGTTTCAGCAGCTGTCGGCTCGTCCACCGTAACAGGCTGGAATCTTCTTTCGAGAGCTGCATCCTTTTCGATATATTTCCGGTATTCTTCAAGAGTAGTCGCTCCGATGACCTGAAGCTCTCCTCTGGAAAGTGCCGGCTTGAAGATATTTGCGGCATCATGGGTTCCTTCGGAACCGCCTGCACCGATAAGAGTATGAAGCTCGTCGATGAAAAGGATTATATCCGGATCAGCCTTAAGCTCATCCAGAGCCTTCTTAAGTCTCTCCTCAAAATCACCTCTGTAGCGGGTTCCCGCAACCATGGCATTAAGGTCAAGACTGATTATCTTCTTCTCAAGGAAGCTTTCGGGAAGCTTTCCGCCGACTATCAGCTGAGCCAGTCCCTCGACTATCGCGGTCTTACCAACTCCCGGTTCTCCCACGAGGCACACATTATTCTTAGTCCTTCGTCCGAGGATCTGAAGCACTCTTACTATCTCATCATGTCTTCCGACTATCGGATCCAGACGGCCGTTTTTAGCTTCTTCCGTAAGATCTCTTCCATACTGCTCAAGCATGGTCTTTGACTTGGACTGGATCTTCCCCTTACCGATCTTGACTATATATTCACCACTATACTTTTCGGCTTCCTTCTTGGTAAGCCCGAGGGACATCAGAAGCTCGACACACATCGAGCTCACATTGATATTTTTCGCCTTGAGCACCGCAAATATATCATTATTCATATCCCTCAAAATGGAAAGAAGGACAAGCTCCGTTCCGAGTGAGGTCTGCTTAAGTCTTGCTGCATCCTCCTCGGCTTCATCGATGATCTTCTCTGTCCTGTCGGTAAGCCTGTTCTCAAAATCCACGGGCTGAAGCTCAAAACTCTGGTTCCTTATCTCGCCTGCAAGCTTCTGAAAATCCTCCGCCCTGAGGCCAGACTTCAGCATGACGCTGTAAGCAACACCCTTGTGGATGGTATAAAGCGATATAAAGATATGCCTGGCGTCCACGAATGGACTGCCAAGCTTTCTTGCGATATTTGCGGCTTCGCTGAGCGCATGTTTAATTGTGTCGGAATAACTTATACCTGTCACTGCTCGTCTATAGCCTTTCCTATATCATGTCTCATATATTTGTTATCAAAATCTATAAGTTCGGTTGCCTTATATGCATTGGCTCTTGCCTCCAGGAGATCATCTCCGAGAGCAACCACGCCAAGCACACGGCCTCCGTTTGTTACAACCTTCTTACCGTCTTCGGTATCGGCAAACTTTGTTCCGGAATGGAATACATAGTAGCCGTCCTTATCCTTGAAGTTCTCGAGACCTCTTATCTCGAAGCCCTTCTTATAGGATACCGGATAACCGTCGGATGCAAGCATTACGCATACAGCCGCATTATCCTCAAACTGAAGATCTATCTTATCAAGTGTTCCGTCGGCACATGCCTCCATCACTTCAACTATATCATTCTTAAGTCTCGGGATGACAACCTGAGCCTCGGGATCGCCGAAACGTGCGTTGAACTCAAGTACCTTCGGTCCCTTAGGTGTAAGCATGAGTCCGCAGAACAGAACTCCCTTAAAAGGTCTTCCCTCTGCTGCCATCGCATCGATCGTCCTCTGGTAGACATTTTCCTCACAGAACTTTGCAACTTCATCTGTATAGAAGGGACTCGGTGAAAATGTTCCCATTCCGCCTGTGTTAAGTCCTGTATCTCCGTCGCCTGCACGCTTATGGTCCTGAGCAGAGGTCATCGGAAGGATGGTCTTTCCGTCTGAGAAGCAGAGGACAGAAACCTCGCGGCCCGTCATGAACTCTTCGATTACAAGCTTGTTACCTGCATCACCGAACTTCTTATCGATCATTATCTCCTTTATGCCTTCCTTAGCCTCATCGAGGTCCTGGCATATGAGAACGCCCTTTCCGAGAGCAAGTCCGTCAGCCTTAAGTACGTAAGGAGCATCCTGTGTCTCAAGATATTTAAGAGCCTCATCGGGATCCGTAAATGTCTCGTAAGCAGCCGAAGGAATATCATATTTTTTCATTAGGTCCTTTGAAAATGCTTTCGAAGCTTCAATTATCGCAGCATTTTTTCTCGGCCCGAAGGTTCTTATACCTTCATCGAGAAATGCATCGGCAACGCCTGCTGCAAGAGGATCATCCGGTGCAACTATAACAAAATCAATTTCCTTTTCCTTTGCGAATTTAACGAGTGACGGAGCATCCATAACGGATATATCAACGCACTCTGCAAGCTCTGCAATTCCGGCATTTCCGGGTGCAGCATATAATTTATCACATCTGGGGCTTTTAGCTACTGCCCATGCTATCGCATGCTCACGTCCGCCACCACCGACTAGTAATATTTTCATCTTTTATTTCCTCCGCTAATTTCTCATATCCGTAGGTTTCTTGTATACGACTTCCCCGCTGGCGATAAGCGAGACTGCCTTCGGCAGGATCTCCCACTCAGCTTCTTCCATTATCCTTCTCTGAAGGGTTTCGGGGGTATCGCCATCCTCAACATAAACAGCCTTCTGCAATATGATGGGACCGGTATCTGTTCCGGCATCCACAAAGTGTACCGTAGCACCCGATACCTTAACTCCTCTTTCGAGAGCAGCCTTATGAACCCTGAGTCCATAATAGCCTGTTCCGCAGAAGGAAGGAATGAGCGATGGATGGATATTGATTATCTTACCTTCGTACTTCTGGATAACGATCTCGGGAACAACAACCAGGAAGCCCGCAAGAACTATAAGATCAGGCTTATATTCATCTATCCCGGCAAGGAGCGCCCTGTTAAAGGACGAACGGTCCGGATAATCCTTCGGAGCTATGACCTCGGCTTTGATCCCTGCAGCCGCAGCTCTCTCAAGTGAATATACGCCATGATTATTGCTTATAACACCAACTATCTCAGTATCCTTGATGGTGCCGTCATTTACTCTGTCAATGATAGCCTGCAGATTGGTTCCGCCACCGGATACAAGCACAAGTACTCTGAACATGTAATCCCTCCTGATCAGGAAAAATCGTTCTGCTTATTCTATAACAGAACTACGCCTTTATCTCCCTTTACTACGTCACCGAGGATGACTGCACCGTCACCTGCAGCTTCGATAGCAGCAACTGTCTTATCCGCATCCTCAGGAGCAACTGCGAGTACCATTCCGATACCCATGTTGTAGGTATTATACATAACCTGCTCCTCCACATTTCCCTCTTTAGCCATAAGGGTAAAGATAGGAGGAACATCATAAGAATCCTTATTAACTCTTGCAAGAGCATCCTCCGGAAGCATACGGGGGATATTCTCATAGAAGCCGCCACCTGTGATGTGGCTTGCGCCCTTTAAAGTAACTCCGCTGTCCTTAACGGACTTAAGTGCTTTAACATATATACGTGTAGGAGTAAGAAGTGTCTCGCCGAGTGTCGTTCCCAGCTCATTTACATATCTTCCAAGTGACTCCTTTGTTGTTCCGAATATCTGTCTTACAAGTGAGAAGCCGTTGCTGTGAACTCCGCTTGACTTGATACCGATAAGCACATCTCCCTCACGGATCTCAGCACCTGTTATAAGATCCTTCTCATCAACTACACCTACCGCAAATCCGGCAAGATCATATTCATCCTCGGGCATGAGTCCGGGATGCTCTGCAGTCTCACCGCCGATAAGTGTTGCACCTGCCTGAAGACAACCCTGAGCTACACCGCCGACTATGGTTGCGATCTTCTCGGGGATATTCTTTCCGCAGGCTATATAATCAAGGAAAAACAGCGGCTCGGCACCGGCGCAAGCGATGTCATTTACACACATAGCCACACAGTCGATTCCAACTGTGTCATGCTTGTCCATAACAAATGCAAGCTTGATCTTGGTTCCCACTCCGTCGGTTCCCGAAACCAGAGTAGGGTTTTCCATACTTTTAAATCCGCCCATAGAAAAAGCACCTGAAAATCCACCAAGCCCTCCTAATACTTCGGGACGTATAGTGGCCTTCACATGCTCCTTCATCAGCTCAACTGATCTGTAGCCGGCCTCGATGTCAACACCAGAATTTTTGTAATCCATTTTTTCCTCCTTTTGTCTTCACAAAATGTGACAAGCAGTTCAGATCTGTTTGTCACGTTTTTCTTACGTGAAACATTATAGATTATTAACCCAGGTTTGTAAATAAATGTGTATGACAATTTTATAAATATAATGTACTAAATATATGGTGATTATGCTATAATGATAAATGCAGGGGAACGTATGAAAAGAGGTGTGGGCTATGAATAATAACAATAGGCCAAATATCGGCTTTTTCACATGTCATCTTGATAATGATTATGCTTTCGAGATCTGCAAGGGCGTCGAGTATGCCGCAGAGGAAGCTGACGTTAACCTGACCATTTTCCCCGGAATGTATCTGAACGCATTTTATAATGATCCCGACAATGCGAAGTACGACTATCAGTACAATTCCATCTTTTACTATGCCAACAAGAATTCCCTGGATGCACTCATCATATCCATTGGTTCCATAGGAAGCTTCCTGTCCACCGAAGACAAGAAATCCTTCCTTGAGTCTTTTGATATTCCCATTCTTACGATCGAGGCCGAGATTCCCGGTTACCCTTACCTCTATACAGAAGGTGTCACCGGAATGAAGGGCGTGGTCGAGCATCTTATCAGGGACCACGGCTGCACCGAGATCGGTTTTGTCAGCGGACGTCTTGAAAATGCCGACGCCCTCGAACGTTTTAATGTCTATAAAGCCGTTCTGGAAGAGAACAACATCCCCTACGACGAAAAGAAGGTTGCCTACGGCAATTTCTCCGAGTTCACCGAGGACATCGTTACCGAGCTTCTTGACAACAATCCCGACATTCAGGCCATCGTCTTTGCAAATGACACCATGGCGATAGGCGGCTACAACGCCATCAGAAAAAAGGGGCTCGTTATCGGAAGGGATATTTTTGTTACGGGCTACGACAATACATCGACTTCACTTTCGCTTTCACCTCCTCTCACCACTGTCGATACCAGGATCATGGACCTTGGTTATAATGCCATCTATCAGGCTATAGAGCTTATTGAAAATGGCACGACCACGAAAACACTTCTGCACTCACATTTGGTAAAGCGGCTTTCCTGTGGATGCAATCCCTTCAACGACCAGAGCATGTTCATGGATCTTTCTGAAGATCTTAAATCATATAACAGTGAAACCCTCGTTGAAAAATTCAAAGAGCTTTTCATGCAGCCTTACTTTAATTCATTTTATTCGAAGCAGCTTTTTTCGGCTCTTGACGATTATTTCAAGCTTTATACCGACATAATCTATGAGGATTCCGGGATCACCTCCGACGATCTGATCGCGGCCACCGAAGAGATCATGGCGAACGACATCATCCAGTATTATTTTACTCATAACAAGATGATCTACCTTCTGAATATCTTCTCCAACTTCCTGCTGAATCTTAAATTCGAGGAGGAGATCCATGATAAGCTTCAGGCGATTTTCAACACCATCCTGTCCTTCCTCTCCTTCTACATGTCGAACGACAATGTGATGGAGATCAAGCGTAATAAGGCAAATGTCTGGCAGGCCATGAGGCTTACCAGAGATACTCTTATCACAGCCTACGATGATGAGAAATGCTTCAGCCTGATCGCCGAGAATCTCTCAAGCTACAGCGGCTTCAGAAGCGCATATGTTTATCTTTATGAGGAAGTGCCTGCCCTTCTTATGGATGGCAGCTGGAGCGTTCCGAAGCATGTCCTTCTGCAGACCTACTGCAAGGACGGCAAGTCAACTTATCTCAGCGGCACCGAACGTTACATGCCCTCAAATATGTTATTCAACAATTCATATACACCGAATGAGAGACGTCACACCATGGTCCTGACTCCTCTTTTCACAAATGAGAAGCAGCACGGACTACTCCTCTGCGAAACGGATTATTCAACCTTCAGCATGGTATATCCGTCCTCGCTCCAGCTCGGAACATCTCTCGAATTCTTAAGTCTTATCAAGCAGGAAATGGCTACGCAGGCCAGACTTGAACAGAGCATGAAGGAGATCCGGGATAAGAACGATCAGCTGAATGCGATCTCGGTAACCGATGAACTTACCGGACTCTATAACCGCCGCGGTTTCTTCGAGGTTGTAAACCAGCTTCTCAGTGATAAGAGTCACTTCGGAGACGAAGGCCTCGTAGGCTATATCGATATGGATAACCTGAAGCAGGTAAATGACCTCTTCGGCCATAAGGAAGGTGACTTCTCACTTATGACCATTGCCGATATCCTCAGGAAGAGCTTCCCGAGGGGAACAATAATCGCCAGGATCGGCGGAGATGAATATGCCGTCTTCGTACCTGATATGACCGGAACAAAGATGATGAACATCCTTAACTCTCTAAGAGATTATCATAAGAGAGTGAATGACCAGTCAACGAAGCCTTACTATATCGACTTCAGCTACGGTTTTAAGGAACTTGCCATAAGAAATGATCTGGATCTCGAGGGCATGATGGCCGAAGCAGACACGATCCTGTATTCAAACAAAAAGAATAAACGTAAAAACGTAAGAAAGGATGCCTAGCGGCATCCTTTCTTAATCTACTTCTCTATAAGTCCCGATAATGTCTCATACACATTCGGAAAGCTCTTTTTAAGATTCATCGGCTTAAACTCCGAGTCAAGAAAAGCATGTGAAGTCTCGGCTCTATGTAAAAGCTCATCTGTTCCGGACCTATATATCTCATACTTAAGTGAAAATCTTACAGGGGTAAGCTTTGTTATCTTAGCCTTGATCTCGATTATATCTCCATAGGTTACGGACTTGATATAGTAATCATGAAGCTCGAGAACCGGTATGATTATCCCCAGCTCCTCCAGCTTATCATAAGGAAGTCCGACCTGATCCATAAGATTAAGCCTTGCCTCCTCCAGATATCTTGCATAGTTGGAATGATGCACCACCTGCATCTGATCCGTCTCGTAATAATTTATAACTCTTACATATGATTCTAACGCCATTTACTTATCCCTCGATGATATCTCATCGGATCTGTCCATGATCGCGATACCGATACTGTTATCATCATCCTTTTCGATCTTCTGTGCTGTCCTGTCGGGGTTAATGGGCTGGCGTGTATTCTTTTCCTTCTTTATCTCGCTTTCACCCATCATCTCACCAAGCTCGAGTCTCATCTGAGCTCTCTCTTCACGTTCAAGTGCCTTAGCCTTCTCACGCTCACGATAAAGCTCTGTCGAAAGAAGATCACTCAGCTCGAGGATCTGTGAATAACGGTCATTAACCTTAAGGCTGTTCAGATTGCTCATGAGCTCAGCCTTATTCTCGGCGATATCCTCTACCTTCTTTCTGAGAGTACTTCTCATACGTGAGTACTCCTGCTCGATCTTCTCATAGGAGTCAGCCACAAGCTGGTCTACCTCGGTAAGCATCTCATCTGTATAGATAAGTGATGCGGCATAGATATCCGAAGCCATTCTGAGATTCTGCTTTTCCTCTTTGGAAAGCTCGGATGCACGAAATGAAGGCGGCTCATCAGGTCTTCTCTTTGTTACCCTGATACGGCTCGCTGTCTTTTCTGCCCTGTAAAGTATCTCCTCAGCCTCGGCCTTTGCCTCGTCGATGATACGTGCCTTTTTATCATTTGTCTCACGATAGGTCTTAAGCTCGCTCTTAACAACCTCCGTGACATTATTTATTACCTTTAACAGCTCTGCCCTGTCGAGCACAGCCTTGTCCGAATTAAATGTTGCCGAAGGAGCATCCTCTACTCTCGTTTTTAAGCCCTCAAGCAAAAGCTCGGCTCTTCCTTTTTGTTCCATTTAAAACTCCTCTACAAGTATTTTCTGATTCCCTCGATCATATATGTTACCATATGACCCATACTTTCAACAACACCCAATCCGATAAATCTGTAAACATTATAGGTCATCCTTGCTGATCTTAACTTATTTCCGGATCTGCTCTTAGGTGAAACCCTGTAATTAAGAAGGGGCCTGTCGATACCTATGGCAAAGCCGCCCGCCGAAAGTAACTTTAGCCATACTGCATAATCTTCATGTATATCTGCCTGTTCGGGAAATGGGCATCTTACTGCGAATTTCTTCTTCATCACAACCGAAGAACAGCTTATCTGATTACTCTTTAAAAGCTTCTTATAATCCACCACGCTGTCACAGTGGATAACTTTTCCTTTTTTGATACGGCCGCCGCCCGATCTATATAGTCTTCTTGCTGTAAAGCAGAGGACAGGCTCGGTCTTTTTTTCGGCGCACCTTTTAAGAGCCTTCATCTGATGTGAAAGCTTATCCGCTTCCCAGTAATCATCCGCATCAAGAAATGCCACATATCTTCCTTTCGCTGCCTTAACGCCTTCATTTCTCGCGCCGGCTGCTCCAAGCGGCTCCTTAAAGGTAAGGACTCTTACCCTGGGATCCGATAGATATGCTTCACTTAACGTCAGCGGCTCACTGCTTCCGTTATCTACTACGATTACCTCAATCTTATCGTAGGTCTGTTTTAATACCGAGGTCACTGCATGTCCGACCTCGCCACGATTATTATGGCACGGGATTATCACACTAACCATAGGTTTCCTCTTAAGTAATACTGATCTTATAAATCCGTTATATAAAAGCCGGCAACCTCAGTTGCCGGCCTCAGACATTCTTTGGTTTTTATCCCCTCTTAAGAAAATCGGGAATCTTGATGTTCTGGTTTGAACCACTGCTCTTAATATCTGATGTATCAATTGAAGCAAGCGGATCTTCCTTTGTATCTATCGGCTTAGCTGCTCCAAGTGTAAGAGGAACTGCTGCTGCTTTCTTAGTGCCGCCGATTGTCGGGCTCTTTAATGTATCTCCGAATGTAGGAGCTGTAGGAGCTTTCTTTGTTACGGGAGCTACAACTGCTCCGCCCTTCTCAGCATCTTCAAGTCCTGTTGCGATGATCGTGATGCTTACATCCTCACCTGCAACATCATTATCAACTGTACCGAAGATGATGTTAGCTTCTTCACCTGCAACCTCTGACAGATATGTGATAGCATCGTAAGCTTCAACGATACCAACATTTCCTGAGAAGTTAACGATTATATCAGTTGCACCGTTAACTGTTGTCTCAAGCAGCGGTGACTCCATAGCCTGCTTGATAGCATCAACTGCCTTGTTATCTCCGTTGCCCTGACCGATACCGATATGAGCAACACCCTTGTCGCGCATAACAGTCTGGATATCAGCGAAGTCAAGGTTGATGAGTCCCGGCTTATTGATAAGATCTGTAACACCCTGAACACCCTGCTGAAGAACTTCGTCAGCCTTCTTAAGAGCATCCGGAATGCTTGTTCTCTTATCGCATATCTGAAGGAGCTTATCGTTAGGAATAACAATAAGTGTATCTACGTTCTCACGAAGCTTTGCGATACCATTTATCGCATTAGCCATACGAGGCTTACCCTCGAATGAGAAAGGCTTGGTTACAACACCAACTGTAAGTATACCAAGGTTCCTTGCTATCTCTGCTACGATAGGTGCTGCACCTGTTCCGGTACCACCACCCATACCGCAGGTAACGAATACCATGTCAGCATCCTTGATGATATCATTGATCTCTTCTCTGTTCTCTTCAACAGCACTTGCTCCGATCTCAGGCTTAGCTCCGGCACCAAGTCCCTTTGTGAGCTTTTCACCTATCTGGATCTTTGTAGTAGCTCTGCTGAGTGATAAAGCCTGCTTATCGGTATTGATTGCTATAAGCTCAACACCTTCAACATTCTCATCAATCATTCTGTTTACTGCATTGTTTCCTGCCCCACCTACTCCGATAACAAGTATTCTTGCAGGATTTTTCTCATCATTTGATTTTATCTCAAGCAAGGTTCCTTCCTCCTTAATTAGTATCTACTTTACATTATTATCTGAAAATGCATACAAAATCTGCATTATCTTTTATAGTGTATAAAACTTTTGCAAAAAAATCAAGAGAATATTATGTAAATTAAAAACTTTTTTATGTAAATCTGTTTATTTTATCTTATCTTGAAGCTTGCGGTGGCATTTTCGGCGTCATACTCCTTCATATAGAGCACTCCGCTCTTGCCTTCCAGCTCTTTTAAGATGTTCCCGAGGTTCATCATCTGGATCGGAAGATTGTCTCCTTCACCGAGCTCGATCTCGATGTTATCATGTCGAAGCACAATTTCGCCATCAACAGTAAATTCTATCCCTTCGATCTGAAGGTTATACTTATCGATAAGCTGCGTAATCGTCAGGATATTATCGAACCTCTTCTTATTCTCGATGGGAAGCTCCTCGCCAAGCTCCCAGCTCTTTACTGTGATACCCTTGATATAGGGGACATCTGCATATTTATCCTTGGAGGTCTCGAGCACGATGCCTTCCCTGTCGAAATAGACATAGCTCTCCATATATTCGATGCAGCCTGCAACGGACTTTTCAAAAACGTCCACGGAAACCGTATTCTTATCCACATAGTCGAAGGTAAGCTTTGCGACAAACGGGATATTTTCAACCGGCTTTATCTTATTCTTCGCATAAAGAAGAATAGTGTTCTCGAACTTAAGATCATTTAAGATCGTCGTCCTTATCTCATCCTCAGAAGAAAGAACACATCCGTTGATATTGATCGTCTTGATATTAAATGTGCTCACATAATAGAGCGCCCCGAGTATCACAAACAGCAGAATACCGGGAAATATTAGTCTTCTAATACTCATGCTGCATTCTCCATCATTCCTATGGGCTCGATCTGTCTTGAAACGGACAGCACCACACCCATCTCTATCAGAAGAAATACCAGGGAGGTTCCGCCGTAGCTGATAAATGGCAGCGTAACTCCGGTATTCGGTATCAGATTGGTTACAACGCACATGTTGATAAGAACCTGCACGCCAACATGGGAAATGACGCCGACAACGATAAGTGATCCATATCTGTCCGGCGCACCCTCTGCTATAAACTTAAAACGCCATATAAGCATTAAAAATACAATGATAAGTCCTACTGCTCCTATTATCCCGAGCTCCTCGCAGATAATGGAGAATATCATATCGTTCTGTGCCTCGGGAATGAAGCCGAGCTTCTGGATACTCTGTCCCAGGCCTCTTCCGAAGAAGCCGCCCGAACCTATCGCATAAAGTCCCTGAAGTGTCTGATATCCGTTCTTTGCATCCTCCGGATGAAGCCATGCCGTGATACGGTCACTTCGGTAGCTCTGGAGCATTACAAGTATCGGCATTGCAACCGCACCCGCGATCAGGATAACGAATACATATCTCATCTTCGGTGTGACCACAAACCATATACAGCCTGCAATCGCAGCACAGATTATCGCGGTACTTAAGTTTTCGATCGCGATGATTATTATGAAGAGTGCAGCCGGTGCAAGCACCTCTGCCGTACCCTTGATGGTCTCAAGCGCCTTTACTCTTGTGGTGCAGGCATGAGCCATATAGAAAACGATTACCATCTTGGCGATCTCGGAGGGCTGGAAGCCGATGGGTCCGATGTAAAGCCATCTGGTGGAACCGTTAGTTGTCTTACCGATAAAGAATACAAGGAAGAGAAGGACCAGCTGGGCCACATACATTATCCATGTCAGGTTCCTGTATACCTGATATCTTATCTTGGAGAAGATGAACATCATGATAAAGCCGATGCATGCAAAGATGAACTGCCTTATAACATAATGGGAACTGTTTCCCCAGTCACGGTTAGCTACAAATGAGCTGGCGCTGTAGATCATCATAAGTCCGAAGCATACCAAGAACACCACAAAGAAAAGTGATGGATAATCAAAGTATGTTCCTTTTATGAATAGACCTTTTTTCTTTGTCACCTTCTACTCCGTATCCTCAAGGCTGTCTACATACAGCTTGAAAAGATTTCCTCTTTCTTCATAACTCTTAAACATATCCCAGCTTGCACAGGCCGGTGAAAGAAGCACATTATCTCCCGGTCTTGCATTGCTGTAACAGAAACGTACTGCATCCTCAAGTGAATCAGCCTTAACCACCTGATTGAAGCCGTGATCCTTGCAGCACTTCATTATCTTATCTGCTGTCTCTCCGATAAGCACAAGATACCTTACCTTACCGGGGAAGCACTCTACCCACTCATCATAGTCGGACTGCTTATCATAGCCGCCGCCGATAAGAAGGGTCGTTGACTTCATTGCCTTGATAGCCTTGATAGCCGCATCGGGATTGGTTCCCTTGGAATCGTTATAGTATCTTACATCCCTTACCTCACGGACGAACTCTATTCTATGTTCAACGCCCGTGAAGGCATAAACCACATCTCTTATCACATCTGCCGGCACGTCCATAAAATATGAAACACATACGGCAGCGAGGACATTTTCAAGATTATGCTCACCCAGGATCTTGATCCTGTCGACGTCGAGGATATACTCTTCCATTCCGTCCTTCTTTACATATATCTTGCCGTCCTTTACATATGCTCCCGTCTCGGGCTCGCCCTTATGAGTAAAGTAAACGATATTGGTCTTAACCTTATCTACCCTCTTCATTATCTCGGGGTCGTCCATGTTAAGTACCATATAATCCTCGTCGGTCTGATTAGCACCGATCTGGAATTTCGCGTCTATATAATTCTCAAATGTATGATGCCTGTTAAGGTGGTCCGGAGTCAGGTTAAGTATCGCCGATACATGAGGCCTGAAGTCATGGATCGTTTCAAGCTGGAAGGAGCTTATCTCTGCTGCGATAAATGTCTCGTCTGTCGTATTATCCGCAAAGCGCGTAAAGGGAAGTCCGATATTACCTACAACAAGACTGTCCTGTGTGTAGGTCTTGAAGATCTCGCCCACAAGAGTCGTGGTCGTTGTCTTTCCATTGGTTCCCGTGATTGCAGCGATCTTACCCTTGCAGAAGTAATATGCAAGCTCGATCTCACCCCAGATGGGGATTCCGGCTTCTTTAACCTTTTCAACAAAAGGAGCTTCAAGTGAGATACCCGGGCTTATTACGAAGAGATCCGCATTCTCCAGGATCTCATCTGTCAGTTCACTCAGGGCAACCTCGACATTTCCACCTGCCGAAAAGTTACTAAAGATATTCTCACGGTCAAGCTCGGCGTTACCGTCATAGAGAGTAACCTTTGCTCCGTTTCTTAAAAGGAGACCCGTAGCGGCAATCCCGCTCTTTCCTGCTCCTGCTACTATTACATACTTACCTTTCATTAATTTCCCTCCGAAGTATCATCTGACTCGGTTCCATCGCCTTCACCCTCGCTTTCTTCACCTTCACCTTCTTCGGTGGTCGGCTGGTCGGACTGGTTTTCTTCCGGCGTACTTCCTGCCACACTTATCTCGGGAGCTTCTCCCTCGAATACTGGTGTAGCAACTTCATCCATACCGATGCCGTCCGATTCTGTGGCATCGCCGGTCTTATATATATTCATATACGGAAGCAGGTCTTCTGCGATCTTGTTGAAAAGGATCGTTCCTGCTCCGGAGCTTGACTGATCATCTGCCCCCGGCTCATCAACTACGCAGTAGATGACAACCTGGGGATCACTTACGGGTGAGAAACCGATGAAGGAAAGGATATATTTGCCGTTTCCTCTCGGAAGCTTCTCGGCCGTACCGGTCTTTCCACCGATCTCATAGCCTTCTACGATAGCCTTCTTTCCGGTACCTTCCTCTACAACCTCTTTAAGGATCTGCTTCATCTTGTCGGAGGTATCGTTGGAGATCGTCCTTCTTACGAGGATCTTGTCATAGCTCTCAACTATGTTACCATCCGAGTCAAGTATCTGCTTAACAACGTGAGGCTGGTAATAATATCCGCCGTTGATTACCGAACAGAATGCCGTACCCAGCTGCATCATCGTAACCGTAACGCCCTGACCGAAGGATGAGGTCGCAAGCTCAACGGGATTCAGTGTATCCTCATGGTAGATCATGGAATACAGATCCTCATCACTTGCCTCACCGGATATATCTATATTGGTCTTCTGGCCGAAGCCGAAAAGCACCTGGTATTTATCGAATATCGAAGAACCCTCGAGAGCCGCGATCTGCATCAGGCAGTCATTGCATGAGTACTCAAGAGCCTGCGAGACATTTAACATGCCGTGACCGTAAACGTTATGGCACTTGATATCATAATCGGCTATATGCTGGATTCCGTCGCAGTAAAATGACTCGTCGCCGGTGATCACTCCATCCTCAAGCGCTCCCGATATGGTAAATGGCTTGAAAGTTGAACCGGGCTCGAAGGAATCACTTATTACGAAATTTCTCCAGAGATCATTAAGTGCCTTAAGCTTCTCCTCATCATCCATGGCATCAGCCATCGACTTAAAGGCTTCGTCCGACATGCCCAGAGCATCCTTGAACTGATACTTTGTCGGCACCATTGAATATGCATTATTGGGATCAAACTGATGTGAATTGTAGAGTGCGAGGATCTCGCAGTTCTTCGGATTCATAACAAGAACGGACATATTTTTCGCACCCATCTCTGCCATGAATTCCTCACAGTTCTTCTGAACTATCCTCTGGGTTTCCGTATCTATCGTCGTAACGAGACTGTCACCGTCAACCGGGGTCTCGAGACTCTTCTGAAGATTGTAGTTTGCTCCGAGATAGGAATAGGTCCTTCCGTTCTGACCGTTAAGGTAAGAATTGTAGCTTCCCTCGATTCCGCCAATGCCCTCGTTTCCGCTTACCACGAAGCCGAGCATATGGCATGCCAGCTCGTTATTGGGATAGCTTCTTACATATTCGTCCTGAAGTCTTACTCCCGATACGAGTCCGCCCTCACCGGATTTGATAAATGCCTGGTAATCCTTAACCTCATCGTAGGTCAGTTTCTTTCTTACGACCTTATACCAGGATTCACTGTCCCTGAGGTAGTCATTCATTTCCGAATCCGTGATACCGAAATACTTATTCAGAGCTTCCCTTGTCGCCCTTTCCACCTTCTCGCTTGAGAGGATATTCTTGGGCTCGAGCACAAGATTATATACCTTGTTGCTGGTTGCGAGGATTGAGCCGTTGCAGTCATAAATGTTGCCTCTTTTAAATGGCACGGTTATGCTCTCATAGTTATTCTGGCTCAGAACCTTCTGGGAATATTTGTCTCCGCGGACGAAGTTGTAATACACGATTGCGCCCACTATGACCACAAAAATCATACTGAACACTAAAAGCAAGAAGAGAAGACGCTTACGCATCCTCCCTGTAAAAACTCGCCTCTTCTTTTTTCGCACTATTCTTCTACCCATAGTAAAAACCAAATGCTTCTATGCTAATCTACTGTTTTCGGAACATCCGAATACTGTTTTACGTAATCGTCCTCCTGCTTCTCGTAACGGATGATCTGTCCGTTCTGAGAATATATCATACCTAACTCGCCTGTTGCAATAGTATATATATCATCCATTGAATACATGTTGTTGAGTGAATCCTCAAATGCATCGTTATCTGCCTGAACAGATTCGAGCTGTCTCTGGAGGGACTCGATGTTCTTTTCCTTGGTCTCGACATTTCCCTGAACCGAAAGCATGACTACGCATGATACGATCATGAGAATGAGCATCACTGAAAGAACCAGCATGTATCCGAGATCGAAGCCCAGTGACTTCTCAGCGGTAACTGCTGACTTACGATATGTTTTTGCTTTTTTTCTTCTTACGGGCTGCTCTACTCTTCTGGGAGCAGGTGCTGCAACCTTTCTTACTGTACTACCGTCTACGTAGTACATTTCACTTGCTCTTCTAGCCATATTCTCTCCCTCAACTAAGCTTTCTTCTCAAATACCCTCAGCTTGGCACTGCTGCTTCTCGGGTTCGCTTCAAGCTCCTTTTCATCTGCTGTTATCGGCTTTCTTGTTATCACTTTCCCCTTAGGCTTTCTCCCGCATGTACAGATAGGGAATTCGGGAGGGCATATACAGGGATTTTCAGCCGTCTTAAATGCGTTCTTTACTATACGATCTTCCAGTGAATGGAAGGTGATGATTGCAAGTCTTCCTTTATCACTTAGAAGATCTATCATGTCATCAAGTGCTTCCTCCAGAACCGTAAGCTCTCTGTTAAGTTCTATACGGAGTGCCTGATAGGTTCTCTTTGAAGGATTTCCTCCGGTACGCCTTGCGGCTGCCGGTATTGAAGCCTTTACGATCTCATTTAACTCAAAAGTAGTTTCTATTCTTTTCTTTTGTCTTTCCTTAACTATGTTTGCAGCGATACGGCCTGCGAACTTTTCTTCACCGTAGGTTCCGATTATCCTTCTAAGCTCTTCTTCGCTGTAATCATTTACGATATCCTGAGCCGTATAGTCCTGAGACTGATCCATCCTCATATCGAGAGGTGCATCCTCTCTGTAGGAAAAGCCTCTTTCCATGTTATCGAACTGATAGGATGAAACTCCGAGATCAAGGAGTATCCCGTCAACCTTATCAATTCCAAGTCCGTTTAGTACAGAGCGGATATTCACATAGTTGCTTCTTACAATATTTACGTTTGTATATTTATTCAGCCTTTCTGTGGCTGCTTTTATCGCATCTGCGTCCTGATCTATTCCAATTAGTCTTCCGTTTTCGGAAAGCCTCTTTACGATCTCGCTTGAATGACCTGCGCCTCCGAGGGTTCCATCCACATATATGCCATCCGGTTTGATATCCAGACCATCAAGCACTGCATCCAGCATGATCGGAATATGCTTAAATTCCATATCAGATAAACCCCTTTTAGATTAAAGTCATTAGAACAACTGAAGTCCGAGCTGCTCGATCTCTTTGTTGATGTCTTCCTGGGTAAGACCATTCTCGACATACATGCTGTCGTAAACTGCGCTGTCCCAGATCTCTGCTTTCTCTTTGCTGCCGACTATGACAACTTCCTTGGAAAGCCCTGCGTACTCTTTAAGATTATTCGGAATGATGATACGTCCCTGAGCGTCCAGCTCGCAGTCGGTAGCATTTGCGAGGAAGTATCTCTTGATCATTCTTCCTCTCTCTGTACTTGTATCGATCTGCTCCAGCTTCTCAGTGAACTTCTCGAACTCTTCCGTGGAATAAATATTCAGACATTTATCTACACTGATGGTCACGTATATCTTAGACCCCAGCGCATCTCTCAGCTTTGAAGGAACGATAAGTCTGCCCTTGGAATCGATGTTATGTCTGAATTCCCCGGTCATGCTGTAGACCATATCTAATTTCCTCCTTTCGCTGAATTTGTTGAAAACGTGTTGTTTTTGTTGATAACTCTCCACTTTGTGGGTCTGGTATGGGAAAAAGAGCCACTTTCCCCCACCTGCTTTTCATATTAACCCACAATTTTGCAAAATGCAAGGTTTTTTTGTCGACATAATCCACCAAAAGCACAAAAAAAAGACCATCGGGATGGGTTATCCCAATGGTCTGATCTAAATATGCACTATATGTATGTTTCTTCTATTCTTCCGGACTAGATGTAGTGTCCTCTTCTATTTCATCTTCTTTTTCGATTTTTTCTTCGTTTTCTGCTTTTTCTTCTGTTTTTTCTTCGATTTGTTCTACTTTTTCTTCAATCTGTGGGCTGTTTGCCAGCTTTTTCCTGCTTGCTGCTATGAAAACAACGGATGTAACGATGCAGAGGACTGCCACCACCTGACTTATCCTGAAGGAACCTGCCATAAGTGAGTCTGTTCTTATTCCTTCAATAATGAGTCTTCCGATTCCGTATAAGAACATATAGAACGCAAATATCTCACCGTTACATTTCTTATGCTTTCTTAAAAGCAGGATTATAATAAGTACAAGTACATTCCACAGACTTTCGTAGATGAAGGTAGGATGTACCGTTATACATGATACTCCATTAACAACTTCCGTGTTCGAAAGCATTTCCTGTGTTACTATGCCTGACTTCGTGAGATAGTCCATAAATGAAGTGCTGTAATACTCTACCGGTATGGCCATTCTGAAGATTGAGTTCGTGTAGCCACCGAAGACTTCTCTGTTGAAGAAGTTGCCCCATCTTCCGATGATCTGTCCGAAGAGGATTCCCATGGTAATGGTGTCGAGGATAAGAAGCCAGCTGACCTTCTTATGCCTTCCGAAGAAGTAGATCGTTATCGCGCCGGCGATAAGACCGCCGTAGATTGCAAGTCCGCCGTTTCGGACATTGATCATCCCCAGAAGGATCTGGCCGAAGCTCATGCCTTCTTTGATGAAGTCCTTCGTATTGAATATTATATAGTAGATTCTCGCGCCGAGGATGCTGGGTACGACCAGGGTTAAGAGGAGATCAAGATAAAGCTCGGGGTCCTGCCCGGTCCGCTTTCCTTCCTTTGCGGAGATCAGGTATGCACCTATGAATCCCAGGGCTATGATCAAGCCATAAAACTTGATGCTGACCCCGAAGACATTAAAACCCGAGAGGACATTTTTAAAGTAAATGCCCAGGCCGGGAAAATAGATTCCGTTCATTTTCGTTTCCTTTTATATATGTTTATATATGAAGCTGATTTATACGTTGAACTTGAAGAGAACTACGTCTCCGTCTTTCATGACATATTCCTTGCCCTCCTGACGAACAAGTCCCTTCTCCTTCGCTGCAGCCATGCTGCCCTCGCGGATAAGGTCGTCGTAGGCGATCACCTCTGCCTTGATGAAACCTCTCTCAAAATCAGAGTGTATCTTTCCTGCTGCCTGAGGAGCCTTTGTTCCTTCTGTGATGGTCCATGCTCTCGACTCCTGTGGACCTGCTGTAAGATAACTGATAAGCCCGAGAAGTGTGTAGCTTGCCTTAATGAGCTTATCAAGTCCCGACTCCTTAAGTCCGAGATCCTCGAGAAACATTTTTCTTTCCTCGTCATCAAGCTCGGATATCTCTGCTTCCATCTGAGCGCATACGGTAAATACCTGAGCATCCGTCTCGGCTGCATACTTGCGGACCTTCTGAACGTATTCATTTGAAGCACCATCATCAGCCATATCGTCTTCACCGACATTTGCGGCATATATAACTTTCTTCTCTGTGAGAAGAAAATAATCTCTTATCCAGAGTTTCTCATCGTCGTCGGTCTCATTTATCTCAAAAGTCCTTACCGGATTTCCTGCCTCGAGATGAGCCTTGATCCTGTTCTGGAACTCAAGTTCCTTTGCGGCCATCTTATCGTTACGTGAAAGCTTGGTCGTCTTGGATATTCTTCTTTCAAGAACTTCGAGATCCGAGAAGATGAGCTCGATATTGATTGTCTCGATATCTCTGATCGGATCGATGGAGCCATCCACATGCACAACATCCGGATCCTCAAAGCATCTTACAACGTGAACTATCGCATCACACTCACGGATATTTGCAAGGAACTGGTTTCCGAGACCCTCACCCTTAGAAGCGCCCTTTACAAGGCCGGCGATATCTACAAACTCGATAACGGCCGGAGTTGTCTTTTCGGAGTCATACATATTCGTAAGCACATCAAGACGTTCATCCGGAACCGGAACAATTCCGACATTCGGATCTATTGTTGCAAACGGGTAATTCGCTGCGAGCGCTCCCGCCTTTGTAAGTGAATTAAAAAGTGTGGATTTGCCGACGTTCGGCAGACCGATTATGCCGAGTTTCATATTATGTAAACCTCTTTTCGTTTTTATTTCATAACAGTTTGTTATTCTATCATATATAAAGAAAGATTTCTATAGCAGGAAGAAAAAGCGTCTACGAATTTCTTCAATAGACGCTTTAATGCCGTGTTTTTTTATTTCTTTTTCTTCACATTAATTCTTATTAAGAGCCCTGTCATAATAACCAGTAAAATCACTGAAGCAATTACATTTGTTTGTCTCCCACTATTCATTGCCGAAAATGGAACTCCCAGTGAAAACTTCCATATCAGATTAAGTATCAGTAGTACTATAGTGGCAACTATGCCGATTATCGAATAGAAAACCTTTTTTTCTTTCATTGTCATATCCTCCGATTTATTATTCTGCGATTTGTTCGCGTATTATTTATCTTTCGTATAAATATTACATCAGATAAATCATCAGAGGTTATAATCTGTTGTGAGTTGTATTTTTGTTGTCGTTAATGGCATTTTGATTAAATAATAATTCCATTTACCGGTGTATTAGCAACAGTAACTTTCTGTTTTCCTTACTACGATAACTTGCGAGATAAAGTACTTCAAACTGTATTCTTTAATTCATTAATCCCCATTCTTTTTGCAAATCTATTTCCGGCTTCGATTTCTTTTTCATCAAAAGGATACGGGCTATCCTCTCTGGAAAAGAGCTTCTGTCCAATAAGAA
>JAFZRN010000004.1 GCA_017619835.1 Eubacterium sp.
ACCCATTCACGTATCTTTCTGTGAAATCGTTCTAGTCCTATTCCTTCGGGAGTTTCTGGATATTCTCCACGATAATACATCTCAACACATTTTCTTTTAAATTCATAACTATAACGCATAAAAATACCCTCCTTACTGGTTTGAGGTGACCCCAAAAAGTTAGACTTTTTAAGCGTAGCAGTTTTATGGCTGCTACGCTATTTTTATGCAGCCAAGAGGCGAAGCCTGTATTGTACAGGGCTTAACCATCCTAGTTTTTCTTTAATTCTTTGTTCATTGTAATACTTTATATATCGCTCAATTTCTGATTTTAATTCTTCATAACTGTAATAAACAACTCCGTAATAAATTTCCTGCTTAAGAAGACCAAAGAAGTTCTCCATAACTGAGTTGTCGTGACAGTTTCCTTTTCTGGACATACTCTGAAATATTCTTTCTTCCTTAAGACGATGAGAATAAGTTTTCATCTGATATGCCCAACCTTGATCCGAGTGAAAAGTTCTGCGATATGGACAATCAGATGTTACATCTATAGCCTGTTCTAACGCATCCATCACATTTTGAGCAGACGGGTGTTTTGATATTGCAAAACTGATAATCTCACCATTACACATATCCATAAATGGATCCAGGTAGAGCTTCTGCATAGTCATATGACCTTTAACATCAATCTCATAATACTTAAATTCAGTCGTATCAGTCGTAATCTTTTGGTGAGGTATGTGTGTGTTAAATCGGCGTCGGATTCTATTAGGGGCAATAGTTCCAACTTTACCCTTATAAGAGCTATATTTACGGCTTTTTCGAGTAAATGATGTAACCTGCAAATCAAGTTTTTGCATAATTCTTTGTACTTTCTTTTTATTGATACAGTACCCTTGATTTTTTAGTTCTCCTAACATTCTACGATAACCGTAATCTTTATTTATCTTTCGAATCGCAAGCATCTTTTCTTCGATTTCTTTGTCCGGATTTTCTCTATCAAATCTTTTTTGCCAATACATATACGTTGCTTTAGGCATTCCGGTATAAGAGAGAAGGTCTTTTAGTCTGAAGTCTCCTCGGAGGCTGTTGATGATGAGCGCCGTTCTCTCATTTTTTCCTCGTCCTCTAAACGCAGTCTCCTCAGTTCTTTTAAAAAGGCATTCTCGATTCTTAATTTAAGGAGTTCTTCCTCTAGTTCTTTTACATGTTCAGCACTAGTATCAACAATGTGTTCTTCTGGTTTTATAGATTTACGATCTATCTTAGATTTATCCAAAGTTTTATTCTTACCTTTCTTTTGAGGCCTCAATGCATCAGGACCAGCGATACGGTATCGATTAACCCACGCAGCAATAACAGAAGGATTTTTGATTCCTTCCTGAAGAGCTATTTCCTGATAAGAGAGTTCGCTTGATAGATATAATTCTACAATATCTAATTTCTTTTTAAAAGAATACACTGTCTTCTTTCGTGAGCGAAATAAACCACTATCACCATATTTTTTATAGTTAGCAACCCATTGTCGAACCAATTTCCTATCTGACACGGAATATTTTGCCGTAATGTACCTGTACCCACCTTCATTATTAAGATAATCATTGACGACTTGCTTTTTAAATTCGTAGGTATACTTGCTTTTACCCATAAAAAACGACCTCCAAAAGTTAGATTTTATAGGTCTAACTTTTGGGGGTCGGTTCAGTTGTCCAGTAAAGAGGGTACATATCATTAAAGGCTCTTTTTTTGGCACGTTGATCAGAGTAATCGGGATGAAGATATATTCGAACACAAAGATCTTTGATGATGTTGATCAGTTTGTCTGCACCTGCAATTTCACTCGTCAGTTAATGATAAAGGGAGGGGTTTCAAAGGATATGATCACTGTTGTTCCCTCATTTGTTGATACTGATAAAATTGAACCATGCTATAAAAATAAAAAATACTTTTTATTTTTCGGAAGAATGTCCGTACCAAAAGGTTTGATCTATGCAATTAAGGCTTTTAATGAATTAAACAATTCTGATTATAAATTATTGATTACCGGTGATTTCAGTGATTTAAAAGAAGAAAATAATTATTCTGAGATAAAAGAATATAAAAAGAAGAATGATAATATAGTATTTACCGGGTTTAAAAAAGGTAAAGAACTGGATGATATAATTAATAACTGTATAGCCGTTATCTGTCCATCAATCTGGTATGAAAATATGCCCAATACGGTTGTTGAAGCATATGCACACGGAAAACCGGTAATTGCTTCTGATATAGGAAGTCTTTCAGAACTTGTTATTGATAATGAAACAGGATTTCTTTTCGAAACAAAGAATTATAAGGATCTTGCTGAAAAAATGTCTAAGTTTATATCAGATCCTGAAATAGCAGTAGAATTAGGTAAGAATTCAAGACTTTTTTGCGTTGAAAATTTTAATATGAAACAACATATTGATAAGCTGATTGAAATTTTTGAGGAAAAATAAATTAAGATATTTTATTGACATTTCGGTGGTATATTAATGTACAGTTCTTGTAAAAACAAAGCGGAATATATCGCGAAAATTGAAAAACTAAAACAGGATAATATTGCTGAACTTATGAGGACTCATAAATACGACGATTATCGTAGGATTTTTCAGTCATTAATGAGCGGACAGTACAGAAATACAATTCGATTATGTAAAGAAAAGCTTTTCAGAATTCTCAGACATGGGAAGAAAAAGGAAATGACAGTTTCGAATTATTTTTCTGAGGAGAGGATTGCTGTATATACTGTGATATTCGGAAAATATGATGTTCTTTATGAACCGAAGTGTTGTCCGGATAATTGTGATTTTTTTGTTATAAGCGATACTGTTGAACCTCCTTCGGGGAGTGCGTGGAAAAAACTTATACTTCCGGAAGAAATGCTAAAAAAACTTGATGGAATGAATGCTATAAGGAAAAATCGATATGTAAAAATGCTTCCACATCTGTTTTTTTCTGATTATAATTTTTCAGTATATCTGGATGGAAATATTGCTTTGGTTACGGATCCTACAGAGTTTATCAATCGTATGCCTGATGTTGGGGCTTCATTTCATAAGCATGTTTCTAGAGATTGTGTGTATGATGAGGCAAGAGCTATCCTTGATCAGAATAAGGCTCCGAAAATATACATTTATGATCTTATTGCATTTTTAAAAAAAGAAAATATGCCAAGCCATTATGGACTTCTTGAATGCCCTGTAATTGTAAGAAACCATAATCAGTCTGAATGTATAGAGATAATGGAAGCCTGGTGGGAATTATTTGAGAAGTATCCTTACCGGGATCAGATGCTTCTTCCATATGTGCTATTTAAAAGAGGAATTCGACCGGATGAACTGGCTTGCCTTGGAAATAATGTCAGATTCTGTTCATCTTTTAGGAGATATCAGCATATAATTTAACAGGTGTTGGAATATGAAAAGTAGAATTATAAAAGAAAATGCTACATTTACGTATTTTCGGCCTCGAAGAGGTCGCCGTATTCGTGGACAGCTAAAGGTTATAGCTGAGAATCTTTTTTTTACATGTTTAATAAAATCTTCAAAACCCAGACATAAGGAAAAGAGAAAGTATCATATCTCTCTATGTATTATGTTTAAGGATGAGGCTGTTTACCTGAGAGAATGGATTGAATATCATCGGATGATAGGTGTTGATCATTTCTATTTATATGATAATAATTCTTCTGATGATTATGAAAAAGTAGTCGAACCTTATATAAAAGATGGGATTGTTACACTTATTAAGTGGCCACATCAGCAGGCACAGGTTAAGGGCTATGAAGACTGTATACGCAGGTTTCAGAGTGAAAGTGACTGGATTGGTTTTATAGATGTGGATGAATTTATTGTTCCTGTTGAAGAAGAGTCACTAGTTTCATTTCTTGATCGTTTTTCTCATCGTCCGGCCGTTTTAATTTACTGGAGATTTTTTGGCTCCGGAGGAAAGATGAGAAGAGATGTGTCACGTCTTGTGATAGAAGATTTTTATGTGGCTTCTGAAAAATTATATAATAAAGGAAAATGTTTTTTTAATTCTGATTTTGAATATCTTGAAAATAGTAAGAAAAACAAATCAATGTTCCACTATCTTTGGACAAAATCGGGAAAAAAGATTCTTCCTCCTGTAGATATGTATGATAAAACTACTTTAAGTGATTTTTATTGGAGCAGAAAAAAAAGACCAATTCCTATTCAGCTCAATCATTATGCTGTGAAAACTTATGAAGAGCATCGTAATAAAGATATAAAGGGTGATGTATATTATGGTTATCCGACACATGGTGATGATGTTTTCTTTATGAGAGAGAGAAGATGTTCTGCGCCTGACTTCAGAATTTTTAAATACATTACGGAACTCAAGTGTCGATTAGGTATTGATGAATGATAGATGAGCTAAAATATAATTTTATACTATGTTTCTCAGAAGAGTATTATAGTGTGATGTTCGATGATAAAGATGAGTCTGACTATTATGGATTCATTGAATATCCTGTAGTGAACAGCTTTTTTAAAAAACTTTGCTTTAGTAGAAAGATACCCCGAATTGTAAGATATCCGGTTTATCTGATTTTTTCTTATAAATTGATAAGAATGATCAGATACAAAGTTAAAAAAATGAAATATCCGGATAGGCCTATATGTTTTATTACACACCGGGATCATGTCGGAATGATAAAAAAAGGTTTATATAATCGGATAAAAAAATGTTTTCCCGGTTCTAAAGTAATTATAGTAGTTACGGATATTATAACACCAGGGAGCCTGTTAGAAAAACTGGTTAATCATGAGGAAAAGAATCAGTATGTAGATATGATCTATTCGTTTAATCCATTGGAAGCAAAAAAATATGACCTTTACCTCTGTAATGTTCCCGCTTCCGATTTTTCGGGAGGATATTTATCTTCGGAAATAAAATATGATGTTATTTTTATAGGAAAAATAAAAGACCGTAAGGATATGGTGATCCGAACCTGGAATAGCTTTACAAAAAGAGGCCTTAGATGCGCTTTTTTTCTGAATGAAGTAAATGAAAATGAGAAAAATGATTTTCCTTCAGGGGTTATATTTTCTGACTGGATGTCTTATCAAGAATATCTTAAGAAAACAGCAGAAAGCAGGATTATATTAGAAATATCACAGGGCGGAAGTACGGGAAATACGCTTCGAGTTAATGAAGCTGTTATTCTTGGTAAAAAGCTGATATCTGATAACACCGCTCTAAAGGATAATCCTTCATATGATCCGGGTAATATGTTTGTATTTGATGAACCGGATGAAATTCCTGATGATTTCTTGTTTGGAAATACAAAGGATTATAGTACAGATATTAAAGAAAAGATATCCTTTCACCATTTTTTCGAACAAATAGATAATGATATAAGTAATAAATTATTATAAAAAGTAGAGAATGAAAAAACATGGGATACAAAACTGTAATTACAGCCAGTAATAGTAATAAGGTAAGCATTAGTGATTTTTATAAATATAAAGATCTTACGTTTCTCCTTGTTAAGCGTGATTTTGTAGTAAAATATAAGCAGACGATTCTTGGCCCTCTTTGGGCAATCATTCAGCCTCTTTTAACTACGATTGTTTTTAATGCGATTTTTGGTAATCTTGCTCATCTTACTATTTCTGACAAAACTGTCGATGGAAATCAGCTTATGATTCCCGGATTTCTTTTTTATATGGCAGGAACGATCTGCTGGTCCTATTTTTCTCAAACAGTTACCGGAATAGCCAATACATTTATAAATAATTATAGGATACTTGGGAAAGTATATTTTCCAAGACTTATAATGCCTGTTTCATGTGCACTTTCAAATCTGATCTCTTTTGGTATACGTTTTGTCATGTTTCTTTGTTTCTGGCTGTATTTTCTGCTTAGAGGCGGGAGTGGGATAAGAATAACCGGTTTTATCTTTATGCTTCCGCTCCTAATAATTCAGCTGATTTTGATGGGGGTTGCATTCGGTCTTATCATTGCCTCTGTTACTATAAAATATAGAGATCTTATACATCTTATGGAGTTCGGAATGCAGTTATGGCTTTATGGTACTCCTGTAGCATATGGTTTATCTCTTATACCTGAAAAATACCTGGATATTTATATGCTTAATCCTGTTACCATGGTTATAGTTATTTTCCGTTATGCGTTTTTTGGAGAAGGGTATTTTAATGCATTTTATTATGCAATAAGCTGGGGAATCACATTTATATTTTTGTTTTTAGGTATTAAACTTTTTGAGAAAGTTGAAAAAACATTTATGGATATAATTTAATTGATATATTTATTTAATTGGGTGCACGATTTTGGAAGAACAGATTATTAAAATTGAAGATGTATCAAAACAGTACAAACTTGGTGTGATAGGAAAGACAACTCTGAAAGAGGAACTTCAACGATTTGGAGCTCGTATGAAACATCAGGAAGATCCTACTACCAAAATATATCAGGGTGGTGTTTCTTCGGAAATCAAGACGGGTGATACTTTCTGGGCACTAAAAGATATAAATCTTGATATCAGAAAAGGTGAAACGCTGGGAATCATCGGAAGAAATGGTGCCGGAAAGTCAACTCTGTTAAAACTCCTTTGTCGTATTACCGCACCAACAACCGGTACAATATCATATAATGGACGTATTGCATCCATGCTTGAGGTTGGTACGGGATTTCATCCTGATCTGACAGGAAGAGAAAATATATATCTGAATGGTGCTATTCTTGGTATGAACCGCAATGAAATAGATTCAAAGATAGATAGTATAATTGAGTTCTCAGAATGTGGTCAGTTTATTGATACTCCTGTGAAGCGTTATTCATCCGGAATGTATGTTAAGCTGGCTTTTTCAGTAGCTGCCTTTTTAGATGCTGAGATCATGATAATGGATGAGGTTCTTGCAGTTGGTGATGTGGCATTTCAACAGAAATGTCTTACGAGAATGAAAGAGCTGGCTGCACAGGAACAGAGGACGGTTCTTTATGTAAGTCATCTGCTTCCTACCGTAAAGGAATTATGTAGTCGTTGTATAGTTTTGCAAAACGGTAGAATTGGTTATGATGGAGAAACCTCAGATGCAATAAGTCATTATCTTGAGAGCGATATTGCATCTGCTACTTTTCTGGATTATACAGGTATGGTCAGAGTGGGAAGACCGCAGAGACAGGCAATCCAGCTTCTCAATGTAGCCTTTGAAGGAAAGGATAATGCCATATTCTATGATGATGAGTTCATATATCTGAAGCTATCATTTAAGTATCTTGAGAACTCAATAGGAGTTTCATTTCGTCTTGAAATCAGAACAATTGAAGGAAGAGCTGTTGCGACTTCATTTAAGGAAGGCTTTCTTTCGGGTAAAGCTGGAGAACAGCAAAGTGTTCTTTTGAAATATGATATTTCTAATCTGGTTGAAGGAAAATATAATACTGTTTTAACATTTTATTACTGCCCCGAGGATGGGAATACTGTAAATTTGGAATGTGCAGAAGGCCTTTCATTTGAGAAGAAATGTGTTTCAACCAAGGAGATGATTTGGAATGCGGAGAAGTGGGGGAATATCAGACTTTCGCCTCCATGCGTTATTGAATAATTCTACAAAACACAATAAAATGAATGATCAAAAAAGATAAATATAAAAAATGTCTTGACTTTATAAAATAAAGTAATATACTAATATTTGTAAATAAAATAAATTATTATGTGAGGCAAGGGCGCTTCGGGTTACAGTACTCGAAGTGCCCCATTTTTTTGAAAAAAAGCAAAAGAATAAGGAGGGAATATGACGAAATATATCTTTGTAACTGGTGGTGTTGTTTCCGGTCTCGGAAAGGGAATTACGGCAGCTTCTCTCGGCCGCCTTCTTAAGGCGAGAGGCCTTAAGGTGGCAGCTCAGAAGCTTGACCCATATATAAATGTTGATCCGGGTACCATGAGCCCGTATCAGCATGGTGAGGTATACGTTACGGAAGACGGTGCCGAGACGGATCTTGATCTCGGGCACTATGAGAGGTTCATTGACGAAAATCTGAACAAATATTCGAACCTTACATCCGGTAAGGTTTACTGGAATGTACTTAATAAGGAAAGACGCGGCGAGTATCTCGGCTCCACTGTGCAGGTGATCCCTCACATCACGAATGAGATCAAGGAATTTGTCTACAGAGTGGGAAATGAGACCGATGCGGATGTTGTCATCACAGAGATAGGAGGTACTATCGGTGATATCGAGTCCCAGCCGTTTCTGGAGGCTGTAAGACAGATATCCCTTGAGGTGGGAAGGGAAAACAGCCTCTTTATTCATGTTACGCTTGTTCCTTATCTTCACGGTTCGGAGGAGCATAAATCAAAGCCTACCCAGCACTCCGTAAAAGAGCTTCAGGGAATGGGTATCAACCCCAACATCATAGTACTCAGATGTGACGAGCCTCTTGAGGATTCCATCTTCAAGAAGATATCAATGTTCTGTAATGTTAAGGAAGACTGCGTTATCGAAAACCGCACACTGCCTAATCTGTATGAAGCCCCTCTTATGCTTGAAGAGTCGGGGCTTTCCGAGGTTGTATGCCGTGAGCTCGGGATTGATGCTCCGGAGCCCGATCTTGAAGAGTGGAAGAATCTTGTATGCGATATCGCAAACAGAAGCCATGAGGTTAAGATCGGTCTTGTAGGAAAATATGTCCAGCTTCATGATGCATATCTTTCGATCGCGGAAGCGCTCAATCATTCGGGCTTTGCGCTTAAGGCTCATGTATGTATCGAGTGGATCGATTCCGAGGAGATTAATGAATCGAATTATAAGGAAAAGCTTAAAGGGCTTCAGGGAATAATCGTTCCCGGTGGTTTCGGAAGCAGGGGAATTGAAGGAATGATCCTCACGGCAAGATATGCAAGAGAAAATAACATTCCGTACTTCGGAATCTGTCTCGGAATGCAGATCGCGGTAATCGAATATGCAAGAGATGTGGCAGGGATCACAGATGCTCATTCGGGAGAATTTGACGAACTCTGCAAGAATAAGGTTATCGACTTCATGCCCGGTCAGTCGGATACTATCGATAAGGGAGGAACACTCCGACTCGGAAGTTATCCATGCAAGATAACCGCAGGCACTCTTATGGAGAAATGTTATGGATCACTTGACATTACCGAGAGACACAGACATAGATACGAATTCAATAATGAATACAGAAAGGTTCTTATCGAAAGCGGACTTGTCATATCGGGACAGTCACCGGACGGAGAGCTGGTTGAGACCGTTGAGGTTAAAGATCATCCGTTCTATCTCGGAGTTCAGTTCCATCCGGAATTCAAGTCAAGGCCTAACCGCCCGCATCCTATTTTCCGTGAGTTTGTAAAGACTGCACTTGAGGTAGAATAAATCATTAAAGGATATAGATTATGTTATTAACTGATACAAAATTACATGAAGAATGTGGTGTGTTCGGAGAGTATTCTCCGACTATCACAAATGTTGCAAGGGATGTTTACTACGGACTTTATGCCCTGCAGCATAGAGGACAGGAGAGCTGTGGGATCGTTGTTAATGATGACGGTCTCTTCTTCTCGCGTAAGGACATCGGACAGGTAAGCACAGTCTTCGATTCGGACAGTCTTGCAAAGCTTCCCGAAGGAAATATGGCCGTAGGCCACTGCCGTTACGGTACCACCGGAGGAAACAGCCGTCATAACTGTCAGCCTATCGAGGTAAATCATCAGAAAGGTAAGATGGCACTTGCCCATAACGGAAATATCAGCAATGCCTTCGAGTTAAGAAATCAGCTCGAGCTGAGCGGTGCTATATTCCATACGACCTCTGATACGGAGATAATAGCTTACATTGTTACAAGGGAAAGACTTAAGACTCCGTCTATCGAAGCGGCAGTTCTCGAGACCATGAAACATCTCGAAGGAGCGTACTCGATTATACTGATGTCGGCGCAGAAACTTATCGTTGCAAGAGATCCTCACGGATTTCGTCCACTTTGCTATGGAAAAACAGTTGACGGTAGGTATATAATAGCCTCCGAGAGCTGTGCACTCGAAGCGGTGGGAGCGGAATTCGTAAGAGACGTAAGACCCGGTGAAGTAATGGTCTTTTCTAAAGAAGGAATAAAGAGCTTTACGGATTTCTGCGATACGAAAAAAGGACAGATATGTATATTCGAATATATCTACTTTGCCAGACCGGATTCCGTCATCGACGGCATTTCCGTACACTCGGCAAGAGTGAAGGCAGGAGAGATCCTGGCTGAGACACATCCCGTAGATGCCGATGTCGTAGTCGGTGTTCCCGATTCGGGACTGGACGCCGCACTTGGTTATTCGAGATATTCCGGAATACCTTACGGGATCGGATTTATCAAGAATAAATATATCGGCCGTACATTTATCTCACCCACGCAGAACGAGAGAAACTCACAGGTCAAGATCAAACTGAATCCGATAAGCTCGACCGTTAAAGGAAAGAGCGTTGTGCTTGTGGATGACTCGATCGTAAGAGGTACAACCTGCGGCAGGATAGTAAAGCTTCTTCGCGAAGCAGGGGCAAGAGAAATTCATATGAGAATTTCCTCGCCACCATTTACCAATCCGTGTTATTATGGTACGGATATCGATACAAGGGAAAACCTTATCGCATGTCACCACACAGTGGAGGAAATAGCAGAGATAATAGGTGTGGATACACTTGGTTACCTTCCGATGGAGTCCCTGAGCCGTCTTGTCGGTCATGATAACTATTGCAATGCCTGCTTCAGCGGACATTATGAGACAAAGGTACCCGAGGTTGTTAGTAAAAACAGATTTGAAAAGAGGCTGTCGGAAAGATGAGTAATTTTAACAGAAAACTGATCCTGGAGGATGGAAGCGAGTATTATGGATTTGCCTTCGGCGCTGACCGTGATGCTGTTTGTGAGATCGTCTTCAATACGTCCATGGTGGGCTATCAGGAGATCGTATCTGATCCGTCCTACACTTATCAGGCCGTGGTAATGTCCTATCCGCTGATAGGAAATTACGGAATTACCGATGAGGATTTTGAGAGTAAGATGCAGAACCTTGGCGGACTTATAGTAAGGGAGGTAAATGATTCTCCTTCAAACTTCCGTTTCACAAGGACTCTGTCAGAGCTCCTCGAAGAGAGCAATGTCCCCGGCGTCTATGGAGTGGACACCAGGAAGCTTGTAAGGAGCATAAGGGACGAGGGTTCGAGAAAGGTTCTGATAACCAGCGCATATACATCTCTTGAAGAAGGACTTGAGATTCTTAAGAATACCGAGCTGAAACGTGATGCAGTCAAGAAATGCAGCTGCAAAAAGAGATGGTACTTAAGGACTCCGAATCCCGAATTCAACGTAGTTGCTATCGACTGCGGAATGAAGACCAATATTCTTCGCGAACTTAGAAATCACGGCTGTAATGTAACAGTCGTTCCATATGATACATCCGGTGAGGAAATCCTCAAAATGAAGCCGGATGGTGTTTTTATATCCAACGGTCCCGGAGATCCGGAGGATGTAAAAGAGGTTATCGAGACCCTGAAGTATATAAAAGGAAAGGTTCCTCTTTTCGGAATATGCCTCGGTCATCAGCTTATCGCGCTTTCTTACGGAGCAAAGACCTATAAGCTTAAATTCGGTCACCGTGGCGGCAATCATCCCGTCAAGGATCTGAAGACCGGCAAGATCGAGATAACAAGCCAGAACCATAGCTACGCTGTAGACAGCGATTCGGTGGAGGGAACAGGACTTGAGGTTTCACATATCAATCTGCTTGATAACACAGTTGAAGGACTCTGCTGTGATAAGGATAAGGTATTCTCGGTTCAGTATCATCCCGAGAGTGCACCGGGTCCCCAGGACAGCACTTACCTTTTCGATAGATTCATAACAAATATGAGGAAATAAAAATGCCTAAGAGAGAAGATTTACACAAAATACTTGTCATCGGCTCAGGCCCCATCGTTATCGGCCAGGCTGCAGAGTTTGACTACGCAGGAACCCAGGCCTGCCTTGCTCTTAAAGAGGAGGGTTATGAGGTAATACTTGCGAACTCAAATCCCGCTACGATAATGACTGACAACATGGTTGCGGACAAGGTATATATGGAGCCCCTGACACTTGAATATATGGCAAGGATATGCCGTTATGAGAGACCGGATGCGATAGTACCCGGAATAGGAGGACAGACCGGACTCAATCTTGCAATGCAGCTCTATGATAAGGGAGTTCTTGAAGAGTGTGAGATCGAGCTTCTCGGAACAGATGCAGCTTCCATCAAATGTGCCGAAGACCGTGAGCAGTTCAAGGAGCTCTGTGAAAAGCTCGGCGAACCTGTTGTTCCGTCAGTCATCACATATTCTGTTGAAGAAGGAAAAGCAGCGGCAGAAGAGATCGGATATCCGGTTATCTTAAGGCCGGCATTTACCCTCGGAGGAACTGGCGGAGGTTTTGCCAACAACCCCGAAGAGATGGAAAGCATGATGAAGAATGCCCTTGCCCTTTCACCGGTTCATCAGGTTCTGGTCGAGAAGAGTATCAAGGGTTATAAAGAGATAGAGTATGAGGTGATGAGGGATGCAAATGATACGGCCCTCACAGTCTGCAACATGGAGAACCTCGATCCCGTCGGAATCCATACAGGTGACTCCATAGTAGTTGCACCGAGCCAGACTCTTACCAATAAGGAATATCATATGCTGCGTGACAGTGCTCTAAGAATAATCAGGGCACTCGGAGTTAAGGGCGGATGTAATGTTCAGTTCGCTCTCGATCCGCAGTCATTTAACTACTATGTAATAGAGGTTAATCCGAGAGTTTCAAGATCCTCTGCACTTGCATCTAAGGCAAGCGGTTATCCGATTGCAAGAGTATCCGCAAAGATAGCAGTAGGAATGAACCTCGATGAGATCCCTCTTGCAAACACACCTGCATGCTTCGAGCCTGCACTTGACTATGTAGTTACCAAGATGCCGAGATTCCCATTCGATAAGTTCACTCTTGCATCAAATGTTCTCTCGACACAGATGAAGGCAACAGGAGAAACGATGAGTGTCGGCAGGACTATGGAAGAGAGTCTTCTTAAGGCCATCAGATCTCTTGAGGATGGAAAGAATCATATCCATCTTGAAAAGTTCGATGTAAAGAATCTTTCTGATAAATCTGCTCCCGAGAATAAGAAGGAGGCAGAGGAAAAGCTTCTTAAATATATAGAGGACGGAACAGATGACAGGATCTACGCCATTTCCCAGCTCATCTGGCTTGGCACCGACCTTCAGAATATCTATAACAGAACAAAGATAGATATGTTCTTCCTGGATAAGATAAAGAAGATAGTTGATTTCGAAAAACGTCTTGAGCTTATCGGTCAGGACATAATGGAGAATAAGGATATCAATAAGGGAATCCTCTACGAAGCAAAGCGGATGGGCTTCTCGGATTCATATATCGCCGAGCTTACGGGCCGCACGGAGATGGATATCTACAAGCTGAGAAAGGCTTATGATATAAGACCTGTCTATAAGATGATCGATACCTGCGCGAGCGAGTTTGAGAGCTACGTTCCTTACTTCTATTCAACTTATGAAGAAGAAAATGAATCGATAGTTTCCGATAACAAGAAGGTTATAGTTCTCGGTTCGGGTCCTATCAGGATCGGTCAGGGTGTTGAGTTCGATTACTCAACAGTTCATGCCGTAAGGACGATCCATGAATGCGGCTATGAAGCTATCGTTATAAACAATAACCCAGAGACGGTATCGACAGATTATACGACGGCTGATAAGCTCTACTTCGAGCCGCTAACTGTTGAAGATATAATGAACATCGTTGAGATGGAAAAACCTCTCGGAGTCATCACATCTCTCGGAGGGCAGACCGCTGTCAACCTGGCAGAACCTCTCGAGAAGATGGGGGTCAATATAATCGGTACCGACTGTGAAGCCATTTTCAAGGCTGAAGACAGAGATGCTTTTGAAGCCCTTATCGAGGAGCTGGATATTCCTCATCCGAAGGGCGAGGCCGTTACCGATATCGAGAGTGGTGTCGAGGCTGCCGCAAGGATCGGTTATCCCGTACTTGTTCGTCCGAGCTTCGTTCTCGGCGGAAGGGCAATGGAGATCGTTGCAAACGAGGAGATGCTGAGGCATTATCTTAAGACCGCAGTTGAGGTGGACGAGGACCGTCCGGTTCTTGTCGATAAATATATAGTAGGAAAAGAGGTCGAGGTCGACGCCATCTGCGACGGAACCGATGTATTCCTTCCGGGAATCATGGAGCTCGTTGAGAGGACCGGCGTTCACTCGGGAGATAGTACCAGCGTATACCCTCCGTACTCGATCTCCGAAAAGGTTAAGAAGACCATCGAGGAATATACCAGAAAGCTCGGTCTCGGGATCGGAATTGTCGGACTCTTCAATATCCAGTTCATTGTGGATAAGGAAGATAACGTATTCATAATCGAGGTTAATCCGAGAGCTTCGAGAAGTGTTCCTTTCCTTTCGAAGTCAACGGGCTACTCGCTGGTTGAGATCGCGACAAAGGTAATGCTGGGCGAAAGCCTTAAAGATCAGGGCTTCGTGGATATCGCTCCTCTGGAGAAGAAGTTCTGGTATGTAAAGGCTCCGGCCTTCTCCTTCGAAAAGCTGAACGGTATGGATGCATATCTTTCACCGGAAATGAAGTCGACCGGCGAAGCGATCGGTTATGATAGAAGTCTTAAGAGAGCATTTTACAAGGCTCTGCAGGCATCCGGGATCAAGATGAAGGAGTACGGAACCGTAATGGTTACTCTTGCCGATGAGGATAAGGAGGAAGCTCTTCCGCTTGTAAGAAGATTCTATGAGCTGGGCTTCAATATCGAGGCCACTGTCGGAACCGGCGATTTCCTTAAGGAGCATGGCATCAGGACACGTATCCGCGGCAAGCTGAGTAACGGAAGCGACGAAGTGCTTAAGTCCATAAGGGCAGGATATGTAAGCTACATCATCAATACAAGAGCAATCCTCTCGGGCGTTCACTATGAGGACGGAGTTGCAATAAGAAGATGCGCTATAATGAACGGCGTCACGATATTCACGTCACTTGATACGGTGAGGATACTGCTGGATGTACTTGAAGATATAACACCACGTATATCTACGATATAGGTGACAAACAGATCTGAACTGTTTGTCACATAATGAGGATGAAGATATGAATTATACAGATAAAGAAATAATGGAATATATTGAGGAAGAGGATGCCAAGTTTATAAGACTAGCATTCAGGGATGCTTTTGGTGTGCAGAAGAATATCTCCATACTTCCGGGTGAGCTTAAGAAAGCATTTGAGGAGGGTATCCCCATCAACGCAAGAGCGATCCGAGGATTCGAGGGCTGTGAGGATGCAAGCCTCTTCTTAAGGCCGGACTCCACAACTCTTTCTGTTCTCCCCTGGAGACCGGACAGCGGAAGAGTTCTGAGAATGTTCTGCGATGTCTATACGGCAGACGGAAAGCCCTTCGAGGCTGATACCAGAGCTATCCTTAAAAAGGCTATCGAAAAGGCCGAGGAAGCAGGCATTGAATTCAGGTTCAGTTCCGAGCTTGAGTTCTATCTCTTCAAGAAGGATGATGACGGCAATAATACCAAGATCCCTTATGACAATGCGGGATATCTTGATATCGCTCCGCTTGACAGAGGGGAGAACATCCGTAGAGAGATCTGCCTTACTATAGAAGAAATGGGTCTCGAGCCCGAGAGGTCTCACCATGAAAGAGGTCCCGGACAGAACGAGATCGATTTCCACTATGCAAAGGCTCTGAAGGCAGCAGATCAGGCGACGACATTTAAAATGGTAGTTAATACGGTGGCTGACAGAAACGGCCTCGTGGCTGACTTTTCACCGGTTCCGATTGCAGAGGAGCCCGGTAACGGCTATCACATCAATATATTTGCAGAAGATAAGGATGGAAATGACGTCGTTAAATATGCGGCTGCAGGAATCATTTCCAAGATCCGCGACATCACGCTTTTCCTGAACCCGACAGATGCGTCTTATGCAAGATTCGGTAATTCGACTGCTCCGGACAGAGTTAACTGGTCCAAGGCAGGAAGCTCCGAGCTTATGTGCATAACCGACTACAGAGGTCATTCGGGAGCGGAGCTGAGATCTCCTGACGGACTCAGTAACCCTTACCTTGTTCATGCGCTTCTTATCTATGCCGGACTTTACGGTATCGAGAATAAGCTTTCACTTCCCGAGGAGCTGGATGAGGACAGTGTACTTCTTCCTCAGTCCATAAGGGAAGCCAGCAAGATTGCAAGCAAGAGCGAATTCATAAGCTCTATCCTTCCTAAGGAGATAATAGATCTTTACGTAACACAGTAGGAATTATCATATGCAGAAAAGCTTCGAGACCAGCTACTCCATTCTTATTGTGTCAAGCTCCGAGCAGCTGGTTACATTTATCAAAAAGGTTCTTCCCAAGGGAAGATTCAACAGAATAGAAGTTGCTCATAGCGCCTCTCAGGCAAAAAGGGAACTTGTTGAAAGTGCATATGATATTGTGCTTGTAAGTTCTCCGCTGCCGGATGAGATGGGCGTTGACTTTGCTATGGATGTAAATGAACGCTATACTTCCAGCGTTCTTCTTGCCGTGCCCGGAGAGGTAGAAGGAGAGGTCACATCACGTGTGATTGATTACGGAGTCATCACAATCCCCAAACCGCTGACTCCGAAGAGCCTTGATAACAGTGTGAGGATAGTTCTTGCTTTCAGAGAGAAGTTTAAAAAGGCCGCTAAAAAGGTTACTACACTTGAAGATAAGATGGAAGAGATAAGGATCGTAAACAGAGCAAAACTTATCCTTGTCGAGAAAGAGGGCATGAGTGAAGACGAAGCCCACAGATACATCGGAAAGAGCGCCATGGATAGAAGTCTTACGAGAAGACAGGTTTCTGAAGAAATTTTGGCTAAATTTACTTGACACACATCCCAATTAGGGTTAATATAAGTATCTGTGCGACCTTGGGAGCATTTTCAAGGGAACACAACGGTAGATAATGGAGTCGAAACCGGTATATTTTCCGGACCGGACATTCGGAAGTATTACCAGAGTAGACTACTCTGCAGTATATGGCTGCAGACGAATCGGATGGTCGTGAGGCTGTCCAAAGATTAAGGAGGAACAAAAGATGAAGAGCTATATGGCTACAGCATCAACCATTGAAAGAAAATGGTACATCGTTGATGCAGAAGGACAGACACTTGGACGTCTTGCATCAGAGGTTGCAAAGGTATTAAGAGGTAAGAACAAGCCTACCTACACACCTCACATGGACACAGGTGATTATGTGATCGTAATCAACGCAGAGAAGATTAAGGTTTCCGGAAACAAGCTGAATGATAAGGTTTATTACACACATTCAGGTTATGTTGGAGGAATCAAGTCAGCTACTCTTAAAGAGAAGCTTGCAAAGAACCCTACATTTGTTATCGAGCATGCTGTAAAGGGTATGCTTCCAAAGGGACCTCTTGGAAGACAGATGTACAAGAAGCTTTTTGTATATGCAGGACCGGATCACAAGCATCAGGCACAGCAGCCTGAAAGCCTTGAGATCAAGTACTAAGAAGGAGGGAACTTTAAATGGCTAAATCTACAAGATATTACGGAACAGGTAGAAGAAAGAGTTCTGTTGCCAGAGTATATGTAACACCTGGAACAGGAAAGATTACAGTTAATAAGAAGGACGTTGAAGAGTACTTTGGTCTTGAGACACTTAAGGTTATCGTTAGACAGCCTTTCGCAGTAACCGGTACTGAAGGAAAGTTTGATGTAAATGTAAATGTATATGGCGGCGGATTTACCGGCCAGGCAGGTGCAATCAGACACGGTATCGCAAGAGCACTTTGCGAAGCAAGTGATGACTACAGACCGATCCTCAAGAAGGCAGGATATCTTACAAGAGATCCTCGTATGAAGGAGAGAAAGAAGTACGGTCTCAAGGGAGCACGTAGAGCTCCACAGTTCTCGAAGAGATAAAGTATTGTTGCGAATACAGAAATGCAAAGCGACGTATGCAAGTTTACTTGCAGGACGTCGCTTTTGCATTTCTGTATTCATAAGAATCTAAGAGAACGGTCACACAACTACTTGCGAAGCAAGGGTAGAGCTGCGTAGCAGCGGAGTTGTGTGATCGAGGTCTTAGATTCGCAACAATACTTATTTACTTTACTCGGCTAAAGTGATATACTTTATTGGCCTTCTTTATGGAAGGCTTATATCAGAAATGAGGTAAAACACAATGGAAATGCAAATGCAATTTATTCGCAAACTCCCCACACCCCAGGAAATAAAGGAAGAATATCCTATCACAAATGAGATCAAGCAGATCAAGGAAACCCGCGATCAGGAGATCATGGATATCTTCTCGGGTAAGAGTGATAAGTTTATCATGATCATCGGTCCCTGTTCAGCAGATAACGAAGAAGCAGTAGTAGATTACATGCACAGACTTCGTGAGGTTCAGGATCAGATCGCTGATAAGATATTTATCATCCCTCGTGTATATACCAATAAGCCACGTACAACGGGAACCGGCTATAAGGGCATGCTCCACCAGCCGAATCCGGAAGGTCATGAGGATATGCTTAACGGTATAGTTGCAATAAGAAGAATGCATACGAGAGTTGTAAAGGAAACAGGCTTTACCTGTGCCGAGGAAATGCTTTACCCCGGAAACCACAGATACCTTTCCGATCTTCTTTCATATATCGCAGTAGGTGCTCGTTCTGTTGAAGATCAGGAGCATCGTATTGTTGCTTCGGGTGTTGGTATTCCGGTAGGAATGAAGAATCCCCCCAGTGGAGACCTTTCGGTTATGATGAATGCGGTAACTGCAGCACAGTCACCTCAGGAATTCATTTACAGAGGCTGGGAAGTAAGAAGTGAAGGAAACCCATTTGCACACTGCATCATGCGTGGATATATCGATAACCTCGGACATAGCAAGCCGAACTATCATTACGAAGATCTCAGAGCTGTATATGAAGAGTATCAGAAGAGAGATCTCTCGAATCCTGCAATCATTGTTGATACAAATCATGCAAATTCAAACAAGCAGTATCTTGAGCAGATACGTATTGCAAAGGATGTAATCCATAGCTGTCATGTATCAGGTGATATTAAAGGAATAGTAAAAGGTCTTATGACAGAGAGCTATATCGAAGACGGTGCTCAGAAGATAGGAGAGGGTATCTATGGAAAGTCCATAACAGACCCTTGCCTCGGATGGCCAAAGACAAAAGAACTGTTACTTGAATTAGCTGAGTTGGTTTAAAACAAAAATTGCTCCCTTTAAGGGAGCGATTTTTGTTATTCCACTATTTCATATCCACGAGCCTTGAGGCATACCTCAACCTCCGCATAGCTTGGAGCGTGGATTACGGCAAGAGGAGTTTTTGAATCTCTGCTGTATGAAACATAGAGATAATCAATATTGATGTTACTGTCCGTTATAGCCTGAAGCAGGTTGGTAAGACTTCCGACCTCGTCGGATATCTTTACACCGATTACTTTATTAAGCTTACACATATACCCATTCTCAGTAAGTATATCACAGGCCTTCTGGGGCTCGGTAACAAGCATTCTTACGATACCGAATTCGGCACTGTCGTTGGTTACTACATTATAGATATCTATTCCGGCATCTGACACAAGCTTTGTCAGACCAACCATGCTGCCCTTGGTATTCTGGGCAAAAATTGAAAGCTGCTCGATCATATTGCTTTTCCTCCAGATAATTATTCCAGCCCACAGTTTAGCATATTACAGGGCGGGTGTCAAAAGCCGCTTGTTTTTATTTGACACTTTCGAGGAATCAAATTATTATACGTATATGAAATATACAGGACTTGGAAAAAAGTATATAAATATAGAAGGCTCCTTCGGCGGCAGTCAGGAGTGGTTCAAGGATATCGGCATGAAGTGGAAGGGACGTGCCATCGAGGGCTACGGCTGCGGACTTGTAGGGGCTGCGGATCTGCTTCTTCATATCCTTGGAAATGATATCATTCCGAATGACAGATCAGAGAAAAACAGTCTCATTACCAAGGATATATATATATCATTCTTACGTCGCCTCGAGAAGCGTTATTTTCATATTTTCCCGAAGCTCGGGTTATCGGGGATCCTTCTTGCGCTAGGTATCAATCTTTATCTTTTCTTCCATAGAAAAGAGATAAGAGAGAATACCGGTTATAAGTATCATGCCAGGTGGGCAGTAAGGCCTTCGAAACTTCTTGAAAGAATTAAGGAGATGCTTGGAAATGATATCCCGGTCATAATCGCTATCGGTCCCGGTTTCTTCCGGAAGGAAAAGGTGCGCTTCTACAATAAGAGAAAAGACGATAAGGGACGAACGGTCTTTAAACCTGTAACGAAAACAAAGGATCACTATGTTACAGTAACCGGAGTAGAAGAGGGAGAGCATACTTTTCTTGAGATATCCTCCTGGGGTAAAAAGTATTACATCAATTTCGATGAGTATCTTGAATATGTAAAGAAGAATGATAATTTCTACTTCAGTAATATCCTGTATGTAAGCAGGAAATAAATGAATCAGGATTATAAAGATGATTATTAGACGACACATGATCGTATCCGGCGAGGTTCAGGGCGTAGGCTTTCGTTATAGAGCAAACTACGCTGCAAAGGGACTCGGACTTACCGGATATGTTAGAAATCTATATGATGGGCGAGTGGAGCTTGAAGTGCAGGGCGAGCGGGAACTCATTTCCCGATTCCTCGGTGAGATCGATGCCGGAAGCTTCGTCCACATAGACGACATCGATTACAAAGACATTCCGTTAGTTGAAGATGAAAGAAGCTTCAGAGTAATGCATAGCCTTTAAAGGCTATGCATTTTTTCTTAAAAATTTTATGTAAACAAAAACACAAAATGTTGTGATTTACATAAAATGTTTTGCATATATTGCGCAGGCTTGAGATTTCATACATTTTTCATAATTTTTTGCCTTGAAATGTGGCACTTTTCATGATACCATCTCCATATCTGTGTATTATTAGAGGGATTAGTGCGCCCTTTTGTGCCAATGTTTTACTCTTTTCAGCGGCACATATAAATTAGGGTAAGAGAATGGTGCGCACTTTTCTCCATATACACAATAAGCGACAGGAAAACTGAAAGATTTCTTGAAGGGAGAGAGTAATGAAAAAGAGTTACAAGAAGTTTATATCAGTTATAATTGCCACATTTATGGCATTGTCACTGATAGTATCAGGAAGGGGTAGTCTTAGTACTGTCAATGCAGCATCCGTACCTGAAAAACAGGATTCTGCTTCAGCAGTCAACTACAAAACTGTTCTTGGTGGTGCAGTGGATTATGGTATTGTTGCTGATTCCATAACCCAGTATTCTCACATGGAGACTACATTTGCTACCAAAACGTTTATCCGTGAAGTACAGCCGTTTAATCCTAACAATGATGTTGACTATATTGACTCAACAGGGCTGTTTTTGATCGGAGCGTTAGCTGATGACAGTAATGGTAACAAAACTGTAATTGCATTAGGCAAATGTACTGCTGAGACTCTGTATATGGAGGCACCAAGTGCTGTTTTTGGATCAACATTTAATCCGAGTCAGGCTGCTGCAAGTAGCACCCAAAATGGAAATATAGAGTTCAGGGGTGACTATGGTGATTCTCGCCTGATTTCTAACATTAATCCAGATGCTAGTGTTAATGTAGAAAGAATGATCAAAAGAATTAAAGAGCAGCATCCTGAGGATGCTCCGAAGGGATGGTCACTGTTTTTACAGGAAAGAGCAAATGATAATAAATATGTGTTAAATCCCAATACTGCTCCGGAGGGAGAACCTAAGGATCAGCATACAGGCGTTCCTTATTTCAGTGTAGATAGTGGTAATGCACATTTTTACGTTGATCTGACTGATGATGCATTCAAAAACAAAGTTGTATATATTGATGTTGATTCTTACATACTCAAGTTTATCCAGGATAATGGTAAATTCCATGTAGAGAAGGATCCATCTACAGTTGTTGTTATAAATATTGATAATGATGTTCTTAATACTACAACAGAGACACTCACTCTGCATCATTCAGTAGTCAAAGTAAATGGTGTGGATTATACCGGAGATACTCCTATTAATGGTGGTGACTGGGACAAAGCAAAGGCTGTACAGGAGAACTATAATAATACCGTTATATGGAATATTATGGCTGAAAATCCTGTTACTCTTTCTGCTTCTGGTGGAGCGGTCCTTATTCCTAACAGCAATAATGTCAAAATCGGAGATGGAAATGCCAGTGGATGGCTGGTAACCGGTGGTCATGTTGATATCTGGAATGAGTTCCACTTTTTATATCGTAGTGCAAGTAAAGATGGGTTAGGACAGATTCATTTTGCTGTTAATAAGGGCTTTACAAATTCTTATGCAAATAAGAATGCTACTGTACCTGATACATCTGTAGATATTGCTGACGGAGATTTTGAATTCTTCTGGCAGGAATATGAAGATAATTCTTATTCAACTCCATATGGTGAGCAGAAGACAGCACCTGTAGATAAGGATGGAGCTGTTCTATTTCCTGTGCTCACGTTCACAAGCGATCCCGCTGATTCAGAAGATCATTTCTATGTTGCTAAAAATTCCTCAGAAGATTTCTATTTTATGATTACAGAGAATCCTGCAAAGACTGTTTCAGGAATCTCTAATTCGAATGGAAAAATAAAGATAAAACTTATTGTAACTGCTGATGATAAAGAGAACTTTACATATAATGTAAGCTATGAATCATTAACAGGTTATGAAATCCCATATGCAAAGTTTGATGATATTCATATGTCAGGTGTTCAGTTTGACCTTGGTATTTTCTACAACAAGTCAGGCCCTGATAAGTATACTAAATTCAGCAAGCAGGAAGTGGGCGGCGGAGAATTAAAGGGCGCAACAATTACCCTTACAGGAAAATCAGCCGCTGATACAGATATATTATTCAGAGTTGCAGATGTTGAGGTTGGTACAGAGGGTACTTTAAATACGACATCTGATTCTACAACATTAGAGTGGATATCCGGTATAACACCTACTGTTATCAAGAATCTTCCTAATGGTACTTATACTATGCATGAAGAGAAAGTACCTGATGAAAGTAAATACGTAGCGGCAACTGATATCGTGTTTACTGTAGCAGATGGAGTGGTAACTGTAACAAGTACAGGTACAGAGACACTTTCTACAGATTCCGAAGGTGATCAGGTTATCACGATGTTCGATGACCTTAAGACACAATCCAAGACAAATATTAAAATTTCTAAGGTTTCCTGGCGATCAGCGAATAATCACTATAATATTGATGTAGTTGGTGCAGGCCTTAAGCTTACTGCAAATGATTCCACAGTAGATTTTACAGATCTTGGAGTTACTGCAACACAGAACGGTGAAACTGCTAAGGATTTAATCGTAAATAATAATTCTGTTTCATTTACGACAATCAAGGACTATGATGCAGTGATCAGTAACTTACCTGATGGTGTTTATACACTAACAGAGGAAATAACACCTTACGGATATCAGACCGCTAATCCTATAACGCTTACTATCTCAGAAGGACAA
>JAFZRN010000034.1 GCA_017619835.1 Eubacterium sp.
AAAGGTAATGGCAATACACTCCTGTCGAGTAGTCAAGCTACAAAATGTCATCAAATGTCCACAGTATCTGAATGTATTGAACCACAGTATAAAAAGAAAGGAAATGTGATGTATCTGCTTCTGACTACATCATACAAGTATGAATTATGGCAAAAGTATTACTTATCAATGGAAGTCCGCATGCAAACGGCTGTACCGCAACCGCTCTTGAGGAGATGGTAAAGGTTTTTGATTCCGAGGGAATAGAGACTGAAGTGATTCATGTCGGAAATAAGGATATACGTGGTTGTATTTCCTGTGGAAGTTGTGGCATGACAGGAAAATGTGTTTTTGACGATCTTGTAAACGAGGTTGCTAAGAAGTTTGAAGAAGCAGACGGTCTTGTTCTGGGAAGTCCGGTTTATTATGCTTCGCCTAACGGAACACTTCTTGCATTTGCCGACAGACTGTTTTACAGTACAAAGTTTTCTAAGCATATGAAAGTCGGAGCATCGGTTGTAAGCTGCAGAAGAGCAGGAAATACGGCATCCTTTGATGTTCTGAATAAGTATTTTACTATCAGCGGAATGCCTCTTGCACCAAGTACATACTGGAATCAGGTTCATGGTCATACTGCTGAAGATGTTAAGAAGGACCTTGAAGGACTTCAGACCATGAGAAATCTTGCAAGGAATATGGCCTTCATGATAAGGTCATTTGCCGATGCAAAAGAAAAGTATGGTTATCCTGAAGTTGAAACAGGAGTATTTACAAGCTTCCCGGATGGGAAATAGTATAAAAAAATATAAAGGAATGTATGAAAAAATGAGAAAGCTTAAGAGTAAGGTCTTTATAATCCTCGCAGTCTGCATGACTTTCCTTATAGGTCTGTCAGGTGGAACGCTGATTTACGGCGGAATGACCGGTAAGGTCTATGCTGCAAATATCAAGTCGGTTAAGATCAATAAGACTAATTTTCCGGATGATAATTTTAGAAAGATAATTTCGGGACCATCTTATGACAGAGATGGAAATGGGACTCTGGATAAGGAAGAGATCGGTCTTACTATAAATATCTACTGCGAAGGAGCGGGCATTAAATCCTTAAAGGGAGTAGAGTACTTTGTTGACCTGCAGGGACTCTGGTGCAAGGATAATGAATTAAAGACTCTGGATATAACTGCACTAAAGGATCTTCGCGGTTTATGGTGCTCAGGCAATAAGCTTACAAAGCTGGATATGTCGCAGAATTCGGAGCTTGTCTGGGTATATTGCTATGACTGCAAGCTCACCGCACTGGATGTTTCTCATAATCCCAAGATGGCTTTTATTGAGTGTAATACCAATCCCATTACAAAGCTGGATGTTTCAAAGAATCCCGAGCTGGAGCATCTTACATGCGGCACCTGCCAGATCAAGAAACTGGATCTTTCAAATAATCCCAAGCTCGCACATCTGGATGCGTTCAGAAATAAGCTTAAAGAGCTGGATGTAACTCATAATCCCAAGATGAAGCGTCTTGATATCTGGGACAACCCGGGACTCGGAAGTATCGACGTAAGCAAGAATCCCGGGCTGCAGTATTATAACTGTGCCCATAATGGCGTAACAAGTATCGACGTAAGCAATAATCCATATCTGCAGAAGCTTATCTGCAGTTATAACAATATCAAGTCGCTTGATGTTTCGAATAATCCGAAGCTGGTTTATCTTGACTGTGCGGTAAATAATATCAGCAAACTTGATCTCAGCAATAATCCACAGCTGTTTTTCCTTCAGGCTTTCACCAACAGCTTTAAGAAGCTTAATATCGGTGATAATCCTTGTCTTGTTAAGACATATAAAGAGGGTAAAAAGAAGAATGAGTCTGCGGTATGCAAGGGACATTCCTGGACGATCAATTACGGCGGAGAGCTTCTTTATTTCCTCTGCTTTGATGATGCAGTAAAGCTTAGCACAAAGGCTACTAAAAAGACTTCCGAAAATGAGACTTATCAATATTCCGATCTCGAGGAAGGACTCTCAGAGGATGATCTTCTTACCAGAGAGATGGTAGTAGAACTCCTCTACGAACTTGCAGGAAAACCTTCAGTAAGCGGACTTAAAACACGCTTTAAGGATGTTAAGAAGGGCGCCTGGTATGAAAAAGCCATCCTGTGGGGTGAAAAGAAACATATCTGTATAGGCTTCCCGGATGTCGAATCCGATAAATTCGGCGTAGGCAAATGGATAACCAGACAGGACCTTGCCTTCATGCTGTATAGATATGCCGACTGTATGAAATATAACAGTGCATTTGACTTCGGCAGAAGTGATGATTATATAGATTATTATGATATAGACTTCTATGCATGGGAGGCTGTGACCTGGGTCGCAACCTGGGATATAATCAGCGGTAAAGGAGCTCCCGGTGCTCCGAAAGAGGAGCAGAGGATAGATCCTCACGGAAGAGTAACCCGCGATGTTCTTCAGCGTGCAATCAACAGGCTTCATGAGCTGAATTATGAGAAGAAGGTAAAGATACCTGAATATTATAGTAACTCTGACGGTGCATATAAGGTGACTTCTTCAAGTGATCCTTCGGTTACATTTCTTTCTTTCACGGGTACTAAGGTAACGGATGTTACAGTACCTGACGTTGTAACCATTAAAGGTAAGGAATACAAAGTTACCGAGATTGCTCCGGGTGCTTTTAAGAATAATAAAAAGCTAAGGAAGATCACAATAGGAAAGAATATAAAGAAGATCGGTAAGAACGCATTTTACGGATGTAAGAATCTAAAGACGGTTATCATCAGGACGACAAAGCTCAAAAAGAAAACCGTCGGCAAGAATGCATTTAAAAAGATCAATTCCAGAGCGAAGGTTACTGTGCCTAAGAAAAAGTACAAGGCATATAAGAAGCTTCTTAAAGCCAGAGGCATAAAAGGTAAGAAGCAGAAGATAAAAAAATAGACAGACGTGAATATGATCTTGCGTGAACAGAATCTGCGTCAGACCGAGGAGCTTATTATATATTAAACCGGAGACATTATGAAAAAGAAATTTAGATTAGCTTTAATACTGGCCGTGACATTTTCACTTGCATCATGCGGAGTGAATCAGGAAAATGATTCGACGGAGGCAGATGTTAATGAAACCGTTTCCGTGGACTCAGTCGTTGCATCGCCCCAAAATGCTTCGGAGGACACAGAAGAGTTAACTACAGAGGAATATGTTGTAAAGCCGGCGCCTGTTACCGTAGAGGGAAGGCCCGAGGAGGAGGGAGCGCTCGCTCCGGAAAGTAAGTATACACTTGCTGAGTCTCACGAGGTTGATGGAAGACAGGGCATAGCTTGTGGTGATGAATGCTACTACGTAAGCGGCAGCACGACACTTTCAAAATATGACAGTGAGTGGAATAAGGTTTCCGAGGCAGAGGATCCTTTTAAAGGCTTTGAAAACGAAGTAAATCATATAGGAGACATTGACTACTACGATGGCAAAATCTATGCCGGAGTGGAGTATTTTATGGACGGCGAGTCCGAGAATATCCAGATCGCAGTTTATAATGCCGAGACATTTGAACTTGAAGAATCGATTGCATTTGATGAGACCAGCGGTCAGACCGAGTGTTCGGGCATTGCGGTTGATCCGGACTCGAATTCAATCTGGCTTACATCGTGGGCAGGTGACGAGAGCGGAAGATATCTCTATAGATATGATCTTGAAAATGGCTCCTATAAGGGAAAAGTCCATCTGCAGTGTCCGCCCCAGTGGCTGCAGGGGATTGCATATTACAATGGATGCCTTTACATGACGGCCGATGACGGTACGGCAGATCTGGGTGAGCCGGATCATGTGTATAAGACGAGGATTGCGGACGGTTCGACGACTGCGACGGTTGTTCTCGAAAGAACTCTTGATGATGTGACGCTTCAGGGCGAGATCGAGGGGATCAGCTTTGATGAGTCCAATGGACGAATGCTCATAAGCTACAACATGGGCGCTGATATTGTCCTCGGAATGGTTAAGGGCTTCTATGAAGGTTATTCGGAAGAAGTACATGAGGTATTCCTTTATAACATTGAAGGATTCAGGAAAAAGTATACCTTTGAAGAGATTGATAAATGTGTAGACGGATCCGGATGGAACCTAATCTTAGTTAATAAGGATAATCCGGTTCCGGAAGATTATTCTGTGAGCCTTACTGATCTTTCAAACGGAAAGCAGGTTGATACAAGGATATATCCGGCGCTTCAGAAGATGTTCGATGATGCCCGTGAGAGCGGGATAGATCTTTTTGTACGCGAGGGCTACAGAACGAGAGAAGCCCAGCAGAGCATAATGGACAGTAGGATCCAGCAATATATGGATCAGGGTAATTCCGCTGAGGAAGCGGAGGCACTTGCTAAACAGTATGTAGCAGTCCCGGGTACAAGTGAGCATGAGCTTGGTATCAGCGTTGATATCAATGCAAACAGTAATGTCAGCTCGGATGACGCCGTATATTCCTGGCTGAATGATAATGCATATAAATACGGATTCATAAAAAGATATCCTGAGGATAAGGTTGATATAACAGGTATCAATAACGAGCCCTGGCATTACCGCTTTGTCGGACAGAAGGCGGCAGCGGAGATGAAGGAGAAGGGGCTCTGCCTGGAGGAATACCTGGAACAACAATAGCTGATCGAAGAGGAAAAGATGACTCTACTTTCCGTAGGTTGTTGATAGCCGGTTGCTGCGGTAACATATTAGTGTAAGGAGGAATGAATATGAATCAATATGTTACAGGTGCGGCTATCAGGGAACTGCGTGAAAAGAACAAGATGACACAGGCTGAGCTTGCTGAGAAACTCGGGGTGAGTGATAAGACGGTTTCAAAGTGGGAGACGGGTAAAGGTTATCCGGATATCACACTGCTGGAGTCGATCGCAGATGCGTTCAAGATTTCAGTGCCGGAGCTTATCTCAGGTAATCCGGTTCTCAATGCAAATGTTTCTGCCAACATGATGAAGTCAAAATTCTATGTCTGTCCTGTCTGCGGAAACGTGATTCATACGATGGGGGAAGCAGTGATCCATTGTCATGGAATTCAGCTTCATCCGGAAGATGCAGAACCGACAGATGAGAATCATATGATATTCATCGAACGTGTAGAAGATGAATATTATGTCAGAATCGATCATGAAATGACAAAGACACACTATATATCTTTTATTGCCGCGACTGGTTCTGACATTTGTCAGATGATCAAGCTATATCCGGAAGGAAAAGCTGAGGCAAGACTTAAGATCAGCGGAGTAAGAAAGATATACTTCTATTGCAACCGTGACGGACTCTTCTCTATCAATGTTGTAAAGGGCATTGATGATAAAGAGAGCGGATACGACAACTACCAGGAGAGAAAAGAACTGGAAGAGACCGCAAAAATGCTCTTTGGGTAAAATCTTTAGATGAATATGAAATTAAATGATATTCCATATGCGGGATTTGGAGAAGAATAAAATGATAAAAACAGAGAATGTGAATTTAGAAGAAAAGAAAAAAACAACTACATATGAAGAGTTTATTAATCCTGAGTTCAGGGGAGCTGCATATATAGTTCAAAATGATGAAGTAGTTCTGCAACAGGTAAACGGTTTCAGAGATTTTGCAAATGAATTACCGAATACCATAGATACAAAGTTTGCAAGTGCGTCAGCGGGTAAAGTATTTGTTGCAGTTGGAATCCTTCAGCTGATTGAGAAAGGAAAACTTCAATTTGAAGATACTATAGGAGAGCTGATCGATATTGACTGGAAAGCTATAGATAAAGACATCACAGTAGAGCAGCTCTTAAATCATACTTCCGGGATACCGGATTATTTTGATGAAACTGTTATGGAGAAGTATGAAGAGCTATGGGTGGATTATCCGAATTATAAGATAAGACATAATGATGATATTCTTCCGCTTTTTATCGATAAGCCAATGATGTATCCCAAGGGTACTAAGTTCCAATATAACAATACAGGATATGTTGTGCTTGCCATGATCATTGAAAGAGTGACGGGTCTTGCCTTTGATAAATATCTTCAGGAAAATGTGTTCGATGTTTGTAACATGACAGGTACAGGTTATTATGAACTGGATAGATTACCTGCAAAATGTGCAAACAGTTATGTATGGTATAACAGTGCAGATGATCTGAGAACAAACATATTCTGTGTGGATGCAAAAGGCACTGGTGCCGGTGGTGCATTTATCACAGTAAAGGACATTGTTAGCTTCTGGCGAGGCTTACTTGGCGGAAAACTTCTTTCTAAAGAGATGACTGATAACATGCTCCGTAAACATAGCGGAGAAGGTGCAGATTCTGAAGAAGGATACTATGGATATGGCGTCTGGATAATCGATGGAAAAGGGGAGAAAGATATTCCGTATTTTCAGGGATGCGATCCAGGTGTGAGTTTTATCTCAGAGTATAATCCTAATAAGGATATGATTTCAGTATTCGTTAGTAATTACGGCGATAATGTATGGGAGATAGCCCGTAGAATCAGAAAATAAATTTTTCATGGCGGAATACTCAGATAAAACTACAGATAGGAATTCTTTCGTGGATGCTTTTTCCGGGAGAGATTAAACTTAAAGCGATTTTCGAACCGGATGTGAAGTGGAGATTGGTTGAAGAGTTCGGACCGAATTGTTATACGGTGACAGAGGATGGAAAACTGCTTCTTGAGGAAGATTACACAGATATGGACAATCTGGTGATGTGGCTACTTACATTTGCCGAAAAAGTAGTTGTGCTCGAGCCAGAAGAGGTGCGGGAAAGAATGATAAGTATTGCCGAAGCAATCAAACAGAATTACATTTAAAGGAGATACAAAATGAGATTAGATGGTTTTGGACTATTGGTAAATGACATGGCATCAATGGTAAGATTTTACAGAGATGTCCTGGGCTTTGAGATTAAAGAAGATGAGAATACATCAAATGTATACCTTGTGAAAGATGGAACCTTATTTCTGTTGTATGGCAGAAATGATTTTGAAAAAATGACAAATAGAAAGTATGATTATATCAAAGGCTTGAATGGGCATTTTGAAATAGCCTTATACGTAGATACCTTTGAAGAGGTTGATGAGGCATTTACTAAAGCCGTGGAAGGTGGAGCGACTCCGGTACTTGAACCTGAGCTTGAACCATGGGGACAGAGAACCTGTTATATCGCTGATCCGGAAGGAAACCTGATCGAGATAGGTTCATGGAACAAGCCTTATGAGGAAAAGGATATTGTGGAGGGATAGTCATGGCATTTGACTACAAGAAAGAATATAAAGAATTCTACATACCGAAGGATAAGCCATCAATTGTTACAGTGCCGAAAATGAATTTTATTTCGGTGCGTGGCAGCGGAGATCCGAATGAAGAAGGCGGAGAGTATAAAGAAACGATAGGTCTTCTGTATGGGATAGCATTTACAATTAAAATGAGTAAGATGGGTGATCATAAGATTGACGGATATTTTGATTATGTAGTTCCTCCACTTGAAGGCTTCTGGTGGCAGGATGGCAAGACAGGAATAGATTATTTTCACAAAGAGGATTTTAAATGGATATCTGTTATAAGACTGCCTGATTTTGTTACTAAGGAAGATTTTGACTGGGCAGTTGCAGAGGCAGCTGCAAAAAAGAAAATAGATTTTTCAAAGGTAGAATTCTTTACTTATGAAGAGGGTCTATGTGTACAGTGTATGCATATAGGCGCGTATGATGATGAACCTGCCACAGTGGAAAAGATGCATGCATTTATGGAAGATCAGGGATATGAGCTTGATATAACAGATAAGAGGCTGCATCATGAGATATATCTGAGTGATGCAAGGAGAGTAGCACCGGAGAAGCTGAAGACGGTTATCCGTCACCCGATTAAGAAAAAGGGAGTTTAGGTTATGAAGTACGAATGGATTGAAGAGTTTTTACTGAAGAAAGCAGGTGTGACGAGGGATATTCAGGAGGAGTGGAACTGGATCCGTTTTCATATCGGTGGGAAGATGTTTGCTGCAATATGCAGAGATGATGACACTAACGAACCGGTTTACATAACTCTAAAGCTTGAGCCGGTTGAAGGGGAGTTTTTCAGGAAAGAATATGAAGACATCATCCCGGGTTACTACATGAATAAAGTTCATTGGAATTCCGTGAAGGCGGATGGAAATGTGCCGGACGAAGTTTTGAAAGATTTGTTGGATAAGGCATATCAGGTTGTTTTTGACAGCCTCAGCAAGAAACAGCGAAGGCAGATCATCGAGGATGCTAACTTGGATAATCCGCTCAGTGCATGTGGCGCCGATTGTTCCCAGTGCGGCCTTTTCGGAAATGGCTGTCAGGGCTGCAATGCATCCCGAGGTATGGGTTCTCATGCATCCGAAGGTAAGGAGTGCAAGACATATCTATGTTGCAGGGCAAAGAACTGCTATGTTAATTGCGGTGAGTGTGATCAGCTTCCATGCAAGTTGATCTATGCTACGAAAGATCCGGGAGTATCTGACGAAGAGTTCAATGAGTACCTGGAAGGCGCCATCAACAGGCTGAAATGTGACAAAACATCCCAGGGAAAAAAGTGACAGTTAGGAGAATAGATATGCATTTTGTAGATGCTAAGGGACTGCTCACCGGGAAGAGTGGGCAGTATGGAATGAATATATATCGTGGCTGTACTCACGGCTGTATCTACTGTGACAGCAGAAGCGCCTGCTATCAGTTCACACATCCCTTCGAGGATATTGAAGTGAAACAGAATGCGCCGGAGCTTCTGGAGAAGGCTCTTAAGTCCAAAAGAAAGAAGTGTATGATCGGAACCGGTTCTATGTCGGATCCTTATATGCATTGCGAAGAAGAACTCAGGCTGACGAGGAAATGCCTCGAGATCATTTCAAAGTATGAATTCGGACTTGCTATTCAGACAAAGTCGGACAGGATACTGCAGGATATAGATCTCCTGGAGGAGATAAACAGGAAGACAAAGTGCGTAGTGCAGATCACGCTTACCACCTATGATGATGAGCTTTGCAGCATTATTGAACCAAATGTATGCAATACCAAGAGAAGGATTGAAGTTCTCGAGGAGATGCAGAAGCGAGGTATACCAACTATTGTCTGGCTAACGCCGATCCTGCCCTTCATAAATGATACGGAAGAGAATATCACTTCCATTCTTAATGAGTGTGCCCGGGTAGGAGTGAAGGGCGTGATGAATTTCGGTATGGGTGTTACACTCAGGACCGGAGACAGGGAGTATTATTATGCGGCGCTGGATAAACATTTTCCGGGGCTGAAGGAGAAATATAAGAAGAAGTACGGCTATGCTTACGAGGTGCCGAGCCCTCACGCCAAGAAGCTCTGGTTTCTTTTCAGGGATATATGTATAGAGAACGGGATGCTCTATAAACCGAGCGACTGTTTTAATTATCTATATGAATTTCCTGATAAGTATACGCAGATGGAATTATTTGATATAATGTGACAGACAGATCTGATCTGTTTGTCACATTTTGATTATTTGTCACATTTGATTTAGTTTTTGAAGGGGAAAAGATATGATTCAGTTTGGGATGCCTACGCTTATCGAGAATAAGACGCTGCAGGATAATATTGATCTTTGTGCGGGACTTGGGCTTAAGTTTATCGAGCTTAATATGAACTTTCCGGAGTATCAGGTTGATAAGCTGGAAGATACGGACACACTTATAGAAAAGGCGGAGAAGGCGGGGATATATTATACGATCCATCTGGATGAGAATCTTAATATTGCCGACTTTAATCAGCTTGTGACGGATGCTTATCTTGAAACAGTAAGGCGTTCGATCGAAGTTACGAAGAAGCTTCTCTTTTTACGTGATAAATACGGAGATGACAGTCAGCCGCTCACGCTTAACATGCATATGCATCACGGGATATATATCACGCTTCCCGACAGAAAGGTACAGATGTATGACCGGGATTTTGATACATATATGAATTCGTTTAAAGCATTCCGCTCACTTTGTGAGGAGTGGATAGGTGACAGTGATATCAGGATCGCTGTTGAGAATACAGACGGATTCCGTGAGTATGAAAAAAGAGCGATAGAGTATCTGCTGGAAAGTCCGAAGTTCGGTCTCACATGGGATATCGGTCATTCAAAGGCAATAGGTGAGATAGATGTTCCTTTTATTCTGGAGCATAAAGACCGGCTGATACATTTCCATATTCATGATGGCTCCGAGAAGCCGCCGAAGAATCATCTGGCACTCGGTGACGGAGAGATAGATCTTGCAGACAGATTAAGTCTTGCTGAAAACAGAAATGCCAGATGCGTGCTTGAAACAAAGACGATAGCAGCACTTGAAACTTCCGTATCATGGCTGAAGGAGAGAAATGAGTAAAGATATAATGGATACAAATAAAGAAGTTACAGTTATTCTTAAAAAGGGCGAAGGTCGTACGATAAAGGCCGGTGGTTCCTGGATATATGATAATGAGATAGATAAGATCGTCGGTGATGTGACTGATGGTCAGATTGTCCGTGTCGAGGATTTTGACGGCTATCCAATGGGGAGAGGCTTTATCAACCGGAAATCCAAGATAACTATCAGGATGATGACGAGAGAACCCGATGTGGAGATAACCGACGAGTTTATCCGTAACAGAGTGAAGGCTGCCTGGGAATATAGAAAGGCAGTTATAGATACTTCGTCCTGCCGAATCATTTTCGGGGAATCCGATTTTCTGCCGGGCCTTGTAGTGGATAAGTATGAGGATATCCTTGTTGTAGAGTCGCTTGCTCTCGGAATTGATATCCTTAAAACCAAGATCCTGGATTATCTTCAGGAGATACTTTTAGAGGACGGTATAAAGATACGTGGGATCTATGAGAGAAGCGATGCGAAGATAAGACTTAAGGAAGGACTTCCGAGGACCAAGGGCTTCCTTAGCGAACCCTTTGATACAAAGATTCAGATCACTGAAAATGGCGTCCTATATAACGTAGATGTTGAGAATGGACAGAAGACGGGATTCTTCCTTGATCAGAAGGGTAACCGTATGGCTATGCAGAACCTGGTACGCAGGATGAAGGAAGCCGGTGAGACAGTGAGGGTGCTCGACTGCTTTACGCATACCGGCTCATTTGCCCTGAACTGCGGACTTGGCGGAGCGGACTCGGTAATGGGAGTTGACGCATCCGAGCTTGCGGTAGAGCAGGCCCGTGAAAATGCCGAGCTGAACGGGCTTTCCGACAGGGTTTCTTTTATGACTGCGGATGTGCTCGACCTTCTTCCCGAGCTTATCGAAAAGGGTGAAAAGTATGATGTTGTGATCCTTGATCCGCCGGCATTTACAAAGACGCGCGATAAGATAAAGCAGGCTGCCAAGGGTTATAGAGAGATAAATATGAGAGGCATGAAGCTTACAAGACATGGCGGATATTTCGCTACATGCTCATGTTCTCATTTTATGGATTATGAGACATTTACGGCGGTCATTGCCCAGGCGGCAAGGGCGGCTCATGTAAGACTTCGTCAGATCGAATTCAGGACACAGGCTTCGGATCATCCGTTCCTCTGGTCGGGAGACGAAGCAAGCTATTATCTGAAGTTCTACATATTCCAGGTATTGGAGGAGAGATGATGGTTTATTATGCTTGGTGGGTTTATTTAATAATTGCGATTCCCGGAATATTTCTGTTTGTTATGAACTGGGCTATATTTTTCCATAACAAGCTTGGGAAAAGATTTGTTTCGAACGTTCCGCCGCTTGGTGGATTATGGATAGCTGTTGTGTGCCTGATCTCGCCTTGTAAGTGGCTGGCTCTGATTGGTCTTGCCGACCCGGGATTATGGCTTTTTATAGTAGCAATCATTTCAGAAAAAAATAATATGGGGGAATAGCTTATGATCAGATATTACTCTGCAGATAGTGTGAAGATTTCAGATGGGCTCTTCCGGAAGAGAATGGATATAAATATCGATTATCTGATGGAACTGGATGATACGTGCCTGCTTCAGAATTATTATATTGAAGCGGGTGTTATCATGCCGGGCCTTTTTTCGCTTGAGGATCCGACGAAGGTTAACCTTCACTGGGGATGGGAGGCTCCGACCACCCAGCTTCGGGGGCATTTCCTGGGGCATTATCTATCGGCTGCTTCAGCTATAGTTGCTAATGATGGAAATGATTTCCTTGCCGCTAAGATAAAACATATCATTACTGAGTTACATAGATGCCAGGAATTAAACGGCGGGAAATGGGCCGGTCCGATCCCGGAAAAATATTTCGAGATCCTTACGACCGACAGATATATCTGGTCACCGCAATATACTATCCATAAGCTTCTGATGGGTCTTCTTGATACATATAAATATACGAAGAATGAAGAGGCGCTTCAGATACTGTCGGGAATGGCAGACTGGTTTATCGGCTGGACTACAGACATGAAGAAGAGATGTCCGGAGGCGATATATAAGGGTGAGCAGGCAGGTATGCTTGAGCTCTGGGCTGATGCATATCTTGTGACGAAGGATGAAAGATATAAGACCCTTGCAGAAACCTATAAGGGCCAGGGACTCTTTAAGAAGATACGTGCCGGACAGGATGCTCTTACTGATGATCATGCAAATGCCAGTATCCCGATCATACATGGCGCTGCAAAGATGTATGAGATGACCGGAGATGAAGAGTGGAAAGATATAGTTGAAAGCTTCTGGAAGAGTGCGGTTACCGACCGAGGAATGTATGCAACTACAGGAGCAAACGGCGGCGAATTCTGGATCCCTCCGAAGAAGATGGGAGAATACAGAGGCGACAGAGAGCAGGAGTTCTGTACGGTCTATAACATGGTCCGTGTGGCTCAGTATCTCTTCAAATGGACCGGTAAATCCGAGTATGAGGATTATATAGAAAGATGCATCTATAACGGCTTCCTCGCCCAGCAGAACGCTGATACGGGCATGCCTACGTATTTCCTTCCTCTTACTACGGGTTCGAAAAAGAAATGGGCTACAAAGCGGAATGATTTCTGGTGCTGCCAGGGTACGATGATACAGGCACAGACCAGATATCCCGAACTGATATATGCTTCTGATGAGAATACAGATAGATTTTATGTAAACCAATATATCCCGTCTGTTCTTGAAACCAAGGTCGGAGATTCAACTGTTAAGATCGAGCAGTCTCTTATCCTTGCGGGGAATGATGTCCAGACTCTTTTCGATGAAAGTAAGGGCAGTGAAAAGAACAGATGGAAGATGAGATTTGAGATTTCGGTTGAAGGAGAAGACAGCATTAATCTTTCCTTCAGGAAGCCGGCATGGGTAAGTGCTGAGCCTCAGGTCAGGATAAATGGAGATATTCCGACGGGAGAGGTTTCTATTGATGAAGGATATATCAATGTGGCCGGCTGCAGATCGGGTGATGTGATAGAGATTAATCTTCCGTCCGAGATCAAAGCTGAAAGGCTTCCGGATATGCCATATCAGGCGGCATTCGTTGACGGGCCGATAGTATTGGCCGGACTCAATGAAGGGTGCGACGTCATTTCCGGTAATTTCGATATTCCGTCTGAATTCCTCGATAAGGTTTCGGAGCGGACATATGATACATTTGTCTGGCTACAGAATAACTATAGAACAAAGCATCAGCAAAGAAACTTTAAGCTTATCCCGCTTTATGACGTGAAGGATGAAGCTTATACGATATATTTTGAAGAGAATTAGTAGCAGTTCTATTTGACGTGCGTCAAATACTGATGTATAATAATGCAAAGGTATTTGACGTGCGTCAAATTGTTTTTTTGGGAGAAATTATGTCTTTAGATATCATAAAAGAAAAAACTGACCTGACGTATCTTAAATGGTCACATATCAGAGGATCCAGTGGGACTGCGGGGACATTTCTCAAATCGCAGTCTTCAATTAATGGCGTAAAAAGATATTACAAGCTATCGAATTTTGATATGGAAAAAGGCGTTATCGGACACGAATGTATTAATGAGATAATCGTGGCTCGCCTGCTTACGATCCTGGGTGTGGAACATCTTGAATATAAACTGATAAATGCAGACATAAGTGTGGATGGCAGGATATATAATACCTATCTATGCGCTTCCGAAGATTTCAAGGAACGTGGTGAGAGCAAGGTTGCTTTAGATGATTATTTCAGAGTGAATCAGGTAAAGGGCGAATCCCGTTATGATTTCTGCGTAAGAAACGGCTGGAAGGATTATATTGACAGGATGATCGCAATCGACTTTATAATCCTGAACCGTGACAGACATGGTGCGAATATCGAGATACTCAGAAATTCAAGAGCTCATACATTTAGGCCGGCACCGCTTTTTGATCATGGCCTGTCGCTTCTTTACTCATGTAATTCAGAAGAGGATGTTAAAAAGTTTGATGTAATGGATGACAAGGCTTGTCAGAATTTTATCGGCAGCAGATCCTGCTTTGATAATCTTCAGCTGATAAAAGGGTTGGGAGAGGTTTTTCCCAATAGACTTAATAAGTCAGATAAGGCTTATCTTTTTGAAGGGCTCGAAGACATTTTACCATCAATCTATCTTGATAAAATATGGAAAATGATTTCCAAGAGGTATAAGGTATATGAAGATATACGAGATAATAAATGAAGAGGATATGTTTCCGGTCGGGGTGCTTCTTTATTTTGAAAAAGAAAGGACCTTTATCATTGAGCTTTCCGAAGAATTGGATGAGTGGACATGTCCGTTTCTACTCACATACTTTGTGAAAAATAAGATATATACGATACCCAGGGAGATAAGCCGCCTCTGGGTGGAAGCGAGGATCGTTCCGAGTGAAAGACAGAATATCGACGTTATCTTAAAAAACCATAAGCTGAAAAGCTATGATGAGATCAGGCTCCTTGAGATCTCGGAGGGAAGGTGCTCACAGGACAGCCTTGCGATCAGGAAGATAAGCGAATTACCGGAATATATAAAAGAGAGAATGAAAAAGAATGTCGTTGAATGCTCGATCATATCGGATGCTTCAATCCTTGTGTTCTTTGGAAATGACATGGTAAGAAAGATACGCTTGTCTGACCTTTCCGATGTTGCCGGAATGGACCTTGTATTACTTAACGAAGGCCTTATGAATTCCTGCAAAGTAGGTACCGGAGGCTACTCGGTGACATTTAATGATTCCATTGATGTTCCGGCTGAAGTATTATACGAAAGGGGCGAACAGATTCCATTAAGTCTGATGGATTTTAAGGCATTTATATGTAATAATACTGTAGATACTACCGAAAGCGGAGCCCTGCTGGAGTGCTCCCGTCAGAATATAGCTTATATGGTAAAACAGGATCAGCTTACACCGGTCAAAGAAGAGATAAAAGGTAATCTCTATCTGAAAGGTGATGTTATAAAAAATCTTTGGTAAGAAGAGGAATGTTGGATCTATGGAAATAAGGGACGAAAGAATAGACGCCGGGAAGGCATTTGACTGGGGAAAGACCTCAAAAGAATATGCAAAATACAGGGATATATATCCGGATGTTTTCTATCAGAAGATCGCGGATAGAGGTCTCTGCGTGAGCGGACAAAATGTCCTGGATCTCGGAACGGGAACCGGAGTTCTGCCACGTAACATGTATCGCTTCGGTGCTAAGTGGACAGGAACGGATATCTCGCCCGAACAGATAGAGCAGGCAAAGCTCCTTGCTGCAGAGGAAAATATGGATATTGATTTTATGGCGGTTCCGACCGAGCAGCTGGATTTTCCCAAAGAGAGCTTTGATGTGATAACAGCCTGTCAGTGCTTCTGGTATTTTGATCATGAAAAGGTAATGCCCAAACTTGCCGAGCTTCTTAAGCCGGACGGAAAGCTTGTTATCCTCTATATGGCATGGCTTCCGTTTGAAGATCCTATAGCGGGAAAGAGTGAGGAGATGATCCTTAAATACAGCCCCGACTGGACAGGTAAGGGAGAAACAAGACATCAGATATGGATTCCGGATGTTGCATATAAATACTTTGAAATGTCAGAGCATGAGGAGTATGATGTTAATGTACCTTTTACTAAGGAAAAATGGCATGGAAGAGTACGTGCCAGCCGCGGAATAGGAGCATCACTTTCGGAGGAGAAGCTTGCAGAGTGGGACACGGAACATAGAGCACTCCTTGACAGCATCGCTCCGGAAGAATTTGAGGTTCTTCATTATGCGGCACTTACTGTACTAAAGAAAATGTGACAAAACATCTCAGAGATGATTTGTCACATAAAATAAGGGGAGGACATCCAACATGAAAACAATCAAAAAGGTTATTGAAAAGTACAATAGCTTCAGCCTCATTTCCCGTATTTTTGTCGGTATTGTTATAGGTGTTATCCTGGCGCTTCTTGTTCCGAAGGCCACGTGGATAGCGATTTTCGGCAAGCTTTTTGTAGGCGCACTCAAGGCTATTGCACCGGTACTCGTTGCAGTGCTTGTTGCAAGTGCACTTTGTCAGGGAGCGGCAAAGCTGGATAAGAGATTCGGAATGGTCATATTCCTTTATCTCATCACAACGCTGATTGCGGCATTCGTGGCCGTAATCGCAAGCTTTATGTTCCCGCAGACCATGATCCTTGCTGAAGGTGCAGGAGAGCAGACACCTCCCGGCGGCCTTGGCGAAGTACTTAATAATCTTTTGATGAGCATAATAGTAAACCCTATCCATGCAACCGCAAATGCCAACTATATGGGCATTCTTCTCTGGGCAGTTGTATTCGGTATCGCCCTTAAAAAGGTTGCTTCCGACGGTACGAAGCAGATGCTTCAGGATTTTTCAGATGCGGTTTCACAGGGCGTTAAATGGATAATCAATCTTGCACCCTTCGGAATCTGCGGTCTGGTTTTTGATTCCGTTTCAAGTAACGGTCTTAACATATTTGTGGATTACGGAAAGATAGTAGCACTTCTTGTTGGCTGCATGCTCATGGTATCACTTGTGATCAACCCCATCATTGTTGCGATATGCCTTAGGACCAATCCTTATCCGCTGGTATGGAGATGTATAAAGGAGAGCGGATTTACGGCATTCTTCACGAGAAGCTCTGCCGCAAATATCCCTGTTAACATGGAGCTATGCGAGAAACTCGGACTTGATAAGGATGTATATTCTGTATCGATCCCTCTCGGAGCAACGATCAACATGGACGGTGCAGCTATCACAATTACAATAATGACTCTCGCGGCTGCAAATACAGTCGGAGTACAGGTAGATATCCCGACGGCATTTATCATGTCATTCCTTGCAGCCGTTGCTGCCTGCGGTGCATCCGGAGTAGCCGGTGGTTCGCTTCTTCTTATCCCTATGGCATGTTCGCTTTTCGGTATCTCAAATGATATCGCAATGCAGGTAGTCGGCGTTGGATTTATCATCGGAGTTATCCAGGACAGCGTTGAGACAGCTCTTAATTCATCGGGCGACGTTCTCTTTGCTGCAACTGCTGAGTATTATGAGTGGAGAAAAGCCGGAAAAGAGCTTCCGGACTTTATGAAAAAGAAGACTAAGAAAGCTGAAGGATAAGATTATGGAAAATAATGTTGAGAGTAAAGTGAAATCCAATCCCAAGGCACTTCTTCCTATAGCATTATTTCTTCTGTTATATCTCGGAAACGGAATCTTCTTCGAGTATATCAGTCCCGAAGAAGGACGAATGGGATTCTATGTAGTTTCAGTAGTTCTTGCATTTTCAATATCGCTGATCGTGGCATTTCTTCAGAACAGAAAGCTCACATTTGATGAGAAGATACATATCTGTGCCAAAGGAATCGGCGATGACAATATCGTTATCATGCTGTTCATTTTCCTGATGGCAGGAGCCTTCAGCGGAATAGCAAGTGAAGCCGGCGGAGCATCAAGTACCGCAAATATGCTCCTTAATGTTATCCCCGGCAAGTTCGCGGTTCCCGGACTTTTCCTGATATCATGCCTTATCTCAATGGCAATGGGAACAAGTGTCGGAACCATCTCGGTCATATCACCGATCGCCTGTGCGGTTTCACAGAACGGTGGACTTTCCCTTCCTCTCTGTGTCGGAGTGGTAGTAGGTGGCGCTATGTTCGGTGACAACCTGTCATTCATTTCCGATACGACCATCGCGGCAACAAAAACGCAGGGCGTCGAGATGAAGGATAAGTTCCGTACAAATATAAAGGTTGCACTCCCTGCAGCTTTGATAACATTTGTCATACTGATCGTTTACGCAGTCATGAATCAGGGCGCCGACGTCGGAAATTATGAATTCAGCATTCTTCAGTCGCTGCCATACTTTATAGTTCTTGCGATGTCTATTATAGGGATAAATGTTTTCGTAGTTCTGATCTCCGGAATAGTACTATCCATCGGAGCCGGCATCATAACAGGCTCGCTTACATATGCTTCGGGACTTTCATCAATGGGAAGCGGAATGTCCGGAATGTTCGAAACGATGATCGTAACGATACTTGTTGCATCGATCGCTTCACTTATGAAGGAGAACGGCGGCTTCGAGACGATCCTTTCGCTGATAAGAAGGAAGGCAAACGGAAAGAGGGGAGGAAGCTTCGGAATATTCCTGCTTACTGCCTTCATGGATATAGCTACTGCTAATAACACGGTTGCGATAGTTATCGCAGCGCCTATTGCGAAGAATATAAGTGATGAATACGGCGTGGAGCCCAAAAAGACGGCATCGCTCCTGGATACAAGTTCATGCATAATGCAGGGCATCATCCCTTACGGAGCACAGCTTCTGGTGGCGGCGAATATTGCCGGGATCACGAGCGTATCGCTGATACCGTTTTTGATCTATCCGTTCATATTGCTGGTATTTGTTATAGCGTCTATTATATGTGATAAAGGAAAGAAAAAAGAATAATTGAAAAGGTGACAAACAGATCTGATCTGGTTGTCACCTTTTTTCGTTACTTGTTGATATTTTCTTGATCCACTTGCGGCTCCTGAGTCTCAGGAATGCCCAGATAGTCTTTACGATCTGGTCTGACTTGAGGCAGATGTAGATCCAGAAGGCCGGCAGTTTAAGATAGAAGCCTGCGATGATTCCGAGCGGGATAGCAAGTACCCAGAGGAAGATATTGTCCGCGAGCATCAGCATTGTGGTATCGCCGCCGCCTCTCAGGACGCCCTTTGTCATGATACTGTTGGTTCCCTGGAATACTATGATAAGACAGATCGCATTCATAAGCTGCTTTGCCGTAGCTGCTGTATCGGCACTGACATTTCCGTAAAAAGCTATTATCGGATCGCTGAATATAAAGATAAATGCAGCGGACAGAAGACCGAGGAAAAGTCCGAGCCTGAAGAACATATAGCCCTGCCTCATTGTCTTATCCTTATCGCCCTCGCCGAGCGTGATTCCGGTCACTATGGCACCTGCCTGGCTAACACCCGATATAACGACGGTGGATAGCTGCTGGGTTACGCTGGTGATGGCATTTGCGGCCACAAATGTGCCTCCGAGATGTCCGATAACCATGGCTACAGAATTGGTTCCGATTGCAAGTATTCCGTCACTGATAAGTACCGGAATACTGATACGTACATATTCCCTGATAAGCCTTCTTGTCCTCATCAAAAGATGCTGAGGTGTGAAGTTTATCCTCTTATCAAAGAAAAACAAATATCCGACTATCAGAGTGAATTCCACGATCCTTGCGATAAGGGTTCCGAGTGCGGCACCGGCAACACCCATTTTCGGTGCTCCGAATTTACCGAATATGAGAATGTAATTCATGGTAAGGTTAACCGCAAACGCACCTATCGAAACAATAAGCGGATAGAAGACCTGTCCGACACTCCGGAGGACTATCGTTACAACTAGTGAAATGCCTACGAAGAAGTAAGTCAGAACGGAGTATCTGAAGTAGATCACTCCGAGTCTTATTATCTCGCTTTCACTGGTGTATGTCCTCATGATTATCCCGGGGATGATGAGAGTGGCAAGCGCAAAAAGAGTCGCGAGTAGAAGAGTTATCCGGAGCATCAGGCATACGGTCTGCCTAAGGGAATGCGATGCCCTATATTCGGCCTCTTCATCGGCTGCGACTTTTTTCATTCCCCAGTATCTTGATACCAGGACCGATGCACCCATTCCCAGTCCCATACAGAATATCTGGAATACGCTGATAAATGAGTTGGCCAGTGAAGTTGCCGAGAGAGGATCATCCCCCAGACTACCGACCATCATGGTATCCAGCATGTTTACTCCGATAGTGATAAGGCTCTGAAGAGCTATCGGGATCGACAGGATGAAGACCTGTTTATAGAATTGTATTGATTCCTTTGAATTATCCATAGTCCATCATTATATACAAATTCAGTTTAAATATCTATATACTTTTTTCCTCTGTATTGAAAAAGAAATTATTGTTGAGTTTAATCTTGACATGGTATAATAATATCTGCAGAATTATGGAATTCATTAAAACAGGAGAAAGATTTTGATAACAGTACTTGAATTATTCGGAGGAGTGGGACTCTTTCTGTTCGGAATGAATCTTATGGGCTCCTCACTCAAAAATCTGGCCGGCGGCGGACTTGAAAAGCTTCTCGAGAAGCTTACCACAAGTAAGATCCGCGGTGTTGGTACCATTAAGGGCTGGGCACTCGGACTTGGAGTTACCGGTATCATACAGAGCTCGGCTGCTACGACGATCATGCTTATCGGTTTTGTTAATGCCGGCATCATGACTCTGGCTCAGGCAATCCCCGTTGTGTACGGAGCCAATATCGGTAGTACGGTAACCGCCCAGATCTTAAGACTTGGTGACATCTCGTCCGGAAATATCTTCCTGACGCTTTTAAAACCATCATCATTTGCACCGACGCTTGTGGCAATCGGCGCATTTATCTATATATTCATAAAGAGCAGGAAAATGAAGGATATAGCCGGAATCCTGCTTGGTCTTGGTACGCTTTTCTATGGTATGACGATGATGGAGGAGGTATTCGCTCCTCTCAAAGAATCAGATACTTTTAAAAGCTTTTTCCTGTCATTTGAGAATCCGCTTCTCGGAATCCTGACCGGACTGGTGCTGACAGCAATAATCCAGAGCTCCAGTGCATCGGTTGGTATTCTTCAGGCGCTTTCCGCTACGGGAAGTGTTACTTATGCTACGGCAGTTCCGATCATCATCGGACAGAATATCGGAAAATGTATGACTATTATCCTCGGAAGTATAGGAGCCAATAAGAAGGCAAAGAGAGTTGCACTCAGCTATCTTTTATTTAACATAGTCGGAGCGCTGTTCTTTACGGTGATCATCTATACCATCTACTACACTGTCGGTATAAAGGGCTTTTCAGATCCCGTTAACAGAGGTGATATTGCGAACATTCACCTTGGTTTTAACCTTATTATCAGTCTCGTTTTGATGCCATTTTCAAAACAGATGGCTGATGTTACGGGAAAGATCCTTAAAGATACTGATGAAGTGATCGGTGAAGAAGAACTCAGAGCTCTTGATGATATGCTGCTTAAGACTCCGGGAATCGCACTTGCCCAGTGTAAGAAGCTTATGAGGACCATGGGCGAGAAGATCATGGAGAATTACGATATTGCAACAAAGCTTATCTTTGAAAATGATAATACAGCCTTTAATATCCTTAATGATAATGAGAGCTTTATTGATAAATGTGAGACTGCGCTTTCGGCTTACGTGGTTAAGATAGATAAGGAAAGACTTACAATAGATAACAGGCTCATGATGCTTGAGATACTCAACTCGATCGGTGATTACGAGAGGATCGGTGATTATGCGATGAATATCGCATATGTGGCAAAGGGTGTTCATGAGGATAAGGTGGTATTCTCAAAGAAGGGAAGACGCGAGATTGAATCCATGGTCAGTGCTACTCGCCATCTTATGTCCATGACATTTGATGCGATGGATAATGATAAGAAAAATGAGGCCGGAAAGGTTGAAGCTTTAGCAAGATCGATAGCCAAGATAGGAAGTATCATATCCGATCATCATGTACAGAGACTTCAGGTCGGAGACTGCGGCGTAGCCGGAGGACTTGCTCTCTATGATTTTATCCACTGCTTCGAAAGGATTGGCGTTCACGGAAGAAGTATAGCAAGACATATCATAAAAAGACTTGAACCTGACAGACTTCAGGATGAGATGCATGGTAAGATAATGAACAGAGAGAGCGAAGAGTATCAGGCTCTTGAAAAGTATTATCTTGAGAAATATATGCCGAAGAAGAAGGAAAAGACCGAAGAGGCAGTCAGTGCTGAGGCTAATGTAACTGAAGAAGCTAAGGCTAAGACAGGATCCAAGGATAAATCGGCAGCTAAAGATAAAAATTCAGCCAAGGATAAGGAAGCAACTAAATCCAAGTCTGATAAGAAGGATAAGGTTGATAAAAAGGCTAAATCAGATAAGACTGTTAAAACAGATAAAGCTGCTAAGACAGATAAGGCCGACAAGAAAGCCAAGTCGGATAAAAAAGGTAAGTCAGGTAAGAAATGAAAGAACGAAAGATATTAAAAAACAAACTGTATTTATACATAACCGAGTTCTTTGCCGGAATGTCGGTTATGGCAGTGGAACTGGGAGCGAGCAGACTGCTTGCTCCTTATTTCAGTTCATCCCAGATCGTATGGACGATAATCATCGGAACGATCATGATCGCAATGGCACTGGGAAATATATACGGAGGAAGAGCGGCAGACAAGGATCCGAATCCGGACAAGCTTTACGGAAGGATAGTAATCGCTGCGATATGGATCGGCCTGATACCCGTGGTCGGAAAATATATCATCATGGGAATATCGGCACTCCTGATATTTACCATCAGTACAAACTTCCTGATGATAGCTGCATTTGCGGCATGTATGGTTGTTTTCGTATTTCCTCTGTTCCTTCTCGGAACCGTCACTCCGTCGCTTGTAAAGTATACGATAGACAGCCTGGATGACAGTGGAAAGGTAGTCGGAACACTTAATGCTTCCAATACGATAGGTAGCATAATCGGAACCTTCGTTCCGACATTTATAAGTATCCCGGCTGTAGGTACTTCGATAACATTTCTCATTTTCTCGGGCATCCTGCTTGCGCTCGCGATAGTTTACTTCGTAAGTGAAAAGGTAAAGAGCGCAAAGGTTCAGGTTGCGACAGTCCTCTTTATTCTCTGCTGCATATTCGGACATGATAACAGCTTCGCTTTCTGGGAAAATGATCTCAAAGTCGAAGATGAATCGGTATATAACTATCTGCAGGTTTCCGAAAATGATTCCAGCATCATACTTTCAACAAATGCTCTTTTCGGAGTCCAGTCCATCTATAAAAAGGAAAAGGCTCTTACCGGAATGTATTATGATTATGCGATGGCAGCTCCTTATATGGCCGGAATCTATGAAAAGGATAAGCCGCTTCGCGTACTTATCCTCGGAATGGGTACTGGTACCTATGCGACGCAGTGCAGAAGATATTTCGGAGATATGTATATAGAGGGAGTTGAGATTGATGAGAAGATCACGGATCTTGCTCATAAATATTTCGAGCTTCCCGATGATATAAATGTAACTACCTACGATGGAAGAGCTTATCTAGAAGCAATCACTTCGGGAAAGGCCGACAGTACAGATGCTGATAAATATGATGTGATAATGGTCGATGCATATCAGGATATAACCATTCCTTTCCAGATGTCCTCGGTCGAGTTCTTCAGTCTTGTTAAGGAATGCCTCACAGATGACGGCGTTATGGTCGTTAACATGAATATGAAGACTGATGTCAGCGGCGGAATAAATGATTATCTTTCCGATACGATAGCATCTGTTTTCGGTGAGGTTTATACAGTTGATGTATCGGGCAATACCAACCGTGAGCTCTTTGCATCCGATAATCCGGATATGATGGAAGCATTTAAAACAAACCTTTCGATGGAAGAGAGCGATGAGCTTATCGCCATGATGCAGACGGTTGATGAAGATATAACATGTTACTTAGCAGGTGATCTTATCATGACAGATGACAAGGCACCGGTCGAAGTGCTCGGAATGAAAGCGATAGATGAGCTTATCGGCGGAGAAGTAAAGTATTATAAAGATATCTATAAAGAAAAGGGTATCAAAGGACTTATTGAATCATTTTAAAATGTTTCAGAAGGAGAACATGCTTTGAAGTTATGTGTATTATTCCCGGGAGTCGGCTATACGGTTGACAGGCCGCTTCTCTATTACTCAAAAAAGAAAGCCCTGAAGCTTGGATATGAGGTGATAGAGCTTAAGTTTAAAGATCTCCCGAAGGATATAAAGGGTGATAAAGAAAAGCAAAAAGAAGCCTACAGGCTTTGTCTTGAGCAGGCTGAGAAGAAGCTTAAAGATATTGACTGGGGTTCTTATTCGGATATTCTCTTTGTCGGAAAGAGTATAGGAACAGTGATTGCGGCTTCCTATGCCCAAAGTATTGAGGATAAGTTGAAGACCGAGATCAGATTCCTCTATATGACTCCGCTGGCCGAAACATTTTCACTTGCAAGACCAAAGTCGGGGATAGTATTTACCGGTACTGCGGATCCGTGGGTCGTACATGAAGAGATAGTTGAAGCGGCAAAGAAGCTTGAGCTTCCATGCTATATATATGAAAACGCAAACCATTCACTTGAGACCGGCGACGTCGCAAGAGATATCGAGATCGCCGGCGATGTAATGAGCAGGTGGTAGAGCTTATTTTTCGGATTCTCCCAGACCTTCGGGATTATCCCAGGTCTTCCTATATGCTCTCGGAGATTCGCCAAAGCTTTTCTTAAACATTTCCGACATATAGCTTGTACCGTTAAAGCCCGTCAGGGCAGCAATTTCAGACAAAGGAAGAGAGGTCGTCCTAAGATATTCGGCAACCTTTCTTACGCGGAAATTCAGGAGATAGTTCACGGGACTATCTCCTACGTATTTGTGGAAGATTGTGTTGCAGAGCGACTTACTGATATTTCCGCTCTCGGCGATCTCATCCAGGGTTATCGACTTCTGGTAACTTTGCTGGATGAAGAACATCATTGCCTTGAAGGCTTTGCTGTGAACATCGGTCTCGATTTCCTCATCGATCATTCCGTAGGATTTGCTCTGGGTCAGGATGATCTCCCATATCTCAAAAAGCTTCTTTGTAATCTGGAACGGATCACGTCTTACATTCGGAAGAGTCGTCATTATGTTGTAGATATCCTTCGAATTCTCATTTGTATATCTGAACCTGATATAAGGAAGATTGCTGTTATTTATTATCGGAAGGAGAGCCTGCATCTCCACCGCAACCGAGGAGCTGAGGATGTTAGGGTTCACAACGAAAATGACATAGGTAGCGGTAGCTTCGGTGGTGGAAAGACTGTAATGGATCTGATTGGAATTGACAAAGATGGTGTCACCTTTATTCAGTTCAAGGATCCTGCCATTCACGGAGTAAGCCATTTTCCCGCATGTAACCGTTACCAGCTCCACATCCTCATGAAAATGAGGGACCTTCTCCCAGGTTACATTCGGCCTTATCCAGCCATCGTATATGTATGACGGAAAAGAAGCGTCGTCATAGTTTACTTCTTCCGAGCCATCCTCTCTTTTAACGATGAGTCCCATCAATTCACGTTTCATAACAATATTCTCCTAATTCTGAAATTTTATAACAATGTTCCATATCAATGTAAGATAGTTATAAAAATGAGCCATAAACCCCATATATTTTCCTTCCAATATATAATATACTTATAATCGTACCAAATGCAAGAGAAAAGTTTTTTAAGGAGAAAATGCTATGGCTAATGAAGCAGTAGTAATGAAAAATGTTTGCAAGGACTTCAAGGTCCTGAACCGTCATGAAGGTCTGAAGGGAAGTATCCGGGATCTCTTCTCAAGAGACTATAAGACAGTGAAAGCCGTTAATAATGTTTCGCTCACAGTAAATAAGGGTGAGATCATCGGATACCTCGGCCCGAACGGAGCCGGAAAATCCACTACGATCAAAATGATGACGGGAGTTCTTGAGCCGACCTCGGGAGAGATCATGGTAAATGATCTGGTACCGTATAAAGACAGAACCCGCAACTCCGAAAATATCGGCGTTGTCTTCGGTCAGAGGAGCCAGCTCTGGTGGAACCTTCCGCTGGTCGAATCATTTAAACTATTAAGAGATATATATCTTGTACCTGAGAAGGACTATAATGACATGCTCGAGCTGTATAGGTCGCTCGTTGATATCGAGCCGATACTTCATAAGCCCGTACGTCAGATGTCACTCGGACAGAGAACCTTAAGTGATATACTTGCCGCTTTCCTTCATAATCCCGGAATAGTATTTCTGGATGAGCCTACGATCGGTCTCGATGTTTCGATGAAGGCAAAGATAAGGGAGCTCATCCTCGGACTTAATGAGGTTAAGGGAACGACGGTAATCCTTACCACACATGATATGGGTGATGTGGATGCTCTCTGCAGAAGGATAATCATAATAGATGAAGGTAAGAAGATCTATGATAATGATATAGATCATCTTAAATCATATTTCGGTTCCTACAGGACTCTTCGTATGAGACTCGGAGACGATTCCTGGATAGAGCAGGTAATAGATGAAAAGAAGACCGATGTAATGCATGTTATCCAGGAGACACAGAAGCAGCATAAGATAAAGGATATCCAGCTTCAGGAGATCTCTACCGAAGAAGTTATCAGGAAGATTTACGAAGGAGGCGAGGATTAAGTGAAGAGTTTGAAGAGATTTCCGGCTCTTACAAAAGCCGGAGTAGTGGAGTCACTCCAGTTCAGACTCGGTACGGCAGTGACTCTGTTTGCAAATCTTATATATCTCGCCCTGGTATACTTTCTGTGGAAAGCAATCTATGCATCAAGCGGAACCGACGTGGTGAACGGGATGACATTTTACGACACGATGATATATCTCATTCTCGCAACAGCAATCTTCAATTTCCTTGAGATGTTCATAGTATGGGATATGAGCCGTGCCATCCAGTCGGGCGAGATAATCATGCACCTTTTAAAGCCGATGAAGTATAGGAAATATACCTTCTGGAGCTATTCGGGTTCGCATGTCGTAATGTTTTTACTGACCTTTGTGCCGACATTTATCGTTGTAGTGGTTGTTACAAAGGGCGCGATACCTGTGGGCTGGAACCTTCTGACCTTTATGGTATCTCTGCTGCTGGCACTTATTATCAACTTCAATATTGAGATGCTGGTCGCACCGATCTGCCTTTATACGGAATCGACCTGGGGAATAAATATCGTAAAAGAAACCATCGTGCTTCTTCTTTCCGGAGCATCGATCCCGCTTGCCTTCTTCCCGGAAGGCTTCAGAAAGGTAGTGGAATATCTTCCCTTCAGGGCAGTTTATGATATACCGCTCACAGTGCTTTTAAAGAAGAACGGAACGGATTCATTCGGCGGACTTCTGCCTGCACTCGGAATCCAGCTTATCTGGTGTGTGGTACTTACCATATTAGGTAATCTGTTCTGGAACCATGCAGTTAAGCGTATCACAGTGAACGGAGGTTGATCATATGAATGAAATGACAGTAAAAAAACGTGGATTTACCTTCTACACAAGTATATACAGAAAGATACTTATCCAGGATCTGAAAAGTAAAATGAGTTACCGCGCGGACTTTATCATTTCGACCTTCGGAATGATAATGACTAACCTTTCGGGCTTCGTGACATTTATGATTCTATTCCATAATTTCCCGAGCATAAACGGGTGGGATTATCATCATATGTTATTCCTTTACGGTTTCTCGCTTATCGCGCTTACACCCGTTCAGTGCTTTTTCGATAATAACTGGAATCTCAGATTCATGGTCCGTACAGGTGACTTTATCAAGTACTGTTTCAGGCCGATAAATGTCTTCTTCTACTTCATATCGGAAGTATTCGATGTGAAGGGACTCGGACAATTTATATTCGGACTTGTTACATTTATCTATGCATGGGCGCATATCGGGATACCTGTTACTGTAGTAACTATAGCGCAGGCAGTCATTTTCCTTATAACGGCCTCGCTCTTTATGATAGCGCTTATGAACTTTTCGGCCGCAACCTGTTTCTGGATCATCAACTCGGGTTATGTGATGGTCATCATGTTCAGGTTTAAGGATTTTGCGAAGTATCCTGCGAGCATCTTTAACGGAGTGTTCAGATTTATCTTTACGTTTCTGATACCGATCGCGTTTATCGCTTATTATCCGAGCCTAGTCTTTGTGACACCTGACAGTGTGCCGCTTCTTACATGGCTTTCACCGTTTATCGGAGCGCTGTTCTTCTGGCTCAGCTATAAGTTCTGGATGCTCGGCGTCCGCAAGTACGACTTTACCGGCTCATGATGCAACTCGGGGACGGGGGATGAGTTTCATTCTCGCCCCCTCAAGTTTCAAAAAACAAAAAATGGGCAAAATTAAGTAAAAATTCTTCTATCAAATTCTCTTAGGTTTTATTATGATTAAGAAAAAACTTATGGAGGTTTGATATGGAGAATTTTACTTTTTATTCACCTACATTTTTTGCATTCGGTAAGGATACCGAGAATCAGGCGGGAGAGTATGTTAAAAGGTTTGGCGGCACAAAGGTGCTTATACATTATGGTGGCGGAAGTGTTATCCGCTCAGGGCTTCTGGACAGGGTTAAGGCTTCCATTGAGAGAGAGGGGCTCTCGTATGTAGAGCTTGGGGGTGTTAAGCCTAACCCCAGAAGCGGCCTTGTATATGAAGGAATCGATCTTTGTAAGAAGGAAGGCGTTGACTTTATCCTCGCAGTCGGCGGTGGAAGCACGATCGATTCCTCCAAGGCCATTGCAGCAGGCACTATCTATGACGGTGACTTCTGGGATTTCTATCAGGGTAAGAGGATTGAAAATGCTTTGCCTGTCGGAACTATCCTGACAATAGCAGCTGCAGGAAGCGAAGGAAGTCCTGACAGTGTTATAACAAAGGAAGAGGGTATGTTAAAGCGTGGCGCAAGCGGTGACGCTATAAGACCTAAGTTCAGTATCCTGAACCCGGCTCTTACCCAGACGCTTCCGGCTTATCAGACGGCTTCAGGAGCAACAGATATAATGGCTCATTTGTATGAAAGATATCTTACCAATTCAAAGGATGTCGAGGTTACTGACAGACTTATCGAGGCACTCCTTCTTACAATGAAGCATGAGACACCGAGAGTCATCGCAGATCCGGATAACTATGAGGCACGTGCAAATATCATGTGGGCAGGAATGATGGCACACAATAATTCATGCGGTGTCGGCCGCAGCCAGGACTGGAACAGCCACAATATTGAGCATGAGCTTTCCGCTCTTTATGACTGTGCACACGGTGCAGGTCTTGCGGTTACAATGCCTGCAGTATTCAAATACGTAATGAATCATGATGTGATGAGATTTGCAAAGGTTGCAGTAAGAGTATGGGGCTGCCAGATGGATTTCGATCATCCCGAGGTTACAGCACTTGAAGGAATCGAGGCTTTCAGGAACTTCCTTATCTCAATCGGTATGCCGAAGAACTTTGAAGAGCTCGGTGCCAAGAAGGAAGATATTCCGAAGCTTGTCGAGGTTCTTTGCCGCGGTGACGGAAGAGACGGAACCATATCCGGTTTCGTGACACTTGACGAGGACGACTGCACAATGATCTATGAAATGATGGTATAGGAGTTTATTTATGGGAAAAAGAGCGCTTTTTATCGGCGGGACGGGTACGATCAGTACCGCGATCGTTAAGAGACTTGTAAATGATCTGGACTGGGAAGTGTGGGTCCTGAACAGAGGTAACCGTGCCAACGTGCTTCCCGATGGGGTTAAGCAGATAATCGCAGATATAAATGACGAGGAGAAGGTTCTTGAAGCTATCGGTGACACTACTTTCGATACTGTGTGCGAGTTCATCGGATTTACACTCGATCAGATAAAAAGAGATGTAAGGCTTTTCGAGGGCAGGACAAAGCAGTATATGTTCACAAGCTCCGCTTCGGCATATCATAAGCCGGCGGCAAGCTATATTATCACTGAGGGGACGACTCTCGCTAATCCCTATTGGCAGTATTCGAGGGATAAGATCGAGTGCGAAGAGTACCTCATGAAGAAGTATAAGGAAGACGGCTTCCCCGTAACTATAATCCGTCCGAGCCATACGTATGATGAGAGAAATATCCCTCTCGGCGTACACGGAAAGAACGGCTTCTGGCAGGTAATAAAGAGAATGCAGGAAGGTAAGCCCGTCATCATCCAGGGTGATGGATCAAGCCTCTGGACAGTAACATGGAATGCTGATTTTGCAATCGGCTATACAGGACTCATGGGTAACAGACATGCGATAGGAGAAGCCTTCCAGATAACCTCGGATGAGACACTTACCTGGGACCAGATATATCAGACTATAGCAGACGTACTCGGAGTAAAGCTGAATGCTTATCATGTATCAACCGATTTTTTAAGAGCAGTCGGAGATAAGTATGGATTTGATTTCACCGGATCACTGCTTGGTGATAAATCGGTATCGGTCGTTTTCGATAATAAGAAGCTTAAACGTGCCGTTCCCGATATGAGAACCAATGTGAGATTCGATATGGGTGTAAGATATGCACTTGATTATGTGCTGGCTCATCCCGAAGAATGCCAGAAGGAAGATCCGGAATTTGATGAGTGGTGCGATAAGGTTATCGCTTCGCTTGAAGATGCTAAGCTAAATATCTAGAATAAGTATCCTACACCCCAATAGATAATAAGATATATTATCGCGAGCAGGGTGATAATGCCGAGTACACGGTTTACATTTTTTGCTATATTGGGATTGGGCTCGATGCCTTTTTTCCACATTCTGTCGCTGATTCGGTTACTGATGATATTTGCAACAAACCAGACGATCAGGAACAGTATCGCAAGTCCAATGTTAAAGCCTCTCACAAAATACTGACTTAGTCCTCCGAACATGAGGCCGTTATAGTTATATAGTTTACTTTCGATGAATGGAAAAATAATTATATTATAGATGAGTGGGCCGATAGCATTCCAGATTATGAAGACAGCTCTTCCTTTGGAATCCTCTCGGTCCTTTATATAATTTTGTCTTATAAGTACAGCCAGAACAGCGATGATGATGCCGCATATCACAACAACAAAATACGGTATCGTGATACAAAAGTATTTATAGTCGACAAATATCGACATGCAAACCATTTCCAAAGCCCATATGATCCAGAATACTGAAAAGAACGGATCGGTCTTATCGATAAACCTGATAAGAAGGGGTGTTTTTTTATTGCTGTTTTCGTCCATATAAATATCCTCCACTAATTCTTAAGTCTAGATTATATTATAAAATCATCGATTTGGCGACTTTAGTTTTGGCACGGGATAAGTTATAATTAGCTTATCATTATTTTCGGAGGTTGTTATGTATAGAGAAGCAGCCAGTAAGATAATAAAGATCGAAACCGAGCGTGCCGACCTTTTCGACGTCAGCATCCTTATTGCGATGCGTATTCATATCAGTGGAAATGTCACGGCCACGGAAATTTCCGAAGCATTTGATGTGGCAGTCTACGCGAACGAGATCCTGCAGAGCCACGTTGTCGTCGACCCGAGAGGTAAGGCGTATTATGACGTAAACGGCTTTTCAAACAGCTCAATTGAATTTGAGGATAACGACTGGAAGACCATCCTTCGAAGGGAAGAGAAGAAGCGCTTTAGGATCGAAGAAGGAGAGTTCATCAGAGCATTCTGTTATGAGTCGGAGCCGGACGGCTGCGGCATTCTGTTTCTGATGCATCATCTCGGTGGTGACGGCCTTTCGCTTGTCTACTTCATCGAGACCTTCATGAAGGCGCTTTCGGGAGAGGAGCCGGAGGATAGAGAAATCCGCACCATCCCGGCCGGAGCGATGGATGAAAAGTCGCTTAAGGATAGAATCGGCCCTGCGGCTATGGTTTCGAAATCCTATAATAAGAAATGGAATAAGGAAGAATTAAAGCGTTCCTTCGGATACTTTGATATGGACGAAGCCTACGATGCATACTGGAGTGAGAGGAAGTCGCTTGTAAATGAGTACGTGATAAAGCCCGAGATCAGAGAGAGGATACTTAAGAGATGTAAGGAGTGGGATATCAGATTTACGGCATATATCACCACGTGCTTCCTTAGAAGAATGGCAAGAAAGATGGATATCGGATTCGCAATTGATGCCCGCGAGGATAATAATAGATCCATGGGCAACCAGGCATCCGGAATCTCGCTCAAGTATAAATATAATTATAATAGATCATTTAAGCAGAATGCGATCAAAGTGCAGAGGCTGATGGATGAAAAGCTTGAAGACAAAGAGGCGCGGGAATTCATACTTCCGTTTATGGCTTCCATCGAGCCGACGCTTGTGGATGCGATAAACCTCGAGCATGCGGGGACATTTTCAAGCAAGACCTCAAAGGCTTTCGCGAAAATGATGGGCTACGGGAAGAAGACGAAGGATCTTTCGATAACGAACCTGACAAGGCTCGATATCCCCGATACCTACGGCGATCTGAAGATAGACTTCTTCTCATTCATCCCGCCGGTCGTATCATACGGCAGGAACATAGTCGGAATCTCCACCCTGGGCGACTGCACCGTGATGACAATACACAGAGTGTTACAATAGAAAGGATAAGAAAAATGAAATCGATAGTAGTTTATTATTCGTTGGAAGGTAATACAAAGTATGCGGCTGAGAAGATTGCCGAGATGATCGGGGCGGACCTCCTGGAGCTGAAGCCGGTAAAAGACTATCCGACTGGAAAGGTCAGCAAATTCTTCTGGGGAGGAAAGAGTGCGGTCATGGCTGAGACTCCCGACCTTGAGCCCTATGAATTTGATAAGGATCTGTATGAACGGATCATAATCGGGTTCCCTATATGGGCTAGCAACATCACTCCGCCGATCCGTACTTTCATTAAGGAAAATGACATCAGGGATAAAAAGATCGCGGTATTTGCGTGCCAGGGTGGAAGTGGTGCCGAGAAGGCATTTGAAAAGCTTAAGGCATTTATCGGAGTCGACTCATTTGAAAAGGAAATGATCCTGATAGACCCCAAGAGAAGACCGAGTGAAGAAAATGAAAATAAGATAGAAGAGTTTTGCGAAGTTATGTAAACTAACACGATTAAACGCCACAGATTATGTAAACCACAATAAGCGAGAAAAACCCATGATTACAAAAGAAATCTATTCTGAATTATGTAAACTACAAGATGAGAAATATAAAGAAATGCAGATCAAGATCATCCCGTCTGCAGGGGCCGACAGGATAATCGGCGTGAGGACTCCCGAGCTTCGAAAGCTGGCAAAGGACTATCTTAAAAGAGAAGATGTTCAGGACTTTCTGGATGATCTTCCTCACAAGTATTTTGACGAAGACCAGCTGCATGCATTCATCCTGTCCGGGATGAAGGATTATGATAAATGTATGGAGAAGCTCGAAAAGTTCCTCCCCTATGTTAATAACTGGGCAACCTGCGACCAGATGTCTCCGAAGGTATTTAAAAAGCATCGGTCGGAGCTCTTGACACATATCAAAAAGTGGATAAAGTCGAAGGAGACTTATACAGTCAGGTTCGGTATCGGAATGCTGATGGAGCATTTTCTGGATGAAGACTTTGATATTAAGTATCCTGAGATGGTCGCAAAGGTAAGGTCCGAAGAATACTATATCAACATGATGATAGCGTGGTACTTCGCGACTGCGCTGGCAAAGCAGTACGATGCGATAATCCCATTTATCGAAGAGAAGAAGCTGGATACCTGGACCCACAATAAGGCTATACAGAAGTCTGTGGAGAGCTACCGAATTACGGATGAACAGAAAGCTTACCTTAAAACCCTGAAGATTAAGTGAGGCAAAATGTGACAAATGAACAAGATATGCATATTGGAAGATGATAACGGAATAAGAGAGGAGCTTAGTATCCTGCTTATGAATGCGGGATATGAGACTGTGGAGGTGGAGGATTATGAGGAGCCGGTGAAGGCTATCATGGCTGCGTCGCCGGACATGGTGCTTCTCGACATAAACCTGCCGTTTAAAAACGGCAAGGACGTCCTGAAGGAGCTCAGAAAGACTTCCCAGATTCCGGTTATCATGGTCACCAGCAGCGACACCGAGCGTGACGAGATAATCTCCATGGGCTACGGCGCCGATGACTATATAACGAAACCTTACAATCCGACGCTCCTTCTTCTCAGGATCGGAAACATATTTAAGAGAATGGGGGCCGGCGCAAACGTCGAGACAGCACATCTCGGAAATGTCACCATCGATTTTCGCCGCAGCATGATAACTGACGCCGCAGGCACGGAGACAGTTCTCACCAAGAATGAGATGCTGATCCTTTCTTATCTTTATAATCACCTCGACAGCATCGTCAGCAGGGACGAGCTGATGACGGACCTCTGGAACAATAGCGAGTATCTGAATGATAATGCTCTCACCGTCAACATCAGCCGCCTCAGAAACAAGCTCGCCGCCGCAGGCCTCGAAGATGCCATAGAAACCCGAAAAGGACAGGGGTATATCCTCTCAAAATAATATGAACATTAAAACCTATCTTTCAGACAAAAAAACAGAAATCATTTTATCAGCCTTACTCCTGATCATCGTGGTCTGGCTCCTGATCATTTTCAGGACCAACACCGCGGTCACGATCATCGTGGCAGGGCTGATTATTCTTGTCGAGGCGGTCAAGCTGATCCTGGATTATAAGCGAAGAGCCGCCTTCTATAATACCCTGATGGATAATGCCCGGCGTCTCGACCAGGCCTATCTTGTGCTGGAAACTCTCGAAAAGCCGGACTTTCTCGAAGGCCGCCTTCTTTACGACACCCTCTATGAGATCGATAAGTCCATGACCGAGAACGTGAACGCACATCTTCTTCGAAGCCGGGATTTCCGGGAGTATATCGAGCTCTGGATCCATGAGGTAAAGCTTCCGCTTTCATCGATAAGTCTCAAGCTCCACAATCTTCTGGATGCCGAAAATGACTCCGCCCCGCAGCATATCGAGACCTACCGCAAGCTCCAATCGGAAGTACGCCGAATAGAAAGCTACGTTGATCAGGTCCTCTACTATTCGAGATCCGAAAATGCCGAGAAGGACTATCACATCTCAGAAGTTTCTCTCGACAGGATAATCCACGACGTTGCAATGGACAGTAGAGAGGCGCTTAGAGACAGCGGGATAGATCTTCGGATCGAAGACATTTCCGATAAAAAGATCAATACCGACCAGAAGTGGCTTGCGTTCATCCTGAGCCAGCTCATCAGCAACAGCATCAAATATAAGAGGGACGACGTGGAATCCTACATAAAGATATCCTCCGCGAAAGAGGGCAGCGAAACTAAAATTATCGTTGAAGATAACGGGATCGGGATTCCCGAGAAGGATATTAAGAGAGTGTTCGAGAAGACATTTACGGGCACGAACGGAAAGACGAGATCGAAGTCCACGGGCATGGGGCTTTATATCGTAAAGACTTTATGCGATAAGCTCGGCCACACCATCACGATCGACTCCGCCGAGGGCGAGTGGACAAGGGCCACGATCACTATTACCGAAAATGAGTTCTATAACGTTAAGTAACATTACAACTTTGTAATGTTTCGTAATATTGAAAAAACGACATCTCATTTTTCTTGTTGTATCATCACATTAGTCAAAGAGGAATACAACAAGAAGGAGAATAAAATGGAAGAAATCTTAAAGATCGACAATATCGAAAAATACTATGGAAGCAAGTCCTCGCTCACAAAGGCAATCGACGGCATATCATTTACGGTAGACGAAGGTGAGTATGTTGCGATAATGGGCGCCAGCGGAAGCGGAAAGACAACACTTCTCAACTGTATTTCAACTATCGATAAGGTGACCTCGGGTCATATCTATGTAGCCGGGACCGATGTTACAAAGCTTCGCGGCAATGCGTTGAATAAGTTCAGGCGTGAAGAGCTCGGCTTCGTTTTTCAGGACTTCAATCTCCTGGATACCATGACGGCTTATGAGAATATCGCACTTGCACTTTCAATCCAGGGCGTGGGCGCGCTGAAGATCGACAGCCGCATTAAGGAAATGGCTGAGTCCCTCGGAATTACCGACGTTTTAAGTAAATATCCCTACCAGATGAGCGGCGGCCAGAAGCAGAGAGTGGCAGCAGCAAGAGCGATCATCACGGAGCCGAAGCTTGTGCTTGCTGACGAGCCTACCGGAGCTCTTGATTCGAAGTCTTCAAAGATGCTTCTCGAAAGCTTCAGGTTTCTGAATGAAGAAATCCCAGCGACGATCCTGATGGTAACACATGATGCCTTTACAGCATCCTACGCCAAGCGAGTCATTTTCATAAAAGACGGTAAGCTCTATAACGAGCTGAATCGCGGCGGAATGTCCAGGAAGGAATTCTTCGATGACATCATAAATGTCATCTCGATCTTAGGGGGTGATCTGAATGACGCTCTCTAAACTCGCAATCAGAAATATCCGCAAAAGCATAAGGGATTATTCAATCTATTTCTTCACTCTTATAATAGGAGTGATCATATTTTATATATTCAATACTCTGGGTTCCCAGACGGCAATGCTGGATGTGTCCAGTTCGGCCAGAGAGATCATCCAGCTGATGACGACATTTTTAAGCGGCGTAAGCGTTTTCGTGGCAATAGTCCTCGGAGCCCTTATCATTTACGCAAGCAACTTTCTGATCAGAAGAAGGAAGAAGGAGTTCGGAATATATCTCACACTCGGAATGAGCAAGAGAAAGATGTCAACGATCCTTCTGGTCGAAACTCTTCTGGTTGGTATCATTTCACTCGGACTTGGTCTTGCAGTCGGGATCATACTTTCACAGTTTATGAGTATAGTGGTGGCAAATGTTTTCGAAGCTGATATGACTGAATTCAGATTTGTTTTCTCTGGAACAGCTGCACTCAAGACGGTTTTATTCTTCGGAATAATGTACATTGTTGTGATGATATTTAATACTGTTTCAGTGGGCAGATGCAAGCTGATCGATCTTCTCTATGGAGATAAGAAAAATGAGAAGCTGAAGCTGAGAAATCCTGTTCTTTGTCTGATCATTTTTATCATCTCCTGCGCGGTTCTGGGAAGAGCTTACTACCTTGTGACCACAGGAATTAACGTGAATGAGATATTCACTAAAAAAGAGCTTGTTAAGCTTATAGTGATGGGTTCTGTTTCCACGTTCTTTATCTTCTGGTCAGTATCCGGAAGCATCCTTTCCATAGTGACAAAGATGAAGGGTTATTACTACAGCAAGCTGAACAGCTTTACATTAAGGCAGTTCAGCAGCAAGGCAAATACCATGGTGATGTCCATGACCGTGATCTGTCTTATGCTGTTCCTTACGATCGTTCTTCTGGGAAGCGCTATCAGTCTTACCCGTTCCATGAATCAGAATATAAAGGAAATGCTTCCCAGGGATGTTCAGATAGTAGATGATTATCAAATGGCGGGCAAAGATGCTTTGGATGTCCTGGAAGAGAAAGGATTTAAGAAAGAACTTCTGAAAGATGTAACAAGCATTTATACTTACGATGCAGAAGGTCTTACCATGGGAGAAACCATGGGAGACTATATACAGTCTACACTTAATTACTATACCTTTGTAAGGGAAGATGCTGAAGAAACGATCATGGGGCTTACTGAATATAATGAGCTTGCGAAGGCATTTAACAATGAAACTATATCAATTAAAGAAGATGAGTATGCTATAGTGGCAGATCTGGATTCGGTTGTCAGAGCAAGAAATAATGCACTTGCTACGGGAAGGACCATAACTTTCAGAGGTCATGAATTAAAGCCTGCATTTGCAGAGTGCAAGCTCGGAGCTGTCCAGCTTAATACAAATAAATGCAACGAAGGTGTTATCGTTGTTCCGGACAGTGTTCTCGAGGGTGCACAGAAGATTGAAAATATCGTCCTGGCTGATTACGTTGCAGATACACCGGAGGAGATCGATAAAAACGAAGAGTATATAAAGGAATTTATTGAGTCTAATTTCCAGAAAGAAGAGATCCCATATGAAGAATGGTATATGTTCTATACCACAAAGGAGATCATGAAGGCAGCTTCAGTCGGAATCGGAGCTATAGCAACCTTTGTAAGTCTCTATGTTGGCCTTATATTCCTTATCGCAAGCGCGGCAGTTCTTTCACTGAAGGAGCTTTCGGAAAGCGCTGATAATATAGAACGTTTCGCAGTACTCAGAAGAATAGGTGCAGACGAGAAGATGATAGACAGGGCACTCTTTAAGCAGATAGGTATGTTTTTCTTGTTCCCGATGTTGCTTGCGGTCATCCACTCGATATTCGGACTTAAAGCTTCAAATAAGATCTTTGAGATATTTGCATCCGCAGATCTGGGACCGTCGATAGCTATTACCGCTGTTATCATAGTACTTGTATACGGAGGATATTTCCTGGTGACCTACTTTACCAGTAAAAGGATCATTCGATGAAACTTTACAATTGATATCGATTTAACTTTATGCTATTCTAAAACGTGGGCGTAAAACCCCACGTTTTTGAATTCCAGGAAGAAAGAAGGTGATGAATAGTGGAACATGACAGTAGTAAGCCTAAGGCGGATATTCACTTGTGCCCTAAGCATAGTAGTTCTGTGATTAGTTCTGTTTTCTATTCATTTCCGGATGTATCTTTATTATCTCTGGAGCTTTAATGAAATAGGAGTTCTTCGAATCTTTATTTTTGAACGGAACATGTCACAGACGAATGCGGGCTGTGCATTTTTTATGCACAAAATTACGAAAAATGTGACATGGAGGTGACTGAAAGATGGAAGATACCAGAATTCAGGTCGAAGAAGTTATGGAGCTTCTGAAGGAGCGTAAGTTCTCCGAACTCAGATCCCGCCTCAGTGAGATCCAGCCTATAGACGTGGCGCAGATTCTCGGTGAGGTTCCGGAGGAAAAGCTGCTTATCCTTTACAGGATCCTTCCGAAGGAGGATGCGGCAGACGTCTTTACGGAGATGGAGCCTGAGGAGCAGGAGACACTGATCCGAGCTTTTAATGAGCGGGAGATTCAGGAGATCCTTGAAGAAATGTATATAGATGACGCGGTTGACCTTGTCGAAGAGATGCCCGCGGTCGTTGTTAATAAGATACTCAGGCATGCTTCGCCCGAGACTCGTAAGGAGATAAATGAGCTCCTGAAATATCCCGAGGACAGTGCGGGATCGGTTATGACGACCGAATATATGAGCCTTAAGAGCGATATGACCGTGGCCGATGCATTTGAAAGGATCAGGAGAAATGCCGACGAGAAGGAGGACATTTACACCTGTTATGTTGTAAGTCCTCAGAGAATGCTTGAAGGTACTGTCAGCCTGAAGGATCTGTTCCTTACTTCAAAGGATACTCTTATCGGGGATCTGATGGAGACCAATATCATCTCGGTTAATACTCTGGACGACCAGGAAGAGGTGGCCAAGCAGATGGCTAAGTATAACCTCACGACTATCCCGGTTGTTGATAAGGAGAAGAGACTGGTCGGTATCGTAACGGTCGATGATGCTATCGACGTTATCCAGGAAGAGAATACGGAAGATATCGAAATGATGGCCGCTATCACGCCTACGGATAAGCCGTATATCGATACGGGTCTTTTCGAGACTTATAAGAAGAGGATTCCATGGCTGCTTCTGCTCATGATATCGGCGACATTTACGGGCGCGATAATCACAAAGTATGAATCGGCGCTCGGCGCATATGTTATCCTGACTGCATACATTCCGATGCTCATGGATACAGGCGGAAATGCCGGATCGCAGGCTTCGGTTTCCATCATTCGTGGACTTTCATTGGATGAGATTCAGTTCTCGGACGTGTTCAGGGTTCAGGGTAAGGAGCTGATGGTTGCAGTGCTGTGCGGATTTACACTTGCACTCGCTAATTTCTTTAAGCTGATATTCATAGACAGAGTAGGAACGATCATCGCACTCGTTGTATGCATGACACTCCTTTTCACGGTTGTAGTTGCAAAGTTCGTGGGCTGCTCGCTCCCAATCCTCGCCAAGAGGATAGGTTTCGATCCGGCCGTAATGGCAAGTCCTTTCATAACGACCATCGTGGATGCTATCTCGCTGATCATTTATTTCCAGCTCGCATCCCATATTCTGCACATATAGACGATTTTGAAAAACCAAGTAAAATAGAGCATAAACCATGGTATCCAATGGATACTTTTGCAGGAAAAGCCCGTTTTCGGGCTTTTTTCTGTTGCATTTGGAAAATGAGATGGTAGAGTATAAGTGGATGATCATATAAGTTCAGTAAACTGGATTTATAAAAAAAGAAAAGGAAGGACAATAAGAGTATGAAAAGTATAACTAAGAAAATGCTGGCTGTTTTAATAGTGGCATCAATGATTATTACCCTGTTTCCTGGCATGGGAGTAAAGACAGTTAATGCGGCTGAAGAAACGGTTATTTCAGAAATCAATATTGTTTATGATTTGAAGGAATACCATTTTAATACTGCATTTACTGAGAAGGAAGCGGATGAAAGGATTAAACACGGAAAACCAAAGTATGTTGAAGTAAAATCTGAAGGCTGTTATTCCGGAGAATGGGCGGATGGTTTATATTCATGGGGTTATAATTCCTGGAATTATATTGGCAGTAGTACAGATTATCTTAGCGTAGAAAAAAACTATGCTATATATGTTAATGCGATTAAATTGAAAGAAGATTATGTATTTCCCGAGTCAATAAAACAATCAAAGGTTATGAGTGGGGATATCACTGATATAGCCATAAAGGTAAATGGAGTAGAAAGGGATGATATAGAAATACACTATGTATCCGCTAAAGACCTTTTCTACTGCTATATTCCTATTGGAAAGCCATCTACAGAATATATAACACCTACAATATCACTTAATGGTTCTTCTGAAGAAATGGAACCCGGCCATGAAAGAGAGTTTACAGCCAAATTAGAGGGTTCTATATCAGACAGGACAGTTAATTGGTCGCTTACAGGAAATAATAGTACGAATACCACTATTACAGAAGGAAAGCTGAAAATAGGAGCTGATGAGACGGCAACGTCTGTTACCGTTACGGCTACTTCGGCGGTAGATTCAACTCTTACGAAATCTTTAGTTATACCTATTAGTTATGATATCAAGCCTGTAGAAAAGGTGGTAGTATCTCCTAAAGAGTGCTCTGTGTGCAAGGGATATGATAAACAGTTTTCTGCTTCGGTAATTGGAGAACAGGCTAATAAAGCGGTTATCTGGTCAGTGTCCGGTCAGACAAGCACAGCTACTGAGATTTCGTCCGAAGGAAATTTAAATGTAGGATCTGATGAGACTGCATCAACATTATTGGTAACAGCTACATCAGTCGCCGACCCAACAAAGAAAGATACCGCAACAGTAAATATATTTGAACCACAATATATTAAGAGTATAGACATAGAATTTGATCTGGATGAATATAATTTTAATCCTGGATATACTGAGCAGGAAGTGAATGAAAGAATCCAACAAGGAAACCCAAAGTATGTTGGGGTAACATCTGAAGGCTGTTATTCCGGAAAATGGGCGGATGGTTTATATTCATGGGGTTATAATTCCTGGAATTATATTGGCAGTAGTACAGATTATCTCAGCGTAGAAAAAGAATATGCTATATATATTAATGCGATTAAGTTGAATGAAGGGTATTTTTTCCCTGAGTCAATAAAAAAATCAAAGGTTATGAGTGGGGACATCACTGATATAGCCATAAAGGTAAATGGAGTAGAAAGGGATGATATAGAAATACACTATAAATCCGATAAAGACCTATTCTACTGCTATATTCCTATAGGAAAACCCCAAATAGATATTGTAAAAGAAGGAGCATCCGTATCAGGTATTACAGACAAGACATATGATGGAACTGAGTTGACTCAGGATATCAGTGTCATTATTACAAAAGGAGAGGATACCACTACTCTTATCGAAGGAACAGATTATGTAGTATCATATGAAAATAATATTGAGGTAGGAACAGCTACGGTAACAGTAAAAGGAATAGGCAAATACAGTGGAGTAATTACAAATACTTTTGAGATAAAAGCAGCTCCAACCCCGACACCTGGTTCTGAACCTACTCCAACTCCGACACCGGGCACTACTGATCCGTCAGCAACCCCTACGCCCGATGGAACAGAACCTTCAGCAACCCCTACACCGGGCATAGAAGATAAGACAGTGACACCCGCAGAAGTCGGAACAACACTTACGGATTCAGCAAACAATGTGACTTACAAGGTTATCTCCACCGGAAATACCGACGCTTCAGATCCTTCCAAGAACGAAATGCCGGCCGTAGCATTCACCGGAACTACTGATAAGAAGGCTAAGAAGTTCACTATCGGCGATACGGTTAAGTTCGGTGATGTTATCTATAACATCGAATCCATCGAAGAGGGCGCACTGAAGAATAATAAGACGATAACCTCCCTTACGATCGGAAAGAACGTAAAGGTTATTGAGAAGAATGCCTTCGCAGGCTGCACGAAGCTGAAGACAGTTAACTGCAAGTCCAAGGTTCTTTATAAGATCGGTGCCAATGCCTTCAAGGGCGACAAGAAGCTTACCAAGATGACTCTTAAGACATCACTGCTTAAGAAAAAGAACGTAGGCAAGAATGCCATCAAGGGAACTTCGAAGAAGCTTAAGATCTACGCTCCGAAGAAGATGAAAAAGTCCTATCAGAAGCTCTTCAGAGCGAAAGGAAATAAGAAGGTAAAGACTAAGTAACGACAAAGAAACTATATAAGAAAAGCGGATGCCTGTGCATCCGCTTTTTGTATTTGATACATAATCATATCAGTTTAAGATATATATCTAATCCACTCTCTTTTTGTAGGCGCCGTTTCTGGCCCAGTCGGGACGACCACCGTGTCCGCTGAGTGAAGCGGGAACTTTGAAGTAATCGTTGACATTATTCATTGCCCATGACCAGTTCGGATCATAGAAATAACCATCTATAATAGCCCAGCCATGTCCGCCTGATGAGGCAGCATATACATTCTTTGATCCAACTGCAGCAGCCATATAAGCAAAGCCGCATCCGCCTGTATAACAGTCTCCGTAGCGTCTGAAGATGGCATAGGTAGCATAGTACTGATCCCAGTCACTTAAGTCACTTCTGAAGCTTGTCAGATTTCGCCAGTTTGTCTTATCACGTATATACATGAAGCAGGCTTTATTTTTCTGATTCTGACTCATTTTAAAGTTCGTTATATAAAAGGCGGTCTCATTTGCCTTTGCAAGAATCTTAGCTTTATTCTTGTTTGTTACGGCGCGGCCTTTTTTATCGATTTTGATACCGTTTATGGTTTTGTTGGTAACCATATAACCCTTGCTCTTCGGAGCAATGTTATAGTAGTGATAATAGCCTTTATACTTTATCCATCCGACACGCTGCATTCCATTCTTGTCGAAGTAATAATATTTCTTGCCTATCTTATATTCCTTCTTCTTTTTGAGCATCTTGCCCTTATCGTTGTAATAGAATACACGGCCTTTCTTATTCATGTACCAACCCGGCTTAGGTGTTTTGTCCTTTGACTTTGCCTGAGCCGATATTCCGAGTCCGAAAAAACATATGCTTATAAAAACTACCGCAAGCATAAGAATCCTGACCATTTTAATAATGCTGTGCTTATTCTGCTTCATGATATTGATTCTCCCCAAAATGATTTGGCATATGCCTAGTTTTCTGAAAGATAGTTTAGCACAAGGACGGATAACTTACCACACAAAAATGTGACAAACAGATCTGATTTTGTTTGTCACATTTTTTATATACGGCAATCTTAATTAAATGTTAAGAATGCTGTTTTCTTTTTTTAATTATTCTATCGTACCATACGATTGAAGTTGATAATAAAGATTTCAAGTACGAAAGGAAGAATCAGATGAAAAACGGGAAGATTAAGGTAATAAACGGTAGAATAATGAGGCGTGTGCTCTGCATAGTTTTAGCCGGCGTTATGATGCTGGAGGTCTCAGCCTGCGGAAAGAACGGCGCAAAAAAGGGTGCGTTTGACAGCAAGGTAGCAGAAGCTAAAGCAGTTTCGGAAGAAACCATTTTCGAAGAAACCGATTTTAATTTTACTGAGACCGAAGGGGTTCTCATGTATGCAGTTGGAGCAGGTGACCAGATATATTATACAGTGCAGGATACTGATGTTGATAAGATCACCTCCACATTATATTCCGTTGATATAAATACCGGGGAAGTGAAAGATCTTGATCAGATATCACCTGACCATAATATGATCTACACCGAAATCATAAAGGCTCAGGATGGTTCGATCTATGTTATAAAAAACGATAATGATGCAAAGAACAGCATTTTATATAAGTTTGAAAATGACTCGCTGAATGAAATTATCGACCTTAAAGAAATGGGCTTTAAATTTGGTGATCCCAATTCTTATTATCTGGACCTTATAGATAAAAACGGTAATTATGTCATGGCTTCGAATGATGAGATAAAGATCTATGACAAAGACTTTAAGGAGATATTTTCACAAAAGCTGATGGAAAGATTTATACTCGGCTACGTTAACGCAAAAAACGGAGAAATAGTTTTTTATCTTAAATCTTATGATGAAGATGATAATGGAGTCCATGAGCTTATGGTAATCGATACGGATTCGTATCAGGTCAAAAAAGAGATTAGACTCGAAGGCGCTCTTTCATATGACTGGCCGCTGATGGATGCAGTAGGAGATTATGATTTCTTATGTAAGAATACTACTTCGATAATGGGATATGTTTTGGATGACGAACGCTCCGAAAAAATTGTAGACCTGAATGCGTCCAATATCAATTCGGACGTGAGTCCTGAAATCTATATGCTCGACGAGAAGACATTTATAGCTGACAAGATTAATTATGGATATGGCATCGAGGACGATGGTTCGTTTACGTTTTTAAAATTCACAAAGCAGGATGGCACTGATTCGGCAGATAAGATTGTCCTTACCTTTGCAGTAAGGTATGGAGATTATAATATTAAGCAGGATATCATCGATTTTAATAAGTCACAGTCAAAGTATATGATCAAGCTGGTTGATTATAGTGAAACAGACGATCCTGAAGCAAAGCTCAGCGCAGATATAGCTTCGGGCAACTTCCCTGATATATATGAGGTAGATGTCAGCCTTGGAGAAAGCTCACTGGGGCAGGCAATAGAAAAAGGACTGTTTGAGGACCTGGTTCCATACATTGAGAAGGATGAAGATGTAAATCTTGATGATCTGATCCCAAGTGTCAAAAACGCTATCTTAATGGACGAAAAATGTTACTTTTTGCCGTCATCATTCAGTCTTTATACACTCGTCGGCCGTAAGTCCGAAGTCAAAGATGTGCCAGGCTGGTCATATCAGGAAATGAAGGATTACTGTTATTCGAAAGAGGATGCCCAGCTCTTTTATTCCAATACAAAGAAAGATACATTATTTGAGCTTCTTGTAGGATGCGGTGATGAATTCATCGACTGGGAAAGCGGAGAGTGTCATTTTGATAATGATGACTTTAAGAATATCCTTGAAATGGCTAATCTCGGAAATGACAAGGATACCAATGAAGATATGATGATAGATGAAGAGGAATCCATCCGGGATGGAAAAAGGCTTTTCAGGGAAGGTGTCCTTGCACTTGATGATATCGGATACATGAATGTGGCTTTTAATCATGATTTTGCGATAAAAGGTTATCCTTCATCAAGAGATAAAGGAACCCATATAGTATTTCCGGGGATGGTAGCCATTTCTTCGGAGAGTAAAAACAAGGATGCAGCCTGGGAATTCGTAAAGCATTTTATAACCGAGGAATATCAGAAAAAGCGTTATCAGGATTTTATGGGCGATCCCACTCGAAAAGATGTTTATGAAGTTAAATGCGAAGCCTTAAGAAAAATGTCTGAAACAACAGATAAAAATGTAAATGACGTCGTAGACGAAAACATCAGAATATATAATGATGCAATAGAAAATGCGTCCGGCATGTTGTCATTTGATTACACCGTGCTGGAGATAATAGAAGAGGAAGCAGCGGCCTACTTCGCCGGTGATAAATCCGAAGATGAAGTGGTAAAAGTTATCGAGAACAGGGTCAACACCTATATAAACGAGAATAAATAATCAAAATGTGACAAAACATCTCAGAGATGTTTTGTCACATTTTGGTTTATTTCATGAATACAAAGCTCTCGAGCTCGAACAGGCTTCTTCCCTTGAAGTAGTCGCCCATCCAGCCGCTGTAGTCGGTTTCGAAGGTGAAGTATACGGCGTGGCGTCCGGTCACGGCATCCACAACTCCTGTGATCACACTGTCGTCATGGCCGATCGCGATGCTTCCGATCTTTGTTCCGACAGTCTTTACAGTCTTGAGTCTGTCGGCACTTTCAACACCGTCTATATAGATGTTCATTCTGCAGTTGGTTCCCATGCCGCGGACCTTAGCCGCAAATTCCATCGTCTTGCTTCCGAAGTCATCACCGAAATCAAAATATCTGTAGCCGATAACTGTCTCAGTAGTAATGTTTCTGATAAAGCGTTCGAAGACATTTCTCTCTGAAATAAATGCATCGCCGGTGAGGACGCATGCGATGTCAGCATCGGTTATCTGGTAAGGATTCAGTGAATCTTCGAAGCCGAGAGAAGTGGTCTCGACCATCGGGATGGTTCCGTCCGGAAGGATCTCGATCTTCTCGACGCAGCCGCGTCTTGACATGATGGTTCCGTTTGTCATCCTGTGATAGAAGACATACCACTGGCCGTTTACATTCATGATAGAGCCGTGGTCATTTCCGCCCGGATAGTCAACGCCGCTGTCAACGATGTAGCCTCTGAATTTAAATGGTCCGGTGGGGCTGTCGGATGTTGCATAGGCAAGCTTCGGGCAGTCGTTCGGCGAATAGATCATGTAATAGGTGTCGCCGACCTTTCTCATGGAAGCTGCTTCGAAGAAAAGCTTTTCCTTTGTATCAAATCCGTCCTCGGGACGAGGCTCCTTCGGGATAAAATCTTCGATAAGAGTGCCATCGAGGATCTCATACATGTTGTCGGGATTTATCTCTGCAAGATAGGAGCTGAGATAACCGCAGTAGATATATACGCGGCCGTCGTCATCCACGAAAACTCCAGGGTCGATAAAGATCCCGCCGTTACAGACTTCATCCGGAATATTATACTTATACTGTGATACAAGCTTGAAAGGTCCCTCGGGTCTGTCGCTTACAGCAACGCAGCCCTTATGATTTTCGATATAAGCATAGAGATAGTATTTGCCGTCCTTCTCGACAACGTCGGGAGCAAAGAGCTTGGATGTATCTTCGGTCCAGTCGGTATCGGCCTCGTGATCTCTTGTTTTTCCGACTCTGAATATATCGCCGTGACATACCCACTGAGTCGGGTTATCGACCGGAGCGCTCCAGCATTTGAGGACTTTGTCGCAGAAGCTCCACGAACCTGCGATGTCGTGTGAGCCGTAGATATAAACTCTGTCACCGAAGACTCTCGGTTCTCCGTCGGGTATATATTCCCATTTTGGTAAATATGGATTAGCCATGGTATTTCTCCGTTCGGTTTGATTTTGTCCGTCTCAATCTGTATAATCTGAGTTACGTCGAACATTTGAATTGTATCATATTTATGTCGGAAATGAATAGGAGAAATTTTGTTTAAGATTAAGAAACAGATAAATACATTATATATCACGCACTTACTTTCGGAGCTTTCGATAACGGGCGCCTGGGTTGCAATCCTGGCGGCGCGAGGGTTTTCTCTGGTTCAGATTGGATTTGCCGAAACCATTTTCCATATTACCAGTCTGATATTTGAGATTCCTTCGGGGCTTCTGGCTGATGTATACGGCCGGAAGAAGATGCTTGTTATCAGCAATCTGATGACTGCTCTGGGTGCTTTTGTGATGGCGATGACATCGGGATTCATCGGAGTATGTATCTCGATTTCTTTTCATGCGCTGGGATATAATTTTGCGTCCGGCTCGCGTGATGCGCTTGCATATGATTCCTTTAAAAAGGTGAAAAAGGAGAGCAGGTACGAACGATATGTGTCGAATCAGTCGATCATCTACCGTGTTGCAAACGGCATATCAACTCTGTGCGCCGGAGTGGCTCTCTTTATAGGCTACAGGCCGGCTTATCTCATCAGTGCAGTGACAAGTGTTGTTGCGATGATCATCACAATGACACTGAAAGAGGTGAAGATAGAAGAGAATGGTAAGAGCGAGGGACAGCAGGAAGAAACAGTTCATAAGAATATATTCCTGCAGATGATCATTCAGGTCGCTGCTTATTTCAGAGACAGCATACTGTTTCTCTTCAGGAATTCAAAGGCGACAAAGCTTATGTTTGCTAATTCGCTGATTGGTGCTATTGATACGCTGCTTCTGTTTTTCCTTCAGAGTAATCTTAGAGACGCGGGCTTATCTGATAAGCTTCTCGGGCTTGCGCTTTTTACAATGGAGATTGGTGGGATAATCGGAGCGAAGCTGATACTTAAAACCAAGAATGTTAAATATGCATATGTATTTACCATATGTACATTGGGTGTTCTTGCCGGAGTTCTGCTTGAGCATACCTCGATGGTTGTCATCATGACTCTCGGCGGCTTCATCTCGGCGATGGCCGATGACGCACTGGAGATCAGGACTGGTGCAAAGCTGCAGGATATGTTCCCGTCGCAGCAGAGGGCGACTCTTGTATCTATATCTTCGTTCACATTTTCGGTGATAATGATCGTGCTGTCACCACTCGCAGGATATTTCTTCTCGGTGTGGTAGATGGGAACTATATATTTTTATATGTTTGAATTTGTGTTAATTCTTCTGTTCGCTCAGTTGCTTTTTCAATACCAATATCGTTGAGTAAAAGAAAATACATGACCAGATGGTTAAGGTGTTCTCTTTTGTGATAATCCAGTTTTCTATAAGTGGAAATGAGTTCCTGCTCATCTTTTCTGAGATTAGATAAAGCATTGCTATCCTTATCCTCGTTAGAAATAAAGAATTCGTGAACGGGTATTCCAAAATATTCTGACAGAGTAATGATTTTTTCAATTCTCGGAAGACGAGTTCCATTTACCCAGGTTGAAACCGCAGATTTATCGAAGTCCAGATCATTTATCAAATCAGTCTGTGTTATGTTATTAATATGCATATATAGTTTTAGATTGTCAGAGAATGTTTTATAAGAAAACGTGCTATTCATTATGCTACCCCGCTTATTTTTGGTTTGACATTAAGATTATACAATCGTATAATATACCTATCAAAGTAGTCAGAAGGTGGCATGCCTCACCCGCTCTGACAAATATTTTTGGGCTAAGAAAGCCGTCCGTTACTTGTCAGGTGCAGGACGGCTTTTCTTATGTTCAAAACAAAGTTTAATCAATTCAATAACGAGCCTTGCGGCTGATAAAAAACAACAAGCCAAAAATTGGGCAAAAAACTGAAAATAATATCTATATTAAAACCTCCCGATAGATTATAATGATAGTTGGTTACTTAGAGGCATATCTTCTAAAGGATATAACTATGTGATATGGGAGGTTTTTGGTATGAGCATAGATTTAAGTAAGATGCCTAAGTTGGGTTTTGGTCTGATGAGACTGCCGGAGAAGGACGGACAGATTGATATCGAGCATGTTAAACGTATGGTTGATAAGTACATGCAGATGGACATGAACTATTTTGATACTGCCTATGTTTATCATGGCGGTAAGTCGGAGGTTGCTGCGCGCGAGGCTCTCGTGAAGAGATATCCACGAGACAGTTTTATGATAGCAACCAAGCTTCCTGCATGGGAGATCAGACAGGAGAGCGATATAGACAGGATCTTTAATGAGCAGTGCGAACGTGCCGGAGTAGACTACTTCGACCTTTATCTGCTTCATTCCGTAGAAGACGGAAACAACTACGATACATATGTTAAGTATGACTGCTTCAGCTGGGGCGTTAAAATGAAGGAAGAGGGAAAGATTAAGCACTTCGGATTCTCTTTCCATGGAAGTCCCGAGCTTCTTGAAACTATTCTTGATGAGCATCCCGAGGTTGAGTTCGTTCAGATTCAGCTGAATTATCTCGACAGAACTAATCCTGTCGTAAGATCGGAAGCTCTCTACAATATTCTTCATGAAAGAAATATCCCGATAATCGTTATGGAGCCAATCCGTGGCGGAATGCTTGCAAGCCTTTCGCCCGAGCAGGAGGCAAAGTATAAGGCAATCAGACCTGATAAGTCTATAGCATCCTGGGCTCTCAGATATGTAGGATCACTTCCGGGAGTTATGACCATCCTTTCCGGTATGTCTGCCGAAGAGCAGATGGATGATAACATTTCCACATTTACTGATTTCGAGCCGCTTTCCGAGGTGGAAATGACTGCGATAGATGAAGTTACCGCAGATATACTCAGTATTCCTCAGATCGGATGCACCGCTTGTAAATACTGTACTCCGGGCTGCCCTATGCAGATCAGTATCCCGGATGTATTCAGGACAATAAATACACTTCGTCGTTATCCTGATGACTGGCGGGCTAAGAACTTCTATTCGGGAGTAGCGTCACGTGGCGGAAAGGCAGGAGACTGCATCGGATGCGGACAGTGTGAGGGTGTATGCCCGCAGCATCTTCCGATCATCGAGCTTCTCAAAGAGGCATCGGAGACTCTTGATTAATAGATTGAGTTACATCCCCGAGTTGCAAAACGAAAGGATATTTAAATGAGATTAGGAACTTCCTCCCCGCTTAGCCATAATTCACCCGAGGAGTGGGCTGAGAATCAGGTTAAGCTGGGGTGTGCAACGGTTAATTTTCCGGTCATGAGTGATGAGCCGGAAGAAAAGATAATAGCATATAAAGATGCTGCCGAAAGCCATGGCCTTACGATAGCCGAAGTAGGTATATGGAGAAATGCTCTTTCGCAGGATCCGGCTGAGAGAAAAGTAAATATGGATTACTGTGTCGAGCAGCTCCGCCTTGCCGACTTTCTCGGAGCAAGGTGTGCGGTAAATGTCGCCGGAGCCTTCGGACCGAGATGGGACGGCGGCTACAGAGAGAATTTTACTGAAGATGCCTGGAAGCAGACTGTTGCGATGGTTCAGGAGATCATCGACAGAGCTCAGCCGACGAATACATTTTTCACACTGGAACCTATGCCCTGGATGATCCCTACCGGACCGAAGGAATATCTTAAGCTTATCGATATGGTCGGCCGCGACAGATTCGCTGTCCATCTCGATATCATCAACATGACGAATTCTGCGGACAGATATTTTAATCCGGAGGAGCTTGTGGATGAGTGCGCCGAGCTTCTCGGCGATAGGATAAAGAGCTGCCACATCAAGGACGTCCATCTCGCCGAGCCTTACACGATAAGGCTTGAGGAGTGCGGTCCCGGTGACGGTGAGTTTCCGCTCAGATACTATGTGGAGAAGATGAACGAGATCGATCCGGATATGCCGGTCATCCTCGAGCACCTTGATACTGACGAGGAATATTTAAAGTATATGGGTTACCTTAAGGAGGAGTTAAGTGGGTTATACAAGGTTATCTGATGCAAATGAGATCACAGAAAGATACATGGATTCAATCCTTATCGAGCAGAGGCTGATCGGCTCGACAGTGGCTGATATAAGAACAGAGTTCTGGGGCGAAAAGTTTGACATGCCGGTGATGACACCGGCTTTTTCGCATCTCGGCCAGATGAATGGAAGAGAGCTTACGGGACTCGAGGAATACTCGATTGCCGCTAAAAATCTGAATATCCTGAATTTTTGTGGTATGATGGAAAATGATTTGTTCCGGAAGATCATCGACACAGGAGCAAAGACGGTAAGGATAGTAAAACCGTATGCCGATAACGCCAAGGTCCGTGACCAGATGCAGTTTGCGGATGACGCAGGAGCCTTTGGAATCGGTATGGATATCGACCACATTTTCGGTGAAAAAGGCTATGATGTGGTCATCGGTGAGGAGATGACTGCACAGACAGCGGATATGCTGGCCTCCTATGTTATGTCAACCAAACTGCCGTTTGTGGTAAAAGGAGTTCTCAGCGTGAGAGATGCTCTTATATGTGCGGAGATCGGAGCAAAAGCTATCATCGTAAGTCATCATCACGGCAGGATGCCTTATGCGGTTCCGCCTATGAAGGTGATTCCGGAGATAAAAGACGCGCTTAAAGGTAAGGATGTTAAGATAATTGTTGACTGCGGTATCGCGAGCGGTGCAGATGTTTATAAGGCTCTTGCGCTCGGAGCAGATGCTGCGGCAGTCGGAAGATCGATGATGCCGTCACTTGAAAAGGACGGAATCGATGGAGTTACCGAATTCATAAGGTCGGTCGGAAATGAACTGAGATTCATTATGAGCTGCACCGGATTCGAGAGAGTAGATGATATGGATGCCTCGGCATTACATATGTAAATAGCATAACTTAATATCATAAATAATTACAAAGTGGAGGAAAAAGTAATTGGCTAAACAGAATATATTCGACAACGATACCTTTTTCGAAGGCTACAAGGGGATCAGGGATAATGAGGTAAATGCAAATAATATCTATGAGATACCGGCACTTTTCTCACTGCTTCCCGATCTTACGGGAAAGAAGATCCTGGACCTTGGCTGCGGATTCGGAGAGCACTGCAAAAAGTTTATAGAGATGGGGGCAGACAGTGTTGTCGGAATCGACATTTCGGAAAAGATGCTTGAACTAGCCAGAAAAGAAAACAGTGATCCGAAGATAACTTATCTCAATATGGCGATGGAGGATATCAAAGAGATCGAGGGTCCGTTCGATATAGTTGTAAGCTCACTCGCGCTTCATTATGTTGAAGATTTTTCGGGCGTTGTGAAAAATGTCTATGATCTGCTTGACGAGGGCGGCGCATTTGTATTCTCTCAGGAGCATCCGCTTAATACATCATTTTCGGGAAAAGACAGATGGACGAAGGATGAGAACGGAAAGAAGCTTCATGTTAATCTTTCGAACTACTGCATCGAGAGAGAGAATGAGTGTGAATGGTTTGTCGATGGCGTTAAGAGATATCACAGGATGTTTTCGACCATCGTCAATACGCTAATCGGGGCAGGCTTTACGATAGAGAAGATGATAGAGCCGGTGCCGACACCGGAGATACTCGAGAAGTATCCATGGTATGAGGATAACTTCCATAAGCCCGACTTCCTGCTTGTGAAGTCTGTAAAATAATGCAACTCGGGTACGGGGGTTTGTCACATTTTGTATTTACTGTTTCAAAATATGATCCGGATATGGTATAATACCCAAAGTATGGTTTTATACAGGAGGATGGTTTTATGTATGAAAAGAATACTTTATTAAAATTCCTTGTGGGACTCGCACTTATGTCAGTAGGACTTTTCCTGCTGTTTAACCGTGTGCATGTTGGCTCTGCCGGATTTGGCTGGGGAAGACTCAGTTTCGGATTCTTCAGTATGCCTTCGGGTCTCGTTATAGTACCTTTTATCATCGGTATCGTATGGATATTCATCAGTGAAGGTTCGATCGCCGCAAAGATATTTACTGTTATCTCGATACTTTTTATTATCGCTGCGATCATTATGAATACAACTTTCTGGGTAGACAGGATGACAATGTTTGACTGGATCCTGATTCTTACAATGATCTTCGGCGGAGGAGCAGTTTGCTTTACAATCCTCTTCAAGGATCCGTTCCCTGTAGAAGGAAAGAATAGTCCCGAAGCTGAGAAGTATAAGAAGGAAGCTGAGGAAGAAGCTAAAAAAGTAAAGAATCTTGAGAAGGAGCTCGAAGCGCTCAAGAAGACAGTTGATGATAAGAACGCTTAGAGTGTTCGAAGACATTTTCATAAATGATAGGAAGGAAGCCGGAAAATGTGCCGGTTTCCTTCTTTTTTGTTTTAATTATCTATGGATTGTGATAAATTAGTAAAGATAGTGATATAAAACGCAGGGGCATGATTATATAATCATCATATCACAGTGAAAGGTAGTATTGATATGAGCAGAAAACAATCTAAAAGTATCTTAGGCATTTTTGCCATTCTTATCATGATGCATCATCTCGGCCAGAAGGCTTCGGCTTCCTGGGTTCCGGCTACGGTAAGGCAGCACGGACTTGAGGTGTTCGTTCCGATAGGTTATCTTCTGGTTTCGTTTTTCTTCTTCTGTTCGGGCTACGGCCTCATCAAGAGCATGAATTCAAAAGAGGATTATTTCAAGGGCTTTCTGATAAAGAGGCTGAACAGGCTTCTTATGGTCTTTGTGATAACCCAGATAATCTACTTCGTTTTCAGGATCGTTTACAGCGTGCTCGGACTGCCGGTCAATCCGTATTCATGGTATGTCTATACGATAATAGTTCTCTATATCGGATTCTTCCTGATATATCGAAAGTTCGGGGATAAAAAGAAGACAGCGCTAATCCTGATGGCTGCCTGGATCCTCGCTTATAGCATAATCTGCTATCTTCAGATAAGAGGTAACTGGTGGATAAATTCGGCGCCGGTATTCCTGGTCGGAATATATATTGCGGATCATGAGAAGAGTGAAAAACCTGATAAAAAGAAAAGTATTATAGGATTTACCGTTCTCGGCGTCATTTTCATTGCTGCTTTTATTCTGTCCGAGAATCTTCCGGCAATCTATAACATGCTCCACTTGACGAATTACGGGATCATCAACTTTGTCATAGTTCTGCTCCAGATCGTCTGCGGCTCGGCATTCAGCCTTATCTTTTACAAGATCGCCGTACTTACGACGAAGGAAGTTAAAGAGGGTGAGGAAGAGAGTGAAATGCGGGATGGTTTCCTTCGGAAGGCCATGCTTTTCTACGGGGAAATGACACTCGAGTTTTACCTGATCCACGGCCTTTTTGTCCAGCTCTTCGGACATCATTTTATGAATGATACGACCAAGCCGGTCTGTTATATAAAGAATATTTTTGTTTATGTGATCGTCGTATTCATAGTTGCGACTGCGGCGGCATTTGCGATTAAAAAGGTGGCAGACCTTTTAATCGGCCTTTACGAAAAGGCGCCCACTTTCCGGAAATTCTGTAATGATCAGAAAAGATATTGCATCATTGTGATTGCGATCATTGCCGTGATCACTGTCATATCCGGGGTAAACAGATATAAAACCTCGGCTGATGCCAAGCCGGAGCTTGAGAAATATCAGAAGGAGTTCATCACAAATGTCGACGTGAACGGTACTTCGGTCGCGACTTATGTGGTAGGAGAGGGCGACTATACGGTCGTGCTTCTTGGGTCCGAGGATAATCCCTGCTCGACACTTTACCTAAGGCCGGTTGCCGATAAGATATCCGACCGCTATAAGGTGATCGTTATCGACTATCCCGGAAAGGGCTTCAGCGACGAGTCCGATGCCGAGAGGACAAATGATTTCTTTGTGGATGTGATCCACCAGACTTTAGGAAAGCTTGGGATAGCGGAGAATATCATCCTGGTTCCGGACCTTACTTCGGGACTTTATGCCTATAAATATATCGATAAATATCCGGCCGAAGTGGCCGGGTTTGTGGGAGTAGATGCTCTGGTACCTGCCGCAGCAACTCATTTCCTTGAAGGAAATTATAATAACGTGGATGAATATGTCTGGTTCATGAAGAGGATCGTCCGCTATGAGGGGCTTCTGCAGAAGCTGATGGTGGGCACGGGCTACATCAAGGTGCAGATGCCGATTTATGAATATCTCTTCTACGGAAGCGGGCTGAAGAAATATTATCCGATTATGGAGGAAATGTTTGTGCGCCGCTACATGCAGGAGGCCGAACTTGGCGAGCAGGCGATCATCTATGATAACTGCATGGAGGTTGCAGACTTTAAGCTGCCTTCGGATATGCCGGCGGAGTTTCTTCTAGATGACTGGATCAAATCGAATAACATGTTCGGTGTGAAGTGGTCATCGCAATATAAAAAGATGATAACGAATGAGGATATTCAGTCAGTTGATCTTATCACCGGAGACCCTTACGTTATCTACTACAATCCCGATATCATCGCCAAAAAGATAGACGATCTTATGGAGAGGATTGAAAACTAAATGTGAAAAAAATGTGTCCGGGGTCTGACCCCGGACACATTTTTTTCGCATTTTGACCGCTTGGTGCATGAGTGTGTACCGCTTGGTAGAGTGCCTATTGTGTTTGATATTCGATTAATGTAAGATGTGCACATAGGAAAGGACGTCCCTATAAAAATTCCTAATCAAATGATATCAGAAAGTTGAGATAAAAAAATTGAAGGTAGAAATTAAGAAAGATCAGTCGGTTCAGGCTGCATATGTCGAGATTCACTGTAAAGAGATAACTACAGATGTGACGAGACTGAAAACGTATATCGATAACTATAAGACGGGGATTAAGGGCTCGCAGGATGGTGAGGTACATATTGTCCCGCTGAACGAGATACTCTATGTAGAAACTGTCGACAAGAAGACATTTATCTATACCGAGAGTAAGGTCCTGGGCTCCGATAAAAGGCTCTATGAGATAGAAGAGCTTCTTGATGGAAGAGACTTCTTCAGGTGTTCGAAGTCCGTGATCATTAATCTAACGAAGGTTACGAAGCTGAAGCCCGAGATCACGAGAAATATCCTGGCCACGCTTACGAACGGTGAGGTGGTAGTTGTATCGAGACGTTATGCGGTTGAGCTGAAGAAACTGCTCGGAATTGGAGGTCAAAATGAGTAGAATTAAAGATATGTTAAAGATAATAAGAAATGGTATGGCATTTGCCTATTCCTGGTTGGTCATCTGCATAGTATTAGCCGGCCTTATAAACGGCGCGGAAACAGTGAGCCTGATTGTGCTTGCAAAAACATTCTTACTTTGCCTGTGGGGCGTGATAGCATTTGTCATCTGCTTTATGAATGAAAGCGTAAAGAAAAAAGGCTTTATATTCTCGCTGACTCTGTTCTATATCCTGTTCATCCCAGTTGAAATTGTGATGTTCTACTTTATGGGAGTCTTTGTGACAGGTGGAAATGTCACGGCCTGGATTTTATTCGGCTCAATAGTTGTGATCGGGTATGTAGTATCAATCCTGATCGACACATTTATCATGAAGAAGAAGGCTGTTGAGTATACAGAAAAAATGCAGGAGTACGTAAAGAATCGTAAGTAAAAATGAAACCCGGGACGGCGGAACGGTTGCAACCGTTCCGCCGTCCCCGAGTTTCATTTTCAAAATCTTTTTTTCAGATAATATTATCTCTATCCTGTCTGTTATAAAGAAATCTGCGGACTTCCATTATTTTTTCATCGCCGTTTGGGATTACTACATAGTAAACAACGAAGTTTTTTACATATATTCTGTAGTATGGGTATTCACGATGTTTGGAAGAATGATAGGGTTCAAAGCTTTCACATACGGGAAGCCGTTTAAGGATTGCTTTTTCAACAGAATCTATTAATGCATCTGCTGCTTCTGGATTAAGCAATTCATTTCTTATATATGAAATCTTTTCGCTGATATCTTCATAAAACAAGGGGAGATAGCTTAGTTTATAGGTATTTTTCATTTATCTACCTCTTAGTTTTGAAAAGACCTCATCATGTGTTAATCGAACGTCCGTGTTCTTTGCTATTTTGTCAGCTGCATCTAAGGCATATTCAATGTCATCTGTTAATTTTGAATAAGCTTCAAGACTTAGAACAACCATGGATCCATAGCCGTTTTTTGTAAGATATACCGGAGATCCTGATTGGACTGTATTTTCAATATCTGTGAATTTGTTTCTTAAATCCGAAACCGGTCGTATTTGTATCATAGTAATACCCCTTATCACAATTCTGATAAAATTATGCCATCTATGTTTTGATTCTACCCTATATAGCTGAATTATGCAACAATAAAAAATACATTTTCGGGTGAAACCGTCATCTTTTATATAAAGATTTCCAGAAGTCGATGATACGTCGATAGTCTCTGATCATCTTGTCGACATCGACCTCGCCTTCCTGCTGCATACGATAAACATAACCTTCCGAAGCTAAAAACATATCCTGATACATAAGTTCAAGGTCAAGACCTTCCTTATAATCATCGGGATTCAGCTTTGGAAGGGTTTTGTTTGTTTTAAGAGCAGTATATGGACCGATTATCTTCTGAATCTCGCTTTTAATCTCTTCTTCGTCCTCATAGTAAGCCTTAATTGCAAAGTTGCTCATGTCCGGATATTTCCTCATCATTTCAGCCTTGGCAAGAAGACCCTTATACATCATCTCAAATATATCGGTCTCGTTGTAGCAGCCCGATTCCATAAGATATTTCATGGTGAGCTCCTCAGCCTTCTTCATAAGAAATAGATAGAGCTCCTTTTTGTTTTTGAAATAAAAGAAGAGGAGTGACTTGCTGATATCGGCCTCATTTGCAATCTCAAGCATGGGACTTTTTTTATATGAATTTTTTGAAAAGACGCGGAAGCCTGCATTAAGGATCCGGTCCTGCTTCTCCTGCGGAAGCGCATAAAACTTTTCGTTCATTTTTTCTCCTAAGCGGAAATGTCTTTCTTGTTATACTTGATATAGCCGATTACAATGCATATGACCATGATCACCATTCCGCATGCAAGATACTCAGCATTGATTTCTTTTTCGTTGATGATATCAGCGCCCTCGGTAAACCCGAAGGGTGTGATATATTTTAGCGCCTTCGCATCGTCTGATATGTTGGCCATGATATTAAGAAGATACATGAGTCCGGCTATTCCGACGCCGATACCGATCCCCGACTTCTTGATAAATGCCGAGATACCGAAGCAGATTCCGGCAATCTCAATCTGCATAAGAAAATATGCGAGATGGAAGAGGAGAAGCTCCTCCCAGAATACCTTTTCATCGATCATAACGATCGAAGCGACGGAGCAGATAAGCACGATCACATTAAGAATGATTATAATGACAAATGTGCTGGCCAGCTTTTCCGTAATGACCCTGTTACGTGAAACGGGATGAGTCAGCAGAAACTCAGCAGTGCGGTCACGTTCCTCTTTCATAAGAGCAGTGATACCGATTATCGCTGCGAAGAAAGCGCCGCCTATTCCAAGCATGTTTCCGCCCTCAACCGCATAATAACCGATAAGGGTTCCGAAATTCAGCTGATCCATTCCAAATGCCGCCGTAAAGTTTCCCATCGAAGAAAACATCTCGTTAACGCCCTCCATCTGGGACTCCATATCCGGATACATCAGAACGCACATCGCAACCAGAAGCCCGATCGAAAGGCTCCATATGATGATCGCAAGTTTTTGTGATTTTATTTCCTGTTTAAAAATTGTCATTTTTTATACCTCATAATAATTCATGAAGATCTCTTCGAGACTCGGCTCGGTGATAGTGAGATCTTTCAGATCAAGCTTTGAGAGAGTTTCGAGCAGCATCGGGATCTTGCCGTTATAAAGGAAGTCCGCGGTGTCGGTTTCTTTATTGTCCGAATAGTCGGAAATGTATTTGCCGATACCTTCCTCAGTATTAGTCCCGAGCATGCTTTCGAGCTCGGCGACATTTCCCTTAACTGAAACCTTCTTGGCTCCGGTATCCTCGAGCTTATCAACGCTGTCGGACATGATTATCTTTCCTTCTTTTATGAAGGCGGCTGTGCGGCAGTAGTTCTGGACCTCCGAAAGAATGTGAGAGGAGAAAAAGATTGTCGCACCGCGCCTATTCTCTTCGGTTAGGATGTTGAAGAACTCGCGCTGCATCAGCGGGTCGAGACCCGACGTTGGCTCATCCAGGATCAGAAGCTTCGGGCTGTGCTGAACTGCGCAGACGATACCGACCTTCTTACGATTTCCGAGTGAAAGCTCGTCGACATTTCTGGATGTGTCGAGTCCGAGACGTTCTGCGAGGCTCATCGCTTTCTCACTGCAGTCGGCCTTATGAAGAGCAGCCGAAAACTTTATCGCATCCTTCACCTTCATCTTGTTATAAAAGTTGATCTCCGACGGAAGATAACCGGTTTCTGCGAGGATCTTCTTATTATCCTTTACGATGTCATAGCCCATGATCGTGGCAGAGCCGCCCGTGGGGCTGATGAGGCCGAGAAGCGTCCTTATCGTAGTTGACTTTCCGGCGCCGTTCGGACCGATAAAACCGAAAAAATCGCCTTCCTCGATATTTAGGTTCAGGTCGTTTATACCGCGGCTCTTGCCGTAGTTTTTTGTAAGACCTTTTATCTCGATTATATTCATAAAATTCTCCTTTGGTGACAAATGAATCAGATCTGTTTATCACTTTTCATTGACCGCTGACCACAACGGTTAATAATTATTATATCCCATTGACCGTTTTTGAGAAGACCCCAAAATAATAATTTTTTTATCCGCGTTTTTTTGTTATAATATTTCTGTTAGACAAAGATATACTTTTGAGGTTTTTTATGAGTAAAACAAGTAATGGGGATTCTGTTCTCTGGACCGTAAAATACACCCTTTTGAACGCTGCATATTTTGTGGCATTCTGTACCATACATGCCTATGCGGCAGTATATCTTCTTGCAAATGGCTTCAATAATACAGAAGTCGGAATCCTGCTTGCGATAGCCAACATTGTATCGGCTGTATTTCAGCCGATCATAGCCGGGGTCATCGATAAACCGGGCTTCCTTACCAATAAGCGTTTTATCATGATCTCAGTTTCGATCATCCTCGCGGGATGTCTCACCCTTATGCTTATCCCGGGTAAGAAGATCCCGATCTTTATAGTTTTTGCAACGATCTATATGATCCAGTTTGCATATCAGCCCGTGATGACAGCTCTTTGCTTTGAGTATCAGAAAGCAGGCTGCAGCATATTCTACGGACTTGCAAGAGGTCTGGGTTCGGCGAGCTTTGCTATCACGTCCCTTTTTATCGGAAGGATAGTAGAGAAAAACGGCGTGTCGATACTGCTGTGGGTAAGCGTCGCTGCAATGCTGGTATCAGCTCTCGTTACCGTGACATTTATCAAACCCAAAGTATCAGACGGCACCGATGACCCGGATTCCACAGAAGAAAAGAAGACCGGGGTTGCACATAACTCGTTCTCATCATTTGCAAAAACCTATCCGGCATTTGTCGTATTCCTTATCGCAACTATATGTTTCTTCTTTGCCCACAACATGATAAATGACTTCATGATCCAGATCATCCGAAGTCTGGGTGGCAAGGAGACCGAGCTCGGGATCGCAAACTTCCTTCAGGCAATACTCGAGCTTCCGGTAATGGCAATGATCGGACTTATCTTAAAGAAGATTTCGGCAAAGAATCTTCTGATAATCTCGGGCGCCGCTTTCTTCATCAAGATACTGATACTCGTATTTGCAACCGGTATGCCACATATGTATATAAGCCAGTCATTCCAGCTTCTGGCATATGCAGTATTCATTCCGGCGGGGGCATATTACGTTAGCTCGACGATGGAAGAGCTGGACCAGGTAAAGGGCCAGGCCTTCATAACAAGCGCGATCACAATCGGTGGAGTTTTCTCAAACTTTATCAGCGGATATATACTTGATAATTTCAGCATAAAGACAATGCTCATTACAGGAAGCATAGTCTGTGCAGTCGGAGTCGTCATTGGCTTTATGGCAATGAAGAGACTTCCGCATCATGTTACCGGGGGGAAGGATTAATATGAAAAATGATTTCGAACGCTTTGATATGTCGGCACCACCTGTCCGTACCAAGTGGTACTTAAGACCTGTCACTTATCTGCTCAGTATGCCGGATGTTATTAAGCATAAGAATAAGCTTACAAAGATAGGGACCGAAGAGCTGAAGCCTCCGTTTGTCCTCCTGTGCAATCATAATGCTTTTATGGATTTCAAGGTTGCGACCAAAGCAATCTATCCATGGCGTGCCAATTACGTGGTTGCTATCGATGGATATATCGGAAGAGAGAAGCTGCTTCGTGATGTGGGCTGTATATGTAAGAGAAAATTCACTAATGATCCGATCCTCATAAAGCAGCTCGTACAGACGATAAAGAACGGTGACGTGGCTATCATTTATCCGGAAGCAAGGTATTCTCTATGTGGAACCACGGCGGTTCTTCCGGAGTCACTCGGGAAGTTATGTAAACTACTTAAGGTTCCCGTTGTAACTCTTATCTGCCATGGACATCATGCAAATTCTCCGTTCTGGAATCTTCACGACAGAGGGATTAAGCCGACCGAAGCCGAGTTCAAGCTTCTGTTTGATGTTGAAACTCTGAAGAAAACTCCTGTTGATGAGCTGAATAGAAGGATAGTCGAAGCATTTCAATATGATGACTTCGCATGGCAGAAGGATAGAGGAATAAGGACTACCTATAAGGGCCGTGCCGAAGGACTCCATAAAGTCCTTTACCAGTGCCCGGCCTGCATGAAGGAGCATAAAATGTCTTCTTCCGGAACGATCCTAAGATGTAATGCCTGCGGCAAGGAGTGGAACATGACAGAACTCGGTGAGCTCGAGGCAGTTTCCGGGGAAACGGAGTTTTCTCATATTCCCGACTGGTATGAATGGGAAAGACTTAATGTCCGCCGAGAGGTGGAAGAGGGTACATATACTTCCGGCGAGCTGAGGGTGCATGTCGATACACTCCCGAATGCGAAAAAATTCATCCGCCTCGGAAACGGAACGATGGTTCATGATATGAACGGTTTTACCGTAAGAGGAACCGACTTTGACGGTGACCCGTTTGAAATGATAAAGACCGTGCCTTCTCTTTATTCGTGTCATATCGAATATGAATATCTTGGCAAATACGGTGACTGCGTAGACCTCAATACTCTTGAGGATACCTGGTATACCTATCCCGAACCGGATCAGGATTTTTCCGTAACCAAGATGGCACTTGCCACCGAAGAACTTTACTTTGCATTTAGAAGAGCCCAGGGCAAAGAATATGCCCCGGGCCTCGCATGAAAACGACAAAATAGTAATAAAAACGATAGGGGGTCAGGCCCCTTTTATGTAAACCTATGGGACAATATAATTTTTTTGCAACTATATATGACAGGATGATGGATGATATTCCATATAAGGAGTGGGAGAAGTACCTTGTGCTTCTCCTTAATAGGTATGGCATCGCGCCGCCTTCAAGTGTCCTCGAGCTTGGCTGCGGGACCGGAAATATGTCCGAACTCCTTGCTGCCGAAGGATTCACGGTGACGGGGATAGATATATCGGAAGAGATGCTGACTATCGCTAAAGCAAAAAACTTAAAAGAAAGAAACATCACCTACCTTTCAGCCGACATGCGTGACTTCACCCTCCCAAAGAAGCAGGCGGCTGCAATAAGCGTCGGTGACAGCATGAACTATCTTCTTTCTACTGAAGACTTCACCAAAGCCCTGACCGCAGTCCATGATAACCTTAACCCCGGAGGCGTCTTCATTTTCGACCTTAAGACCGAGTACTTTTTCAAAACATCCTACGACGGGATGACATTTGAGGATGACCTGGGAGACTTTTCGTATGTCTGGAAAAACTATTATGACGACGAGAAGAGGACCCACGAATATCACCTCAGATTTAAGGTAAAAGACGGTGACGGAGTAAGATTTGAAAATGAGCTCCACCGCCAGCGTACCTACAGCGCTTCCGAGATAAAAGAAGCGGCCATTAAGGCCGGCTTTAAGAAGGCTGCGGCCTACGATGCATTTACCCTGAACAAGCCAAGAAAATGCAGTGAAAGAATATACATAGTTTGTCATTAAAATCCGTTAATTCCTTATGGACTAAATACCCGAAAAAATGGTATTATATCATCTATAGTGATTAAGAATCACACTATAAGTGGGGAGAAGTAATAAAATGGCTGATTGGATCGCTGTAGTTGACGATGATTCAACTATTCTTAAAGCAGCAGGGCATATCCTCAGCAAGCATAAGAAGAGAGTGACTGCGCTTACATCCGGCAACGCTCTTCTTAAGTATCTTGAGGAAAATGAGCCCGATATCGTACTGCTTGACATTAACATGCCCGTAATGGACGGCTTTGAAACTCTGGCGAAGCTTCGTGAGTTTGAAAAGGAAAATGAGAGAGAAGAGATTCCCGTAATCTTTCTTACAGCTGACGAAAACCTCGAATCGGAGAACAGAGGCTTCGAGATGGGCGTTTCCGACTATATCCGTAAACCCTTCGATTCCGAGATACTTGTAAGACGTATCGACAATATCCTCGGAAAACAGGAGCGGCTCTTACATTTCCAGGAAGAGGCATCTATAGATAAGCTTACCGGTCTTTATAACAAGGCTACGGTAAGTGCTAAGTTTAAGAATCTTTGCCGCACTTCCTCCGGATATTTTCTTATGATAGATCTTGACTCCTTCAAGCTTGTAAATGATCTCTATGGTCATGAGATGGGAGACAAGATCCTTATCGCGTTCTCTGAGATACTTCAGAATTCTTTTGGATCTGAAAGCGTGATAGGCAGGATCGGTGGCGACGAGTTTGCCGCTTTTTCGAGTGAGATCGCCTCGGACCAGGAATTAAAGCATCTTACGGGTTCTATCAATGCCCGCCTTGAGGCAAAGGCAAAAACTATCCTCGGAGAAGATATGGACATTCCTCTCGGAGTTTCCATCGGCGCTATGTTCGTGACAGAAGTCGATAATGATTATTCCGAGATATTCAAGCTTGCCGACAAGGCTCTCTATAAGGTTAAGAATAACGGAAAGCACGGCTGTGCTATCTATAACTTTGTTGATTTCGAGCAGGCTGACGGCAATCAGGTTCTGAATATGAAGAACATCAGCATGCTGCTTTCTGAGAGAACCATATCCGACAATGCACTTCAGCTGGATATGGATTCCTTCATACATGTCTATAGATTCGTGATCCGTTATCTTAAGAGATATCACAAGAATGCCTGCAAGATACTCTTTACGCTTTCACCTGCCGGTGAACGAAGTGAGGAGGAATTTATAAATGACTGCGACAGCTTCTGTGCACATGCAAAGGCCATCCTCAGAAAGAGCGACCTTGTCATGCAGTGCAGACAGAATCAGCTTTTCGTATTCCTTACGGATATCAAGGAGGAAGCCATAAAGCATGTTATCGGAAGTATCATCCGTAACTGGAACCGCAATCAGGAAGGCACGCTTCTTATAACCTATGAAGCCGAATTTGTGGGAGCGGAGGATCTTCCCGCAGAAAGAGTAAAAAACAGAACGGTATAATCTTAATTTTTTAAGGAAATGAGATCATATGGCAAAAATCGATGAAAAAAGCGGAGTATTTCAAACCTCCCCATTAATGATACTGCTGAGCTATACGGCTCTCTGTACGGGACTCATCATAGAGACTGCTTTAATGTCTTGGGAACTTTGGGCTATCCCGCTTCTTTTTATGGGGATAATCGTTAGCTGGATACTTCACATAGTGCAGTTCTCGACCCCCAGGGCAAGGATATGGATGTATACATTCCTGATGATGGCCACATTTTTCTTTTATGGTATCCATGTAACGAGCGCCTACGATATGGGACTTCTCATGATGATCGTCATCATGATCTATACGACCGCAGGAGAGATAAGCCTTATATATATCTGTCAGGTTACTTATTATGTGACACTGGCCTACGATCTTGTTGTCATGGCAAGGAGCGGATATAGGTGGGATAACCTTACGGTATCAAGAACGATACTTCACATAGGACTCATGTTCCTGGCCGGCTGGCTGGCCCGTACGATCATCAGACGCTGGGCACTCATTTTCGGCAGGACTGGTGAGAGGATAGATGAGCTTAATGAAAGTACAAAGCGCGTGAACTCATTTATGGCAAATCTCTCACATGAGCTTCGTACTCCGATAAATGCCATCATCGGAATCACAAATGTCATGCTGGATAAAGAAAAGGATAATGAGCTGAAGGCCGACATGAACGAGATACTCCATGCAGGAAACCGTCTGGCCGAACAGGTGGGAGATATCCTTGATTATTCCGAGATCGAGATGGAGAGCCTCGTTGTCAACAGCTCCGATTATATGATCGCTTCTGTGTTAAATGATTTGGTAAGCGAACTTAGACCGATGATGACTGATGATATCGAGCTCATCATCGATGTTGATTCCGAGATACCGGCTGTATTAAGAGGTGATACGGTCAAGCTCAGAAAGATCCTTTATCACATCATCAATAACGGCCTTAAATATACAAAAGAGGGCGGCGTATATGTAAAGCTGAGAGCTAAGAAGCAGCCCTATGGTATTAATCTTTGTATCGAAGTTACCGATACCGGAGTAGGTATGTCCAAGGATGAACTGGATCGTATCTACAGCCGTTTCTATCAGGCTCAGTCAGGCAGGGTCATCAGATCCGGCGGCCTGGGCATTTCACTTGTTATCGTATCCGGATTCGTGCGCGCACTCGACGGCTTCATAACCATCGACAGCGAGCAGGGAAAGGGTACCAGAGTAAGAGTAAGTATCCCGCAGGAGGTTGTGGACGACAGACGCTGTATGGAGGTATCCGAGGAGTCCAGGATCACCCTCGGAGCTTATCTCGATTTCTCCAAGTATAAGCACCCGATCGTTCGTGAGTTTTATAATAAAATGGTTCTCAACATTGTACGCGGCTTAAGAACTACCATGCACCGTGTGGATAATGAGGAAGACCTTAAGAAGCTTGTGGAAAGAGTAAAGCTTACGCATCTATTCGTTGCGGATGACGAATATGAAAGAAGTAAGGATTATCTTGAAACTCTTGCGTCTGAGATGACTGTCGTGGTCGTTGCGAAAGACTCCTTCAAGCTTCCCGAGAATTCGCTGGCAGAGCTGATGCCAAAGCCTTTCTACTGTATCCCGGTTGTTGCGGTACTTAATGCTGACAGGGATTTTGTTAAGACGCCCGAAAGAAGGATGCGCTGCGACGGAGTTAAGGCTCTTGTAGTAGATGACGAGCCGATGAACTTAAGCGTTGCAAGAGGTATCTTCAGAAGATACGGAATGGAAGTCAAGACAGCAGAGTCCGGCGAAGAATCCATAAGGATGTGTCAGGAAGAAGAATTCGATGTTGTATTCATGGATCACATGATGCCCGGAATGGACGGAGTCGAAGCCATGAAGCGTATAAGATATGAGAGCGCAAAGGCAAGGAAGACACCTGCAATGATCGCTCTTACCGCAAATGCATTAAGCTCCGCAAGAGAGATGTTCCTTGCGGAAGGTTTTGACGGCTTTGTAAGTAAACCGATCGAGCTTATCACCCTTGAAAGAGTCCTGAAGCACTGCCTGCCGAAGTCGGCGATCACCTACGAATATGAAGATATACCTGCCGGGGAAGAGCCCGCTCCGGAAGATAAGCTTGCGGCCTGTGGCATAAATGAGAAGCTTGGCAAGTCCTATTGTGAAAATGATGAGGAACTATATAATATCATCCTCAAGGAATATGTTTCCGAATATGAGGAAAAGAGCAGTAAGATGGAAAAGTTCCTTAAGGAAAAGGATCTTAAGAATTACGGGATCCTCGTACATGCTCTTAAGAGCACGTCTCTTATGATAGGAGCCGAAGCTCTTTCGGAGGATGCAAAGGCTCTTGAAAATGCTTCGCAAAAAAATGAGCTTGAGTTTGTGGAAGAGCGTCATGAGGCGCTTATGAGTGATTATAAGAGAGTGGTTGATGCCATAAATTCAGTAAAGCATTTTGATAAGGCTGAAGAGGATGAAGTGTTGGAGTTTTATCCCGAGGAGGATGAATGATGAGGTTTAAGAAATGGATATCCGGACTGTTTGATCAGAACAAGGATGCGCATGAGAGAATACTCATTCTGCTCACCATTGTTGCTATGTCCGCGCTATTTATCATAACCGTCGTGGGAGCGGTGATAGGCGAAAGCAAAGCTGACCTCATTATACTGGGCGGCGCATTTGTGGTTTTCGGCCTCATCGCGTTTCTGGCTTTCCATTTCAACAAGGTACAGCTCTGCGCTACCATAGTAGCGGCGATCCTTGTTTTTGTTGTGATGCCCGTGACCTTCATAACCGGAGGCGGCATATACGGCGGCTCACCGGTTTGGTTCATCTTCTGTGCAGTTTTCGTATGTATGATAATCTCCGGAAAAAGACGCTTTTTCCTGATGACAGGGAATCTGGTAGTTGCGATCATCTGCTTCTTTATCCAGTATTTTCATCCCGAGATAATAGCCGAGCATACCAAGGAAATGGTTTTTAAGGACATGCTGATCTCAGTCATCTTAGTCTGCCTTCTGGTCTGCTTCCTGGTTGAATTCGAAGTCAGGATCCTCAGGGAAGCCTTTCGCGCTTCGGAAAAACAGAGACATGAGATCGATGAGCTGAATAAAGCGCAGAATACATTTTTCTCCAGCATGAGCCACGAGATCAGGACACCTATCAATACCATCATCGGACTTAACGAGATGATACTCCGTGAGGATATCTCCGACGAAGTTGCCGAGGATGCAAACCAGGTCCGTTCCGCAAGTAAGATGCTGCTTAATCTGATAAATGATATCCTGGACATGTCCAAGATCGAGTCAGGCAAGATGGAGCTTACGCCCGCTACCTACAACATGGGAGATATGATCTCCGAGATAGTGGGAATGTTCTGGCTGAGAGCAAAAGAAAAAAATCTTGATTTTCATATCGATGTGGATCCCGCGCTTCCGATGGAGCTTTTCGGAGACGAGGTCAGGATCAAGCAGGTTCTTATCAATATACTGAACAACGCGATAAAGTATACCTCTGAAGGCTCGGTGACACTGGCTATCCAGTTTAAACAGGAGGATGAAAAACACGGTACGGTGACATTTACCGTGACAGATACCGGAATCGGTATAAAGAAGGAGAGTATACCATTCCTCTTCAATGCATTCAGAAGAGTGGATGAGACAGAGAACAGATATATCGAAGGGACCGGACTCGGTCTTGCGATCGTTAAGCAGCTGGTGGAGCTTATGCACGGTACCATCACCGTAAACAGTGTTTATACCAGAGGTTCGACCTTCATCGTTGATATTCCGCAGGAGGTAGTCGGCGGAGACATTACAGGTGAGAGATTCATTTCCGGCGAAGTTAAAGATCATGCAGTCGAGCATTCGAACTATAAGAAGAGATTCGATGCCCCCGACGCAAGGCTTCTCGTTGTGGATGACAGCTCTTCGAACCTGCTTGTCGTAACGAAGCTTCTCAGGGATACCGGTATTCAGATCGATACCGCAGAGAGCGGTGCCGAGGCGCTTGAGAAGACGCTCACAAATGAGTATGATCTGATATTCATGGATCACATGATGCCCGGTATGGACGGAATCGAGTGCCTTCACCAGATCAAGAATCAGGTCGGCGGAATGTGCAAGAATACAAGAGTCGTTGCCCTTACCGCAAATGCAGGCTCCGACAACAAGGTGCTTTACTCATCTGCGGGCTTTGACGGATATCTCGTTAAGCCTACCAGCGGTGAGGCGCTTGAAAATGAGTGCCTGAGGCTGCTGCCGAAGAATCTGGTGCATGCAGTATATACGGATGACAGGATCGTTGAAGAGAGTATGTCATGGCTGAAGGATCACGACAGGAAGGATGAAGTCATCATCTCCACCGACAGTGTTGCCGATATCTCTCCGGACCTTCTCCTCAAATATAAGATCGCCATCATCCCCCATAAGATCAAGACCGAGAAGGGAATCTTCACCGATGGTAAGGAGATCGAGGCTCAGGGTCTTGTAAATTATATGGAGGACGGCGATAAAGTAGTGAAAAATTCCGCGCCTTCCGTTGAAGAATATGAGCAGTTCTTTGCAGAACTCCTTACACGCGCACATAATATCATTCATATATCCATCTCCAAGGATGTTAACGACAGCGGATGCCCGATGGCTCTGGAGGCTTCGGAAGCATTTGATAACGTAACCGTTGTTGATTCCGGACATCTTTCCAGCGGACAGGGACTCATGGTTCTGGAGGCCTGCCGTATGGTTAGAGAGGGCATGGATGCAAAGACTATCAAGGCTACTCTCGAAAAGGAAAGGAAGAAATTCTCCACAAGCTTTGTTGTAAGCAGCCTTAAATATATGACGAGGGCAGGACAGGTTGATAACTGGATAAATGTTGTCTCAAATGCCATCCTTATGAGACCGGTCCTTAAGATGAAGAACGGCAGGATCGGAGTCGGAAGGATATTCTTCGGAACCCAGGAGCATTCGTGGAAGAGATATATCGATACGGAGCTCAGATTCTCCCAGAATATCGATAAGAGCCTTCTCTTTGTGACCTATGTAGGAATGAGCCAGAAGGATCTGGATTATATAAAAGAGGAGATCGCCAGGAGAGTAACTTTTGACCAGATCATTTTCCAGAAAGCCTCACCTGTTATCGCTCTAAACTGCGGTCCCGGAACCTTCGGACTGCTCTATAAAAAGATTCAGTAAAAAATTATTCAAAAAATATCCTATATATAAGAAGAAACCCCTTGCATTGGGGTTTTTCTTATGTTATTATAACCGTTGCGCGGTTTTTGAGCCGTAGAACAATAAACATGCGGATTTAAATGTTTGGTGCCGCCTGAAGCTCGGTAATCCAAGGGGATTATTTGGCGGTGTGACACATTTAAAAAGTAAGTCCGCAGACGAAAAACCAGGAGGTATAATATGAGCGTTATTTCAATGAAGCAGTTGCTTGAGGCAGGTGT
>JAFZRN010000035.1 GCA_017619835.1 Eubacterium sp.
AAATCACGAGATACAATATTGACTATAGACCAGTCTCCGGATGCAGTTTGGTCTTCTACTTTAAATTCGCCTTCCCAAACATCTTCCGTTTCAATCTTTTTCTTCAAGTATAAATAACAGTCTTTATTAGCACTTCTATTCTTCAAATAAATATACGTATACTGTATATCACTTTCATCTGTTGCTTTTATTGAAAATGTTGCACTATCCCCTACTGTAAGAGAATCCTTTCCTTCAGGCAATGTCATAGATAGCGTGGATATATCAATATTCGGCGGAGTTATATCAGCCGCAGCCTGAACCATACCCGCACTCTTCGGCATCATAGCAAATACCATCATCACTACGATCATTATAGCCATTAATCTTCTTTTTCCCATCTTTGTAACCTCCCATACTACAAAAACTTAACAACTCTGTAGTTTAACAAACCTTCCAAATCCCGGTAAGGTAAATTCTAAGTATCCATACTGAGATGAAACTACAATTCCTTTTTCAATCAATCTCTTTCTATATGTATTAAATGTATTAGATGTCTTGTTCAGGCCATTTCGTATATCATCTATTTTAACAGCATTATTACCCGTTCTCTCTATTATTCTGCACATCTCTGAGACAACATTTTTATCCTGAAAAGATAATTCCTCCCATATCTTCTCATAGGACAGTTCTGACAGAGTAACATATAATTCATCACGCACTCTATCGAATTGGGCTATACCATTATGATTACATATATCATTCCAATAATGATATCCTAACGCCTGGAACGCTAAAGAATATCCTTTACTCTCACGAGCAAGTACATCTGCCTCATCTTCGTTAATGCCTAATGTACTTTTATAATTATTACTTATAGCCAAAAGATTGAGATTATCAAGTTCTTTTACTTTTGCACGATATAAAAAAGTGAGTGATTTTTTATTTTTTATCTCTTTGATATTTTCAATCAGTCCTGTCATTAAAACATATATATCATATCCGACATTTGCATAAGATGACATGGCATGTGAAAACTTCGATATATCCTCATTATAGGTAACTTCATCAATTGTTATGAGTATTTTTTTCTTTTCTCTTTTCAGAACATCCAGCATCATCTTAACTGCATCTTCTTCATTTGATGCTACCAGATTAGCTTTTTCAACACTGACACCTATTCCCAATATGGAAAAATCAAGCTTTGCCTTAACAAATAAATTCTTTATTGATGGAATAAGATAAAGACTACTTGCCAGTGATCTTAATATATCGCTTTCCGGATTAATATCAACAGTAATCCAATTTTTGTATTCTGCTATCTTCTTTCTTATATATCCCATTAATACAGTTTTTCCGCTACCTCTGATTCCGGAGATAAACATACCTCTGTATGTAGGAACATCTCTTGTATAGTTACTGATAATCTCAGATGAAAGAGATAATCTTTCAATAAACTGAGGTGGTATATAGCTAAATTGTAACGTATACGGATTGTCTTCAAGTTTTTTAGGCTTCATAAGTTCCTCCAAACATAAATATTTTTCTATTTCCTTCAAAACGAATTATAACACATCAATCCAAAACCTTCCACAACTTTCCACAACTTTCCACAACTCTCCACAACTTATATATTTTTCCACAACTTATTAATTTCTCCACAACTTTATGTTGAGGTAGTAAGGAGCTATGTAACTTAATTTCAAAAAAATAAAAAAAACGCCTTAGGCGTTTTTTTTGGAGCAGGCGGGAATCGAACCCGCGTCCGAAAGCTCTTTCACTACAACCTCTCCCATCACAGTAAGTGTTTTGACATTCCCTACGTTACACGCCCACTCACAGGCTTATAATTTCAGTAGCTTGTAATTCTTCCCATGCCTACAAGCTTTGGCAAGGAAGTGCTCCGCCTGTTCGATGCCAGGATCCTATGCAGCGGATGACACAGGGCTGACAGCTGCCATTAGGCAGCGAGTGCTAATCTATTATCAGCGTTTATTTTTGTAGATGTTTTTACGAGGTCACCTGCCTCGGATGGCTGTCATAGTTTCTAAACCCCCGTCGAAACCTTTACTACCCCGGATTATTCCTCGAACTCTACATCCTCCGGATCAATCTCGAAGGATTCACCGTCGATCTCATCGCCTTCAACCTCGATATCCTCAACATCGAGATCTTCATCATCTATATACTCTTCTTCTGCATCAGCATCTGTAGCAGTTGAGCTGTTAAGCATATCCTGAAGAGCCTGGGCATTTGCAAATAATGAAGAATAACTTCCGGCCCACTTCTTGTTGAACCAGTCATCAAAATCAAGTGCCGTTATGGTTGCATTTCTTGCAGCCTTCTCTTTTTCGTAGCTGTAGATCTTCTTACCTACAGGGATACCGATTATGGCACCGAGTCCGAGCGCAGCGATAAATATGCCGATGGCCTTCTTTATCTTGTTACGCTTCATTATCTTAGCTCTGTTTTTCTTTTCTTCCTTATATTTGTCAACTTTTGCCTGACTCATTACATTCTACCTCGAATCATAATTTTTCAACTGCTATATAATAAACCATTTTGCCATGTAAAATCAACCCTTTTTATAAGGTTTCACACATGTATCACCTGAGAGACACCTTAAAGTCCCTCTCAGCCTCACGTTTCTGGTCATTTTTTGCAAGATCATTACGCTTATCATAAAGCTTTTTACCTCTTGCAAGACCTATCTCAACCTTGACGCGGCTCTTTGAAAAATAAACCTTGAGCGGGACTATCGTATACCCTTTTTCTTTTGTCCTGCCGAGAAGCTTATTGATCTCCGACTTATGGAGAAGCAGCTTTCTCTTTCTCAAAGGGTCTTTATTGAAAATGTTTCCCTTCTCATACGGATTGATGTGCATATGTATTATGTAAACCTCTCCGTTATCAATGCTGATATAGGATTCCTTTATACTGCAGTTACCCTGGCGAAGGGACTTTACCTCGGTTCCCACCAGCTCGATCCCTGCCTCATAGGTCTCATCTATAAAGTAGTCATGATATGCTTTTTTATTGTTTGCTATAAGCTTTGTGTCACTTTTGTCAGCCATTTCATTTTCCTCACACAAACTCAAAATCGATCACACGGTCGATCTTATCCGCATTAACGACCTTAACACGGCATTTATCTCCGAGCTTATAGGTCTTGCCCGTAGCCTTGCCTACCATCTCGAAGCGGTCTTCATAATAGGTATAATAATCGTCGGTCATATCGGCTACTCTCACGGCACCTTCTACAGTGCTGGGAAGCTCGACAAAGATATACTGGCCTGTAAAGCCTGATATCATGCCCTCGAACTCTTCACCTATATGATTCATCATATATTCGATCTGCTTAAGCTTGACGATATCTCTTTCGGCATCAACTGCTCTTCTTTCTTTTGCGGAGTTATCGGCAGCTACACCGGGGAGAAGATGCTCATAATGCTTAAGCCTGTCCTTTGTAAGCTTACCGTTTATGCTTTCCTTTATGATCCTGTGGATCTGAAGATCAGGATATCTTCTTATCGGAGATGTAAAATGACAATAATACTTGCAGGCAAGTCCAAAATGTCCGATACATTCGGTAGCATAGCGGGCCTGCTGCATCGATCTAAGCGTCATCTTGGTGATCAGCGCTTCGTAAGGCTGACCGGAGATCTCACTTAGAAGCTTCTGATACTCCTTCGGATGGATCTTATCTCTTGAAACCTTGAAGAATATGCCGAAGCCTCTTATGGCATCACGGAGCATATCCACCTTTTCAAGATCCGGAGTTTCATGGACTCTGTATTCAAATGGCGTCTCTGCCCAGTAGAACTGTTCGGCAACGGTCTCATTTGCAATGAGCATGAAGTCTTCGATTATCTTGGTCGCATCATTTCTCTCATAGGGATGTATATCTACGGGAACACCGTTTTCATCAACTATTATCTTGGTCTCGGACACATCAAAATCGATTGAGCCTCTCTTTTCTCTCGAAGCTCTTATGATCTTTGAAAGCTCGAGCATCCTGTCAAAGAATGGGATGAAATCCTTATACCTTTCCAGGAGGGCGTCATCTCTACGTTCAAGGATGGCTTGAACGTCGGTATAGTTCATCCTTTCGTTGACATTTATAAGACCCTCAACTATCTCGTGACTCAGGACCTTTCCGTTTTCGTCGATATCCATAAGGCATGACAGAGTCAGCCTGTCCACATCATGATTCAGTGAGCAGATACCATTCGATAATTTATGCGGCAGCATCGGAATAACGCTGTCGATAAGATAATTACTGGTACCGCGCTTTAAGGCTTCCTTATCAAGGGGCGAACCCTCACGGACATAGTTGGATACATCGGCTATATGTACGCCGAGATGGTAAATGCCGTCGCTAAACTCAAGTGTTATGGCATCATCAAGATCCTTCGCATCTTCACCATCTATGGTAACGCACTGAAGAGCTCTCATATCTCTTCTGCCGACCTTCTCCTCTTCGGAAACTTCATCGGGGATAGACTTCAGCTGTTCCTCCACATCATCGGGGAAATCCACGGGGATCCCGTAGGAACGTACCACCTGAAGGATATCGCTTCCCGGATCATCTATATGACCGATGACTTCTTCAACTCTTCCCTCGGGAGACTTTGCCTTGGTACCGTAGTTATCCAGTACTACCGAAACAATGCTTCCGGTAACGGCGCCATTTCCGGCACCCTTGGGAATGAAGATATCATCTGCTATCTTCTTATTGTTGGGTATGACAAAACCATAGCCGTCACACTGCTGATACACTCCGAGAAGCTCGGTGGTATTCCTTGAAAGGATCCTTACGATCTTAGCTTCCTGACGGGGACCGCGGGAGCCCTTTACCACACTGATAAGAACCTTATCTCCGTGGAAGGCATCAAGGCTGTCCTTTTCGGAAACGAAGAAATCCTCCTCATAGCCTTCGACCTTTACAAAGCCGAAGCCGGATCTCGTACTAAGAAATGTACCGGTCAGCACATTCTTCGGCGGCAGCATGTATCTATTATTCTTTGTCTTGATGATCTTAACCTCATCGCAAAGCCCGTTCAGAAACTCAAGGAATGCATCCTTATCCTCTGTCTCATTGATATCATACAGATTACAGAGCTCCTTAAACTTTAAGGGGCGGTAATCATTCGCCGACATTATGAGCGCCATGTTGTCATATATTTCATTTAATCTGCTTTCTTCCATAATATTCTTTTAACCTGAAAATGTACTGAAAAAGGTGCTTACATAATAATGCAAGCACCCTTAAAATCATAAAACATGGTAAGAATTAAGCATCAATTAGCCGTTCAGCCATTTTGAGCTGAGCAGAGCTGCGATTATGATGAACAGCGCGCCAAGTATAGCGGTTGCTCTCTGAATTACAGCTTCCTTTGAATGCTTCTTATTTTTACTCCAATAAGACTCTACAGCACCTGTGAAAGATCCTGTAAATCCGTTATCCTTACCTTCCTGCTTTAAAACTAAAACAGCAAGAGCGATTGCGATTATTAAAAATACAATTGTCAGTGCGACTTTCATAGTCATTCCTCCTAAAAATCATGCCAAATGATAATAGCATATCGCTCATTTAAATGCAACTGTTTTTTTTATTTCTTCAGAAGGTCTCTGATTTCAGTAAGAAGAACTTCTTCCTTTGTGGGTTCCGGATCCTCTGCAGGAGCTTCCTCTTCCTTCTTACGAGCATCCATAAGCTTGTTCATAGCCTTGATCATTGCGAACAGGATAAGTGCAAGAATGATGAAGTTGATGATTGCCATGATAAATGCGCCGATACCGAGTTCAGCTTTCCAGATAGAGATTGTCCAGCCCTCAAGTCCGCCGGTTGTGAAGCAGCCGATGATAGGATTGATGATGTTATCAGTAAGTGCTGCTACGATTGATGCAAATGCGCCACCGATGATAACACCGATAGCCATATCCATTACATTACCCTTAAGTGCGAATTCTTTGAATTCTTCTAAAAATTTTTTCATAGAAACCTTTACCTTCCTTTTCTTAAGATTAATAGTTTACGATCTTTCCGAAGTCAGCCTTAAGTGAAGCTCCTCCTACGAGGCCGCCGTCAATATCGGGCTGAGCGAAAAGCTCTGCGGCATTTCCTGCATTTACTGATCCGCCGTACTGAATACGAACAGCTTCTGCTGTCTCAGGATCGTAGATCTCAGCTATGCAGTCTCTGATGCCCTTACATACCTCCTGAGCCTGTTCGGTTGTTGCAGTCTTGCCTGTTCCGATTGCCCAGATAGGTTCATAAGCGATAACAAGGTTCTTTACGTCTTCTGCAGCTACACCCTGAAGATCTGACTTGATCTGAAGTCTGATCCAATCCATTGTAACTCCCATTTCTCTCTGCTCGAGGCTCTCGCCGCAGCAAAGGATAGGTGTAAGGCCTGCTTCAATGGCTTTTTTAACCTTTTTGTTGAGTGTGCAGTCACACTCCTTGAAGTAGTCACGTCTCTCTGAGTGACCGATGATAACGTACTTAACACCTGCGTCAACAAGCATCTCTGCTGATATCTCGCCTGTGTAAGCTCCCTTATCTTCGAAGTACATATTCTCGGCACCAACTTCTACGTTAGTTCCTTTTACAGCCTCAACAACGGGAACGATGTCAATAGCGGGTACGCAGTAAACTACGTCTACGGCGTCATTTACAACAAGATCCTTAAGCTCAGCTACGAGAGCTACTGCCTGTGAAGGGGTCATGTTCATCTTCCAGTTGCCGGCAATTATCTTACGTCTAGACATATTGTATATTCTCCTTGAATACGCTCGTTTGGCTGTTTTGTTTTCTCGGCTCTGCTTTCGCACGGTTTGGGCACCCCTAGGCTCACTAAGCTCTCACTTCGTGCTACGCACTCGTGAATCGCTAAGTGAACAGGCCCAAAACGGCCTCGAAAACAAAAGCCAAACTCGCTTATTTAATGGTTATGATAATGCAAATATATTTTGTAGTCTTTGTTTATTTACATTGGCTATTTTTATTTGCATCGTTTATTTACATTGTTTGTTTATTTGTCGTTTGCTGCTGCAACACCGGGAAGCTCCTTGCCCTCAAGGAATTCGAGGGATGCGCCGCCACCTGTTGAGATGTGGCTCATCTTGTCGCCGAAGCCGAGCTGGTTACATGCTGCTGCTGAGTCGCCGCCACCGATGATGGTTGTTGCGTCTGTCTCTGCAAGTGCCTCAGCTACTGCGATAGTACCTGCTGCAAGTGTAGGATTCTCGAATACGCCCATAGGTCCGTTCCATACAACTGTCTTAGCTGTCTTAGCTGCTTCTGCGAAGAGTTCACGGGTCTTCTCGCCGATATCAAGTCCTTCTTTATCTGCAGGGATAGCGTCTGAATCAACTGTCTCTACTTCGATAGGTCCGTCGATCGGATCAGGGAAACTGTCTGCTACTACTGTGTCTACCGGAAGGAGAAGCTTCTTGCCAAGGGAGTCAGCCTTTGCAAGCATTTCCTTACAGTAATCGATCTTGCTGTCATCAACGAGTGACTTTCCGACTTCCTTACCCTGTGCCTTAAGGAATGTATAAGCCATACCGCCACCGATGATAAGTGTATCACACTTCTCAAGGAGGTTAGAGATAACATTAAGCTTATCTGCAACCTTAGCACCACCGAGGATAGCTACGAAAGGACGTACAGGATTCTCTACTGCGTTTCCTAAGAAGTCGATCTCTTTCTGCATAAGGTAACCAACTGCTGCTGTGTCAACATACTCTGTAACACCAACGTTTGAGCAGTGAGCTCTGTGAGCTGTACCGAAAGCGTCATTTACGAATACGTCAGCAAGTGAAGCAAGGTCCTTTGAGAAAGCTTCGCCGTTCTTGGTCTCTTCTGCACGGAATCTTGTGTTCTCGAGAAGGATAACATCGCCATCGTTCATGGCATTAACTGCTTCTACTACGTTCGGTCCTACAACCTCAGGGTTGGGAACGAACTTAACTTCCTGGCCGAGAAGCTCTGAAAGGCGGGCTGCTACGGGAGCAAGTGTCTTTGTCTGCTTATCTTCTTCTGTCTTAACCTTTCCAAGGTGCGAGCAGAGGATTATCTTACCGCCGTCAGCGATAAGCTTCTTGATTGTAGGAAGAGCTGCAACGAGTCTGTTCTCGTCTGTGATCTTTCCATCCTTAAGGGGTACGTTGAAGTCGCATCTTACGAGGACGCGCTGTCCCTTTACGTTGATGTCGTCAACTGATTTCTTATTGAGTGACATTTTGTTACCTCCTAGTAAATTATTTTTTATAGCATTTTGAAAAGAAAAGGGTCCGGTCCATAAAAGACCGGACCCCGTTTTAGTTTTAATATGTTTCGAAGTCGCGCTACTGATTAGTCATTAAGTGTGCTGTCAAGCTCAGCGAAGTACTTGATTGTTCTAACCATCTGGCTTGTGTATGAATTCTCGTTATCATACCATGAAACAACCTGAACCTCATAGAGATCATCAGCGATCTTGCTAACCATTGTCTGTGTAGCATCAAAGAGTGAACCAAATCTCATACCGATAACGTCTGAAGAAACGATAGGCTCTTCATTGTATCCGAATGACTCTGATGCAGCAGCCTTCATAGCAGCATTGATGCCGTCAACTGTTACGTCAGCACCCTTAACTACAGCTGTAAGGATTGTTGTTGAACCTGTAGGTACAGGAACTCTCTGAGCTGATCCGATAAGCTTTCCGTTAAGCTCAGGGATAACAAGGCCGATAGCCTTTGCAGCACCTGTTGAGTTAGGTACGATGTTAGCAGCACCAGCTCTTGCACGTCTGAGGTCGCCCTTTCTGTGAGGACCATCAAGGATCATCTGATCGCCTGTATAAGCGTGGATTGTGCTCATGATACCACTCTGGATCGGAGCATAGTCGTTAAGTGCCTTAGCCATAGGTGCAAGACAGTTTGTTGTACATGATGCAGCAGAGATGATCTGATCATCAGCTGTAAGTGTGTCATTGTTAACTGAGAAAACGATAGTCTTAAGATCATTTCCTGCAGGAGCTGAGATAACAACCTTCTTAGCGCCGGCATTGATATGAGCCATTGACTTATCCTTTGAGCAGTAGAAACCTGTACACTCAAGAACTACATCAACACCAATCTCTCCCCAAGGAAGCTCATTAGCATCTGCCTTAGCATAGATCTGAAGTGTCTTTCCATCAACTGTGATTGTTCCAGCCTCATCATCAGCTGTAACTGTGTGAGTATTCTCACCGATCTTTCCACAGTATCCACCCTGTGCTGTATCATACTTCAGAAGATGAGCAAGCATTGAAGGCTTTGTAAGATCGTTGATAGCAACTACCTCATATCCCTCAGCACCAAACATCTGTCTGAATGCAAGACGACCGATACGTCCGAAACCATTAATCGCTACTTTTACTGCCATTTTGTATATCCTCCTAAGATAATTAATATGTTGAATGTCCCCCTGCTGGCATATGGCAACGCCCTGTTGCAGGCTGACTAAACATTCCGCTCTACTATAATACCTATAATTACTTAAAATTTCAAGACCGATTTCGTAGAAAAATTAAGTAAAATAGACTGTTTTTTTGCTTATGTTAACTAAAAAGGTCTGGCTATACATCCGACACTCTTCTTTCTGGATGTATAGTTACTCTGGATGACTCCGTAAGCTGTTCCTGCCGCATGGATTATGGTGTCATCACCGACATATATCGCAACGTGATGAATGCCGGGATAATAACCCTTTTTGCAGTCTCCGATGAAAATGATGTCGCCCGGCTTAAGCTTCTTATAAGAAACGCCCTTGTGGTATTTCATCTTTCCATGCTTATACATGTAGTCAGCTTCCATTGCAGCTGTCGGTGCCCAGCCATATGTTCCGAAGGTTATTCCGTAAGGGCTGTAGCTTCTGTATACAAGTGAGCTGCAGTCATAATAATCCTTCTGCATTCTCTTGGGCTGGCTGTAATTCTTACCCAGCGCGGTATAGGCCTTCTTAAGAACCTTTACTGCCTTTGATTTTGCGACAACTGTGGTGATGTAATAATCTCTGTAGTCGATCGTAGCGATAAAATGAGTCGAACCATTTTTCTTACCATTAACAACGCCCGCTGATGAAACAGTAGCGATACTCGTATCAGCCATGTTAAAGGTCATGTGGCTTACGCTGCAGGTGCCTGTCGCCTTAAAGGTTTCCTTCTTACCCTTCTTCATGATGACGGGCCTGCAGGAATAATAGTAATAAGGCTGGCTTGAATCGGGCACAACCTTTATCGCCCCCTTCGGCTTTGATCTTGTTACGACAAATGTGGTCGTAAGCGGTCTTCCGTCTACAGTACAGGTGATCTTAACGCTGGACTTTTTCTTAAGTCCGTTAAGAGTGTCTGCTACTATCTGGATATTCTCCGGCTTTGATGAAGTAAGATCTGTCACTTCACTCTGCTCGCATATCCCGCTTAAAAGCTGCTTTATATTTACGCTTCCGTACTCTGCTATCGCGTCCTTTGTTTTTGTAAAGGAAGGATCGGTAACGGTAAGCTGCATTGTTTCCGTAGTCTCTTTCCCGTCAGCAACCTTTTTTACGGTTACGGGAGTTGTTCCGGTGGAAAGTGCCTTAAGGACTCCGTTTTCAAAGGAAGCAATCTTCGTATCATCGAAAGTAACGGTTATCTTGGAACTTGTATAATTCGGTATCTCGATCTCTCTTGTAAGATCCTTAGCTATGGGCTTAAGATCCTTTGAAAGATCCAGAGGGAAGATCGTAACCCTGTAGAAAACTTCCTTAGTCTTTTCTTCGGGTTCAGCATCCGTGGCCATGGCATTTTCCTTCTTCCTATTCTTATAGGTAAGGGTAATGTCGAGCCATACCTCGGTCTTCTCCGTGATCGCAGCATCTGCGGTTATAACTCCTTCCTTGCTGACAGTCGCGCCTTCCTTCGAAGCCTCGTAGGAAAAACCGATTATCTCGAAATTCTCATCCTCGTCATACGGGATCTTATACTCTTCTCCCGGCATAACGGTGATCTTGGCTGATTTAAGAACAGGGCCGTCTTCCTCGGCATTTACAAAAAGGGTGCCAAAGGAAAGAACCATGAGCATGATCAGCAAACAACTTACGGGTAACATTAGTTTTTTTCTTTTCATAAGATCATTCTCCTATTATAGATCAAACAGTACCTTCCCATTGTAACTTAATACCGGATATCTTGCAAACTAAAATGATATAGGATATTATATAGGGCATAGATTTTTACGGAGATAAATATATGAATAATACAAGTATTTTTGCGGATTTTCATCTGCACTCAGCCTATTCGGCAGACTGCGAGACAGACCTTCGGGAGCTGATAAGCTCCTGCCGTGAGCTGGGACTGAAAATGATATGCCTCACCGACCATAATGACTTTGAGTTTCCGGATGTTCCGAGCCATATCAGGTTCGATCTGGATACAGAAAACTATCTTAAGGAACTTAAGAGTCTACGCGAAGAGCTTAAGCCGGATTTTGACTTAAGGATCGGTATCGAGCAGGGAGTCATGCCATCGACCTGTGATAAGCTGAATGACTTCAGCAAGCGTTATCCCGGTTTTGATTTCATCATCTGCTCTTCCCACGTGGTTAAGGAGCAGGATCCATATTATCCGGAGACATTTATCTCGCCCGACGGATCCCGAATTGATCCCAAAATAATATATAATGCATACTTTGAAGACATTCTTTATAATGTGCAGCATTTTCATGACTATAATGTCTACGGTCATCTTGATTATGTATTCAGATACGGCCCCAGGAAGATTAATTCCGAGATCTTTGTAAATGAATACTATGATGATATAAAGGATATCGTCCACGAGATACTAAAGACTATCATAGAAGACGGCAAGGGTATTGAGATAAATACCGGAAGCCTTTACCGTGGAATGGACTTTATGCATCCACACGAGCTTATCCTTAAGATGTATAAGGAGCTCGGCGGAGAGATACTTACCTTCGGAAGTGATGCCCACGACACCGTTCATCCGGGCTATGCATTTGATAAGGCAAGGGAGTTCGCACTCGAAACCGGATTTAAAGCCTTCTGTACATTTAAAGATATGAAACCCGAGTTTCATGATTTATAAATTATAAAAGAGGACATTATCATGCAGGAAACATCAACAAATGATATCAAGAAAATCTTTACCAAGCTTGGAATAGGCTACACCATATTCCTTATTGCCTATGTAGGACTTGCGACATTCGTATCAAGAGCCCCCTTCTTTGCCGGTCTCAATGAATCGGCAAACAGCTGGGTTACCTATCTCTTACATATGATACCGCTCTGGGCCATCGCATTTCCGATAGGACTAATACTTATATTAAAGCTTCCGAAACAGGTACCCGAACAGCATGAAATGAATGTGACAGATCTCCTTAAGTTCTATGTCTCTCTTACATTCATCATGATCGTTCTTAATCTTGTAGGAAACGGACTCTCATTCCTGATCGGAGCATTAGCAGGTAAAAAGCTTTCAAATTCCACGATAGAAATGATCCTCGGCCAGGAATTCCTTCCGACATTTGTATTTGCCGTACTGTTCGGACCCATAATGGAGGAGCTTGCATTCAGAAAGGTGCTGCTTGACAGGACTGCACAGTATTCAAAAAGATATTCGATCATCCTTTCAGGTGTCATGTTCGGACTTATACATCTGAATCTGTATCAGTTCTTCTATGCCGCTGCTATCGGATGTGTATTCGCATATATCTATATAAAGACCGGAAAGGTACGTTACACTATCATCCTTCACTCCGTAGTCAACTTCGTTCACGGAGCTCTTCCGATCGCACTCCTGAAAAAACTGGATCTCGATTCGATCAGTAATCTGACGGAGGGCTATGATCCGACAAATCCGGAAACGATAGAAAAGGTCCTTAAGATTTATTCTAATCCCGCATTTGTAGCTTATATGTTCTATGCAATGATAATTCTTGTGATCGTGATCTTCGGAATCGTAATGATAATCACAGAGAGAAAGAAGCTCCATATCGATGATACGATGTCACCGCTTCAGAAGCCCGAAGGTGCAAAGACAGTATTCCTTAATGCCGGAATACTCCTTTATATCATCTGTACTATCGCAGTAGGAATCTTCGAGATAATACTGCAGCTTAAAGCGTGATAAGAATATATTATCAACAAAAACAAAGCAAAAGAAAACTCCTCCCTCGCGGGAGGAGTTCAGACTGTAGACAAAGTGGGTATGGAACGCGTGTTCCATACCCATTTTTCTTCTGATTTAAGTTATGCTGCCACAGATGGATATAAAAAAGGAGTATTAGGTCCCCCTATTATCCCTATTCTTTGTAACATTTTTGCAA
>JAFZRN010000005.1 GCA_017619835.1 Eubacterium sp.
ATGTGGATACGGTTCTTACCACCGGACATCCAAGCTTCTCCGACAGTTTTTCTATATCGATCTTGTTACCCTTTTTATCATTTACGTCGCTCTTGTTAAGTGCTACTACCACGGGAACTCCCAGCTCGAGAAGCTGAGTTGTAAAGAAAAGGCTTCTGCTGAGATTAGTTGAGTCTACGATGTTGATGATAGCATCCGGATTTTCATGTTTAACGTAGCTGCTGGTTATACTTTCTTCCGAAGTAAACGGAGACATGGAATATGCTCCGGGCAGATCGACTGCTATAAGCTCCTTTCCGGTCTCATTATAGACCTTCTTGATCGGGCTTTCTTTCTTATCTACCGTAACTCCGGCCCAGTTGCCGATTTTTTCCTTTCTTCCGGTGATTGCATTGTACATAGTGGTCTTTCCACTATTCGGATTACCCGTTAATGCGATTCTCATCATTCATCCTCCTTAGATTAAAATTGTTGAAGCAAGTTCGGGATCGATATTATATCTGGCATCTTTTATAGACACCACCAGGTTTCTCTTTTTATCGACAACCGTTATTGTCTCTCCGCTGTAGCATCCAAGCGAAAAAAGAAAACCCTTCATATCTTCATCACCAAAGGTGTCAACATCTTTAATTACATACTCTTTTCCGAGTTCGGCTTCATTCAGATTCATATTATCCATCTCTATCCCCTATTATATTTTATGTACTATAATTAAATATCTCTAACTATATGTGCTTTTAAATGTGACAGACACCGTGCTTTTCAGGCATCTGTCACATGTATTGTTAGTTAGATAGTATTAACTCAAATAAGTTATATCACATCATTTTGATTATTTCAAGCATTATTTTATAAAACTAATCCCTTGTCTTCTTCAAAGCCGGACATGATGTTCATGCACTGTATTGCCGCTCCCGAAGCACCCTTTCCGAGATTATCAAACTGTGAGGATAAAACTATACGTTCATCATTTCCGGAAACATATATATTCAGACCATCCCAGCCCGAGCACTTATTACAGGAAAGGAACTTTACATCTTCACCTGAATATACATTGATGAACTTTTCCTTTGAATAATAATCACTGAAGAATTCCAAAACTTCCTTAACGGTTTTAGCTCCATTCAGATACTCTGTATAAAGAGGCACATTTACAACCATACCCGAATAATAATCGGCAATGATCGGCATAAAGAGCGGCTTATTCTTTAAACCTGCGATCTTCTGCATCTCGGGAAGATGCTTATGCTGCTGTCCCATGGCATAGAATCTCGGGGCATCATATTCCGTATCCCTGTCAGGGTTATCATATTCGGCGATCATCTTTTTACCGGCACCGCTGTAGCCTGAAACCGATGTAGCCGCAATCGGATAATCTGCAGGAAGGATACCCTTCGCAACCAGAGGATAAACTAGTACCATGAAACCTGATGCATGACATCCCGGAACTGCGACTCTCTTTCCGTTTCTTATGTTCTCTCTGAATGTTTCGGAAAGCTCCGGAAGTCCATAGCTCCAGTCATCTAATGTTCTGTGAGCTGTTGATGCATCTATGATCTTTACGTCATCATTTTCAACCAGAGATACTGCTTCGATCGCAGCTGCATCCGGCAGACAAAGGAAAGTGATGTCGGACATATTGATCATTCTTTTTCTTTCATCAATATCTTTTCTTTTGTCGGGATCGATATGGAGTACTTCGATATCATCTCTTCCGGCAAAACGCTCGTTGATCCTTAAGCCTGTTGTTCCTTCACTTCCATCAATAAAAACCTTCATTTAATTTTTCCTCTCATATATATTTATTTAGAATTTTTTATTTCAGCCTTATTCTTATACATTGCTTCATCAGCACGCTTTACCACATCCAGAACCGTGCGGTCACTTTCGGGATCATAAGCCGATACTCCGCAGGCAAGAGAGATATAATCTTCGGGCAGCGGGGTCTCAATCGAATACGGACTAAGTCTGCTCTTCAGATTTTCAAACAGGGCATCCTGATTTGTATAGTCATCTCCTGTAAGCACAGCTACAAACTCATCTCCTCCGATCCTGTAAACGGGACTATGCTTGAATACATCGCATATCAAATGACAGCATCTCACAAGGTAAGCGTCACCGGCATCATGCCCGGAAGCATCATTGACAAGCTTTAAGTTGTTGACATCGAACATTGCGATTGCAAATTCAATATCCGATCCGATATTTATCTCAGACTGCAGATAGGTTTCCTTTTCCTCATAAGCAGTTCTGTTGTTAACGTTGGTCAGAGGGTCCTTTCTCATAAGCTCAAGAAGCCTCTTATTAAGTATATCCAGACTTAAAGAGTGGCGGAACTTATCAAACACAAGCCCCATTCTGCTCTGATAGGTCTGCAGGAAATGATTCTCTACCTTGTCCATGCAGTCCCTGAATACTATATAGCCATAAGCCTCATCAGCTTCATGGATGGGAAGAAAAACATACATATGGTTTTCGCCCTCACCACTGTATCCCGGGATCAGTTCTTTGGAAGAAAACTGAACGTCTTCGAAGGCATTTCCATCCTCAGTCGAATACAGAACTTCCATATAGCTGCTGTAGCCTTCTTTATTAAGCTTTATGTTTCTGTCATATATGGATAGCCCGAAATTCGGTTCAAGAAGCAGATGGAAGGAATCTCCTTCGTAGTCATGATTCTGAACAAGAAGCTCATGCAGCTTATCCTTGAATTCCTGATAAGTAAGACACGAAAGCACAGTCGAATCGATAAGATTCAGCTTTCTGTTAAAGTAAGTGGTCATTGCACGTTTTGCAAATGCCTCCTTACCCATACGGCGCCTGAGCTTATCACTGTTACGCTGCTCATAGCAGCCGCAGCTTTCACCGGGAATGAATTCACACGGGATGATATTCGAGTGTCTTCGCTCCACACCTTTAGTGATATCCAGCCACAGCTTTCCGCAGGTAATTCCCATGGAATTAAAACACTGATCCACCGATGTGATAGATGGATCATAGATCTGGCTTGTTTCTATATAATCAAAGCCTGTCACGAGAACACCATCGGGTACCTTGATCCCATTATTCTCAAGGCTTCTGCATGTCTCCATCGCAAGGCCGTCATTGGCGCACATAAAAACATCGGGAAGCTCCTTGCCGGACTTACAGAATTCATTGATATATTCCGTAACGAAGGAATTCTCCCAATTAGTATATACAACATCTTTAAGGTATTCAAAACGGTTTATCTCTTCGAGGTGATCCTTAAGGGCTTTAAGTCTCAGTTCGGAATCAAGCGAATTCTTTGTTCCGGCCAGGAATACAACATCCTTTGCA
>JAFZRN010000036.1 GCA_017619835.1 Eubacterium sp.
ATCAGTATTATCAAAGCGGGCATTTGATTCCTTACCCCAATTATCTATTGAAAATTCAAAGTCTTCCCTACTGTCAATAACCTTAATAAACCCAGGCGTCGGGGTTGGTGTTTCTGTTGGAGTCGCCGTAGGTGTAGCTGTAGGTGTTGCACTCGGCGTTGCCGTCGGTGTCGCACTTGGTGTTGCCGTTGGTGCCTTTGTAGGTGTTGCACTTGGGGTTGCCGTTGGTGCCTTTGTCGGTGTTGCACTCGGGGTTACCGTTGCTGTTGCCGTCGCTGTCGCACTTGGCGTTGCTGTCGCTGTCGCTGTAGGTGTTGCACTCGGCATTGCTGTCGCTGTAGGCGTTGCACTCGGAGTCGCCGTTGGTGCCTTTGTAGGCGTTGCACTCGGGGTTGCCGTTGGTGTCTTTGTCGGTGTCGCACTTGGGGTTGCCGTTGGTGCCTTTGTAGGCGTTGCACTCGGGGTTGCCGTTGGTGTCTTTGTCGGTGTCGCACTTGGGGTTGCCGTTGGTGCCTTTGTAGGCGTTGCTGTTGCCGTTGCTGTAGGTGTCGCTGTTGGCGTTGCCGTAGGTGTTGCTGTTGGTGTTGCCGTAGGCGTTGCCGTTGGTGTTGCTGTTGGTGTTGCCGGTGGTGTCGCCGTTGGCGTTGCTGTTGGAGCTGCCGTCGGGGCAGGTGTAGAAGTAGGCACCGGCGTAGGCTCTGCTGTCGGTTCTGCTGTCGGTTCCGGAGTTGGTGTCGGCTCAGCCTCATGAATAAACAGACCCAGATCATCCAGCATGTCATAATCATGACTTCCTGCATTTATCTCGATCAAAGTTCCGTTGATAACAACCTCTTTTGCGATAATTCTTCCGTTCAGATGGAACTCGTTTGTATTTACACTCACTTTTCCCTTGGGAGCATAGATAACGGCATTCATGTATATATTGCTGCCGTTAATATTGATATTACCTTCTTCCGAAGATATAAAGATTATGTCCTCTGTTTCCGGCTTGGTTTCGTTGATATTGAAGTTTACATCTCTTTTCGCAACAATAAGACCGGATGTCCCGAATCTTGTTCCGTTAAAAGATACCCCATCCTCAACATATATATTCTTATCAAGTTTAATCTCATCACTTCCGTAATTCTTGTAGGAAGGATAGATATCCCAGTCTGCTCCGATATTGCGGTCTGCCTCTATCTGTTCATGAATAGGCGTTCCTATATCCGGCATATCTATGGCTTCTGCCTTATCATTACTGGATGTAATATTCTGGCTGCCTTCCATATCAGATGTTCTCAGTGTTATACCTTTTGCTGACTCCAGAACATCTGTTATGGTTATTGAATTTCCGGAAAAGAAAAAGCGTCCGTTAGTGTGAACCGAACCGCCGATCGTTGCAGTATTTACATAGAAGCTCTCTCCGGATTTTGATGATGTGAAAAGCGCATACTCAAGGCCCTTGTATTCTTCGGGTATCTTATACTCTCTTCCGTCTATCGGCTCCAGATCGATATTTTCAACCTCATCCTGATCTGTGTTTTCGGCATCTGTATCAGATGCATCATCCTCAGCTTCTATTTCCTCTTCCTTTTCGATTGCTTCGATGGGTTTTCCGTCCCAGAATTCCAGTGTTACGGGTTCTTTCGGAACATCATTTACTCCATACGCAATAAAGCCAAAGCTCACAGAGCCCTGGCTTGAAATAGTTGTATTATAAGTTTTTGATGCTATAACATATGTAAATGTACCGTCTTCATTAGCTATGCTGTCTTCTATATCGGCATTCCATATGTTCTCGATTATTCCGTCAAATGTAAGAACAGCCTTCCACAGGCTCTTATCATAAAACGAGAGATTCTTTATAGAAACCTCTGAGTTGGTATAGTTATTCCAGGTATCATTGCTCTTATAAGTAAAAACACACCCTTCACTGTTATATGTGCTTTTCTTCAGAGCTGACCTCTGTAACTCACGATTAGTGGTGCCGGATGCATAAACCGGATCATAGAAAAGGCTTATGACCATAGCCACGACTAATAAGGCTGAAATGGATCTCTTCAGCGCCACAGTAATCTTTTTATTCATTTTTTCTTCCCCCTGTGTAAAAAATCTTTTCTATTCTATGTTAGAATGTTTCGATTGTAAATGAAGGACACGGAAAATACACATTTTTCAAGCATGCAAAATATATACACTTTACATTCAAGCTTTCAATAAATCCCCCGTCATGTTAGAATGCTTTTAAGGTTACCATATAGAGTAACCATTATCTATATTTGGAGTAATTGTTATGAAAAGAGATATCATCTTCCACAGAAACCGGGCCCAAAAGACGCTGGAAAAGCTCTCCCTTGAGGATAAGCTTAAGCTTATGTACGGAACCTTCGAAGAACGTCTTTCACTTGGGCTTCCTTTTTTTGATTTTTCCTGCGAAGCCGCCCACGGAGTACAGGCTAGACACGACCAGAGTTTTGACTTCGGTCCCGCTGTCGAGACAACTGTCTTTCCGAATCCCATAGGTATGGCCGCATCATTTGACAAGGAAATGATGCACGAGATCGGTGACGTTGTAGGAACCGAAATGAGAAGTCTGATAAATGAGTTCAGGCATAACGGTCTCTGCGGCTTTGCCCCTACTGTTGATATGGAAAGAGATCCGAGATGGGGAAGAAACGAAGAAGCCTACGGAGAGGATCCCCGCCTTACATCCAGAATGGCCGGTGAATATATCCTCGGAATGGCCGGAGATGATGAGACCTATGTGAGATGCGGCGCGACGCTGAAGCATTTCTATGCCAATAATGTGGAGTTCGAACGTTATACCACAAACAGTGTGATCCCCGAGGATCTGAAGGAAGATTATTATAAGAGAGTTTTCTTTGAGACCATCGACTACGCTAGTCCTATGTCGGTAATGTCTTCCTATAATATGATAAACGGAGTTACTGCTACCTTTAATCCCGAGATAAAAGAGCTTATAGAAAGAGGTATCATCTTCATGGTTTCGGATGCCGGAACCCTCGGATTCTCGGTCGAAGGCCAGAAGACCGCATCGGACGGACCCGATGCGATAAAGAAAGCCTTCGAAGCCGGAATAGATATGTTCCTCGAAGACCCCAAATATGACAGAGACTCCATGTATGAGGCTCTGGAAAAGGGAGTCATCACCGAGGCCGATCTTGACAGGGCTCTTCTGAATAAACTTACAGCCTACTCCATGCTCGGGATCATGATGGAGGATGGTGATGAGGACAGAACCTCCCGCTATTTCCCGAAGAAGATTTATAACATGAGCAGAGTTGATACTCCCGAGTCACGTCTTCTTTCGAGAAAAGCCGCTGCAAAGTCCACTGTCCTTCTTAAGAACGAGGGACTTCTTCCACTTAAATCCACCGATAACACCTTTGCCTTCGGGCCATTTGTAGACAGATGCCCGATCGACTGGTACAGCGGAATATCAAGTCATACGGTAACATTTAAGGAAGGACTAGGTGTAGGCGGAGCCACGCTTTACCCTAAGGTAAAGATAAAGCTCGAAGAAGGCTATGCCGGAATCAGTGACGGAAAAGTCACCGCAGTCGATGCCGACAAGGCCGAAGAATTCGAGATCATGCTCTGGGACGACTGCAGGATCACACTTCGCTCTCTCAGCACCGGAAAGCTTCTCACCTCAACCTCTCCCGAAAAGAAGGTTGTAAATGCACAGAGCGTCGGAGAAGAGTTCACCCTTTATGCCGCAGCCGATGAAGTATTCAGCTGGTTTGTAAATGAAGCCTTCCTTCTTATCGATAAAGACGGGGAAGTGGTTCATTTTGATAATGAAAATGCTCTCCTCTTCTGGGAGGATCCAAGGATATGGGGAATAAAGAATCATGACGGAAGTCTTAAGATGAGCTTTGAAACCATCGCAGATTCAGCTGCTCTTCTTGATAAAGTCATTTCGGAAAACAGCCTTAATAGTGATACGACCATATTCTCCTGCTTCGGCCTTCATCCGGCCATTAACTGCAAGGAGGAGGTTGACCGCGACTCCATCATGCTGCCGCCTTTCCAGAAGGCTGTCCTTACGCTTCTTGAGGAGAGATTCGATAAAAACGTACTGATCCTTATGGCAAATGCACCAATCGCCGTAACCGAAGAAGACTCATCGTCTAAGATCAAAGCCATCCTCTGGTCCGCCTTCGGCAGCGAGGAATTCGGAAACGGTCTCGCCGATATCATTCTCGGAAAAACCTCTCCTGCGGGAAGGCTACCGCAGACCTGGTATAAGGGCGACTATCAGCTCGGAGATATCAATAACTATGACATAAGATCAAGCAAGATGACCTACCTTTATATGGAGGATGAGCCACTCTACCGTTTCGGCTACGGACTTACCTATTCCGATTTCGAAGCAGAGCTTATCTCAATAGAAAATGACCCGCCTCAATTCACTGTAAGAATCAAGAATACGGGTCATGTAACATCGGATTTTGTTGTACAGATCTATGAATCTCCCGAAGGAAAGTATTATCTCTATACGGATGACCGCTCCGGAAACGACGCATCAGGCGTTAAGATTCCGGTGGGAAGCAGGCTCGTTGCTTTCACAAGAGTTCATGATCTTCAGGCAGGAGAAGAAATCTCCTCTAAATTCGAATAATAACTCTCGAGGTTCTTCCTTGCTGCAAGGAAGAACTTCTCAAGAGAGGGATCGAACTGGGTTCCCATACCCTTTTCGATCAGATCGAATGCAGCTTCAAATGACATACTGTCCTTATAGCACCTCTTTGAAACCAGTGCATCATATACATCGGCAATAGCCATGATGCGGGCTTCGAGAGGTATTTTTTCGCCCACAAGCTTCTCGGGATAACCGGAGCCATCCCATCTTTCATGATGGTAATGGGCTACATTTTCCGCTATCTTCTTAAAGTTCTCATCATCCGTATCCTTAAGGATCTCACGGATTATCCTTGCGCCTTCTCCGGCATGCTTCTTCATCTCATTAAATTCTTCGGGAGTGAAACGACCGGGCTTTCTCAGCACCGCATCGTCTACGGCGATCTTGCCGATATCATGCATCGGAGCAGCCTTTACTATATCCTTGCAGAACTGTTCGGGAAGCGTAACGTCCGGATCACGGATTATCTCATCGATTATCAGCTTCACGCCGACACTGGTACGCTTGATATGACCGCCCGTGGAATTGTCACGACTTTCAACCATGGTCGCCATACCCAGGATAAGGTTATTATGCATCTCAACGATATGCTGTGTCTTCTTATCAACCTCTTCCTCAAGCTCATCATTATATTTATCAAGAAGCTTTATATACTTCTGATTCTTGGTGTCGTCACTGAGGAAGATCTGATATCCTCTTCTTTTTCTTCCGTCATAAAGATAATTGACGGAAACTATATAGATCTTATCCTCTTTCTCGTCATCGGAAAAATGCTTTATATAGAGATTCCTGTTTACATTCTCATCCTCTTCAAAATGCTCCACCCAGTGAAGGATATTTTTCTCCAGAGCAGGATTATTGCTTACGGGATAATCGATCGTAAGCTCTGATAATTCGGGAAATATCTCTCTGGCCGTCTTGTTACAGCCGAGATAATTATGATCAAAATCCATTGTGATAAATGCGGTATCACCGGACTGTACCATGGATTCTATAACCATATCACTTACGTCATAAAGTGAGATACGCTGGACGATCAGCATATACATGACCTGACCGAATACATAGGACATCGGCATCAGCTCGATATATCCGCCGAGGAAACGATTTGAAAAGTAAGCCACCATCGTAACAAGCTCGGGGATAAGGAGATAAAGAAGGATACGTCTTGATACGAGATTCTTCTTTGTATATCCGTAGTAGATTGCCGCAAGGCTTGCGATCATATAAAGGATGATAAGGACATAGAATACCGTATGCATCGGTCCGTAAACCTTGTGATGGATACTTATCCCGCCAACCTCTTCAAGAGTAATGGATTTATAGAAAAGTCCCGAGTGCCCTATTGTCAGTGTAAAGCCATAGATGACCGCACTCAGCATAAGTGTCACAAGGCGGACCATCCTCTTTATCTTGATCTTACAGAGGCTCACCGCACACATGGTAACAAACCACGGAAGGAAAGCTCCTCCGATGTAGATTATCTTCAGGCTCAGTATCGCCGTTTCCAGAGTATGGCTGGTATAGAGCAGAAAATACGTTATATTGATAATGGGAACGATAACGAATATAGCAGTGATATTAACATCAAAATGTCTCTGCCAGTTATAAAGATAAATTAAGGACATTATAATTGAAACTATGAACATGCCCAGATAGTAGTACACAACCATAGAAAAGTCCCTCTCAATCAAATGATAATATATTATATCACTTTTAAAATGACTTCTCCACGTAATTCAATAGAAAATCTGTTCCCTCATCGAAAATTGCCTCAACAGCTTCTTCGGTAAATGGTATCTTCTCATCGAAGGGTGTTCCGCATACACGATCGGTCCTAGTATCTATCATCATCTCTCCGTTTTCGTCCAGATTCGGTACTGCAGAAAAACTGAGAGCTCCTATATCCATCGTTTCCTGTGTCACAGCCTGGCAGGAGCTGTTAGAGCTGGTGAATCCCATGATCTTAACATTCGGATACTGACCCATGGTATAGGTCATATCATCGCCGCCGCTGACTGTATAAGCATTGACAAGAAGAATGATCTTTCCGTCCTTCCAGAGATCTTCACCCTGATATATTTCCGGAACTCCCTTGATATATTTTCCGTCCGCTCCTCTTTCATAGGTAGCAGTAGCCGCATTTATCACTGCGGAGTAATAGCTTACATGCTCACCTTCGGGAGCAAAAAGCTTTGCGACGCCATTTACAAAGAAAGGACTTCCTCCGGTATTGGACCTGAGATCAAAGATTATATTCTTTATGCCCTCAGCCTTAAGATCCAGGACCTGTTCTCTCAGCTCATCTTCCATTTTCGAATAATCACTGCCCGTATAGGTTTCCTGATCATAGACCATTTCGCTTATACGGATCATATAGGTATCATCATTAACCTGCTGCCAGGTCAGATTAGTTATGTTAACCCCGTCATCTATTTTCTTCTGGGTATCCCAAAGCCTCATTGCATATACTCCGAGGCTTGGAGCGGTTATCGTCTTTTCTTCTCCGTTTTCATCCAGATATGTTATGTCAACCTCAGGGTCGCTGTCTATCTTAGCGCCGGTCTTACTTTCATAGACTTCTCCCTGCACATATGTTTCACCGTAATCCATGTTTTTACCGATACCAGCAACATACATGGGAAGGTAGAATTCCTCATTCTCCCTGACGGGCATCTGCTCCATGTAGTAGCTTATGGAATCATAATAATCTTCTATCGGCTTTCCGTTCCATTTGGTGATCACAGTCCCATTCTTTATCCCGGCATTCTTAAGAGTAAGTCTGTCGGCGCTCTTATTCAGATACATATCCTTTACCATGTAATAGCCGAGGTCATCCTCATCTTCATTGAGTACGGAGTAGGATTTATCATAGCCCTCTACATTCACGGCGACATATTCCCCGGTGGAAAGCTTTGCCAGGGAAAGGCCGAAATCATTTCCATATATGCGAAGGAATGCGTCTCTTGCCAATCCTTCACTCCCCATCTGGTAACCCACATGTCCGTCATAGAATTCCGTGGTAAATTGCTTCCACAACTTATAATTCTCTATATGACTCTGAGTCCTATCAGCTTCCTTGAAAAGCGGCTTATACTTTGCATAAAGCTTATCCCAGTCGATGCCCTTTTCCACATCCAGAATATAGTGCTTTTTCATTACGTCAAAGGCTTTATTAAAATCATCATATATGGGAAGCCTGTGATAGCTCGGAGCAATCGATATGATGACCACGCTTATAATGATGAGGCCTGCGGATACTATGGCCAGAATGCGCTTTGGCCTGACTGCCTTTTCGTCAGCCGAATCATTTCCCATAAAAAGCGCAGCTATCTGAAGAGCCACAGCTGCATAGATCCCTGTATGATGCACATCGAATCCGATAAAGATCAGCATGCATACAACTACGAAGGACGGAGCAGCATAGAGAAGTCTCCATTTATTCGAAACATTTTTCACAGCCCATTTTGCCACGATAAAGAGCAGCACCATAAGGGCAAGTTCTATAATCGTAAATGTGAAATCCATAATTCTTCCTTTCTAACTCAGTTCGTCACGTCTGAAAAGTGCATATCCCATAATGAGATAGAATGCTGTCATCGCAAGTGATACCGCTATGGTTCCGATCACCATCCCCGAAGTAAGGGAGCTGTCATAGGCATGATAATCGATGAGTCCCCGAACCGGGTCTATATTATAGATGCTCCAGGACTTATATTCGGTCAGCATCTTAAAGTTATATATGCTTACATAATAATTTGACGCACCTAAAAGATCACTTAAAAGAGTTGAACCGAACATGATCAGAAAGCCCAAAGCCATCATTATATATTGATTCTTTATCAGAAATGTGATCATTGCCAGGAATGCAGCAAGTCTGAGATACGGGAAAAAGAGCAGAAGGTATCTGGCCACAACATCTCCGAGTTTTAATGTGCTTCCCCATCCCATGTAAAGATTGCCCGCGATAAGCGGAATAAAGCTTAAGATAAGGCAGAGAGCAGCCGCCGAAAAGATAGCAAACAGACTTCTCGCCAGATATATACTCTTCCTTGAATGTCCGGAAAGTACTTCATAATTCGCAACCTTATCCCTGTAATCCTCTCCGCAGATCACTCCGACTATAAGCGTCAGTATAAAAATCGGAAATTCATAGGTAAGAACTCCTCCATCGGACAGAACCATGCTTGTTTCCTTCACACCGGAAACCGGACTTACTTCAGCATTCAGAATAACCACCAGCGCCTGAAGCAGCATGAAAAGCACATACAGCCTGATCACCATTTTGCTGTGAAGCATCTCGTATACAATTGATTTGATTATATTTTTCATTCTTTAGTCCCTGTCTGTTTTCTTAAAATTGATATAAGTAATCATCAGATATATAGCTATGAAAATGATTGACACCGCTATGGTCTTCCAGATTATTTCCCCTGTAATGGCAGTATCATAAATAAGTATCTCTTTTCCGTTTATCACTTCGTATTTTGAATTCTCCGTAGTCAGAAGGTATGAAGCATTCGTAAATCCGGTCGGATATATTACAACTTTACCGAAAACTTCTTCCATTACGCTTCCGGTTATTACAACTGCCATAAATGATGCATATCCGAGAGCAATCCCTTTACCCGTACTTCTGGCAACACTGGCAAGCATCATGTTATAGGCACATAGTCTTAAGATCGGAAATATACAGAGAACGCATCTTATAAGTACATCTGTTTTATCTGTCTCAGGCCCCCATCCGTATATTAGATTTAAAACTCCGACCGGAATCATCATGATGATAAAAACAAGGCCTGCACCCCACATAAATCCTGATACCATTCTCGCCGCAAATATCCTGTTTCTGCTGTGACCTGCCATCAGTTCATAATTAATGGTCTTATCTCCCGCATCCGAAGCAACCAGCTTACTTGCAAGGATCATTATCCCGAAACAACAGAAAATAAATACAGTTGCCATAGTTGTCGATGCAAAATATACACTGGGCGTCAGCTTATTCATAGAATTCGGATCTATCATCTTGCTGATATATGCTACAAAAGCAGGAATTCCCAGCATGGATATCAGCGTTATCCAGTTTACATTGTCGCGCCTTGCGCTGTAATTAAGTGATCTTATTATATTGAGCATGAGTTATGCCTCCTGCACCATCTTCATGTAATAATCCTCGAGATTAACCTCATTAAGTGAAAGCTCTGTCGGGATGATCCCATTTTCATACAGAGTTTTAGAGATGAGATGTATATCATCCAGTCTGTCATATATCCGAAGGCTTCCGTCCTCCAGGGCTTCCACTCTTTCGATCCCGAGATCTCCTGTCAGTATCGCACTTGCTTTTTCATTATTATCGGTATCTATATGATAATATTCACTGCAGGCTTCCCTTAATTCATCAGCCGTAAATATTCCCTTTATCTGTCCGTGATTGATGAAGATATAATCCGTACAGAGAAGTGAAAGCTCACTCAGGATATGGGATGAGATCACCATTGTGATATTCTCTTCTTTATTAAGCCTTCTGAAGAGTTCTCTTATCTCCACGATACCCTCGGGATCAAGACCGTTGATCGGTTCGTCAAGGACCATGAATTCCGGTTTTCCCATAAGCGCATTTGCAAGGCCCAGTCTCTGTCTCATTCCGAGAGAAAAGTTCTTGACTATCTTCTTTCCCGTATCCTGAAGATTAACGATCTCCAGAACCTCATCGATACGCCCCTTATCCGGGATCCCTTTCTGCAGCCTCTGCTTTTCAAGATTTTCTCGGGCTGTCATCTTCTCCTTTTCATAAGGAGTTTCGATAATGAAGCTCATCCTTGTTCTGGCATGGTTTAGCCCCTGCTCATCCGTTGCCCCGTACATCTTAAGCTCGCCGCTTGTAGGAAATGCAAGTCCGCCCATTATCTTCATCATGGTAGTCTTGCCCGCTCCGTTCGGTCCGATGAGTCCGACTATGCTTCCTTTCTTTATATCGAAGGATACGCCGTCAAGCGCATTCTGCGTTCCGTATCGCTTGATCATATTCCTTACTTCTACAATATTCTCTGACATATCACTACTCCTTTTATCCTGACTTTATAAATGCATCATAAAACTCAAAATTAAAGAATTTCTTAAATATCTTAAGAAAATAAAAAAAAGGATGAGTTTTACCTCATCCTTTCCTCATATTCTGCTTCGGGCATCGGTTTAGCGTAGTAGTATCCCTGTATCATGTCACAGCCCTCGCCTGCAAGGAACTTAACCTGTTCCTCCGTTTCCACGCCTTCGGCGACTGTCTTCATATTAAGACTCTTCGCAAGCTTGATCGCCTCCGATACAACGATCTCGCCTCGGCCGTTCTCATTTTCTCCTCTGAAGAAATCCGCATCCAGCTTAAGAACATCCAGCGGCATATCCTTAAGAGAGTTAAGTGACGAATAGCCCGCTCCGAAATCATCCATCGAAACCGTAAAGCCATAACTCTTAAGTCTGTTTATCGTATTTATCATCGCCTTCTTATCATCGAAGAAAGCGCTCTCCGTAAGCTCTATCTCGATATATTCATGAGGACAGCCTTCCGCATCCACCATATCCCTGATCTGCTCCGCAAGATCACTTTCTATGAAATGAGCCCTTGAAACATTTACGGATACGGGAACACAGGTATATCCTTTATCAAGCCATTTCTTCTGATCACGCGCAACGTGGGTTATCATGTAATGGTCTATCTCAGTGATGAAACCATTCTTTTCGAAGATAGGTATAAACCTGAACGGTGTCACAAAGCCGAAATCCGGAGACTCCCATCTGATAAGCGCCTCGGCACCGCAGAGCTTATCGGATCTAGGATCATATTTAGGCTGGTAATAGACAAGGAACTCTTCATTAGCAACTGCCTGAGCCTGCTTCTCCTGAACCTGATCCAGCCATACCTGCTCTTCTACAAGCTTATCATCAAAGTAAACGATTCCGGACTCATCCGTATCCGAGATTCTGGATCTTGCCGAGCATGCATTGTTGTATTCATTTTCAATCTCAATCTTCTTTCTGGCACGGATAGATGCTTTATCGGTACCCTGTTCATCAACCAGTTGAACTCCTGCCTGGAAACTGAATTTATGACCGGGATCAACATTCTCCAGCATTGATATGAGATTTTCAAGTCTCTGCTGAAGCTCACTTTCATCGTCATACCTAAGAGCGAGAGCAAAGGATGATGAAGAAACGTGAGCACACATTTCCTTTTTAGTAAGCTGTTTATTGATCAGCTCATAAACCTTCGCAAGCATCTTCTCACCCTCGGCAAGTGAATGGCTCACGCAGTAATTTCTGTAATTAACGAAAGTCAGATTGACTACGGCATACTTATTCCTGCGGCCGAACCTGCTCCTAAGGAGCTCATTTCCCTTAATATGGAACCACATCCAGTTACGTCCTCTGGTCGTAGTATCCGCGAAGAAGAATCTGACGATCTTTCTCTGTCTTACCAGACCTGCAATAGCTGTTAAGATAAATGCTAAATTGAGAAGCGAAAATATAACAACAAAAAGTAGTACCAGAAGAATTATGATCCCTATCTCACCGGTATCAATACTCATCAATGCCTGACCAACGAATTCCTCTGTTCCATTATTCACATCCACTCCCAGCCAGACCGGAACGTTGACATATTTCCTATTCGGATCATTGACAGAAAGTTCATGTGTTATACTATCTTCAATCTCCGTGTCAGAGCTTTGAACCGTTACCTCAACCTTGGTATCATCATCCAGCTCATCCAAATGACTTGTCTTATAGCCTTCCTCGGAATTGATCCATTTCCAAAGACCCTTAAGATCAATCGAAACCGAATCATTTTTGACATGGATATAATTAATCTCAGTGTCCTCATAAACCTTAACGTCATCATATTTGATATTAAGCTTTGCCTTCTTCCCTTCGCTGCTACAGGTATTATCACCCTTTGATCTTATGATCTTTCCCGACTTATCTTTAATAATATAGTTATGTCCATCCTCGTCTATCAATCCGAATACATCACCGTAATTACCCTTCTGACCCTCTTCATAAAGATGTGCAAGATAAACGATTGTTTCATATTCGGAAGAGAACTTTGTATCCATCAGATACTCAAGGAATGTACCAGCCGCAAAAATCATGAGCACTATCATCAGGATAGTGAAAATGATTGACAGCACTATGGTACTTCCCACACCGGATTTTTTGATCTTCTTATAGATTTTCTGATTTGTCATATGCTCCCTCACCCATTTCTATTTTATTGGAAATGCGATCTCGAATACTAATCTGTCTATATCATCTGTATTCGATATCTTTGCTTCTATAGTTCCGTTCTGACGTTCTATGAGAAGCTTTGCAATATAAAGCCCCAGACCTGCACTTCCTTCAGTCCTGGCTTTATCCGCCCTGTAGGTTCTGTCAAAGATATGATCTATATCTATTGACGAAGCATCTTCAACCTTATTACTTACTTCTATAATACAACCTTCTGATCTTTTAACCTTTATCTCAAAACTGTCTTTTGCATATTTATATATATTTCCGATCAGATTCCCAAGCACCCTCACCAGCATATCCCTGTTAGCCATTATCATAATGGTTTCTTCCGGAAGGCTGATCTCGGGAGTCAGATCATGATCACGTATCAGCGATTCATTTTCAATGATGAATTCGGTGATAAGATTTACAACATTTATCTCTTTAAGCTCAGGCTTTGTCCCCTCGCTCTCAAGAACCGAAAGCTCAAAGAACTCATCTACCATGCTTTTCAGAGTTTCCGCTTTTCGTCTGCTGATACCAAGGTACTCTCTTCCCTCGGGAGACATTGCCTCCTTATCTAGCATCTGCAGATTTCCTTTGATCACGGTAAGCGGAGTTCTCAGGTCATGCGCTATATCGGATATTGATTGCTCCAGCTGTCTTCTCGATTTCTCGGTTTCAAGCTTCATGTTCTTCTGAAAGCTTATGTTGTTATTGATCTCGGCAGCCAGTCTTTCGACGTCCCTGTCTATCAGTGCAACCTTTGTTTCCCGGTTATAATCCTCCTCGCGGGTCTTCTTAATCTCACCGGTCAGCTTTTTAAGACTGTCCTTGATGAGAACAAGCTTTATGAAAAGGAAAACGCAGAGCAAAAGAAGAACTATGCATATAATAATAAAAATTCTCATACCCCACCTCAGGCATTATGATTTCAGCTTATATCCTATTCCCCATACTGTCTCAATGATTTCAAGGCCGGTTGCCTTTTTAAGCTTGCCGCGAAGATTGCTCATATGAACGTTGATCGTGTTATCCTCACAATAATAGGTATCTTCCCAGACAGCCTCATAGAGATTTGCTTTTGAAAATGTCTTCTTGGGATTTCTGAAAAACAGCTCCAGCAGACTCATTTCCTTGGATGTCAGCTTCAGCGGTTCACCCTCATAAGTTACTGTGTTGAGATCTTTATTTAATTCAATTCCCATAAATGAAAGGACCTGTCCCGATGACCCGGCTTCTTCGGTCGCATTTTCTGCTTCGCTTCTTCTAAGCACAACCTCAATCCTGACCAGAACCTCATCAAGATCAAAAGGCTTGATGATATAATCATCAGCTCCCATCTTAAGCACTTCAAGACGGGTATCCTTCATGGTCTTTGCGGAAAGCACGATTATCGGAGTTCTGCTTTTTACAGCATCCTCCGAATCACGAAGCTCTCTTATAAGAACATCACCGGATTTATACGGAAGCATCATATCCATAAGGATTATATCATAAAGGTCTTCCCGGATATACTGAGAAGCTTCCTTTCCATCCTTAGCCTCTGTCACTTCATATTCATTTTCACTGAGCACTTTACTTAGAAGACTTCTTATCTCTCTGTCGTCTTCAACTACAAGAACCTTCTTCAAAGCTTTACCCTCTGATATATAATTTATCTGAATTCGTAATTAATTGTTATATTATTTCCTTCTGCCTCAACATCAGCTATGCCGCCTGAGATAATAGGCATCGATGGCGGAAGATGTCCGATATCAATATCCATTATTATAGGAACATTGAATCCGCCCAGTATATCGGTCACAGCTTTATACTGATCCACTCCCAGGAATTCCTGTCCGAATATTCTCGGTCTTCCGATAAGGAAGCCCTTTGCATTATCAAACCATCCGGCTTCTCTCATCTGCCAGTAGGCTCTTCTCATGGAAAGATTATCAAGGTCACAGGCTTCGAGGAACCAGATGATACCGTCTTCCTTGTATCTTTCTTTGAAATCATTTACCTTATCATACTTTGTGCCGACATGAAGAGTGATTATATCAAGGCAGCCGCCAAGGAGGCGTCCGCTGATTTTTGCCGCATCACCGTTTGTATTGAAGTATTTATATTCCGTTTTCTCCGTAACAATATATGGTGTAAGTGGATCCGGCTCTTCCACAGGCTCAGCATCATCGTCATCTCTCTCCCAGAGATCATAACCGCTGACACTCTTTATCTCTCCGGTAAGAAGCTTCAGTGAATCCTCTAATGACTTATGCCAGGGAACCCTTCCGAAGGTCGGAGCACACGGTCCGTATATTGCAACCGTATCAGCGAGGATAGGCGAAAGGAACGTGAAGTTCGAATTATCGGAATAGCCCATATACCATTTAGGTTCAGATGCTTTTATCTTTTCAAAATCAATATATGGTACAACCTCGCACATCAGCTCACCACCGCCGCAGGTTATTATCGCATCTATCGAATCATCTGTCATAGCTGCATTCAGCTCTGCCCCACAGAGCTCCGGCTTATTGCTGATACCGATACCGCTGTCCTCATAGCAGTTCGGGCCGAGCCAGGTCTTGTAGCCCATTTCACTTAATATCTTGATTGCATTTTCAAAACGCGGTCTATATGGTTCTATCGCACAGCCGAAGGACGGTGCTATGAAACCAATCGTGCCGCCGGGCTGTAAGAATTTGGGATATCTCATACTCTTCTCCTGTAAAACAAAACTATAATACTAGAATAATATTATTTTTTCTTTTTGCTCAGCTTAATAATTTCTTTGTAATACATTAAAAGTCGGTTAAGCTGCTCTTCGTTAAAATCCTGCGCCCCGCTTGCAATCTCATAGAGTTCAGGCTCATTTTCTTTATGAACGATCACCGTATCTGCCTTATCATCATTTGTTTTTCCGATCAGATAATCGACACTTGTACCGAGAACCTGTGCCATCTGAACGATCGTAGCATGTGTTGGTTTTCTCTGACCGTTCTCATATCTGACATAAGAACTCTGTGGAATGCTCATCCTCTTTGCCGCTTCAACTTTTGTTATATCCAGACGTTCTCTGGCTATCTTGAGTTTCTCGGGAACTAATACAGGCTGCATGATTTTTCTCCTATATATAATCAGTGATAAAACTAATAATAGAATTAGTAAAACTTTATGTTGAACATAAGAAAAGCCGTCCTGACCCTAGCAAGTAAGTGACGGCTAATCTTATCAACTAACAAACTTGTCAGGCCGGGTGAGTGCACTCACCCTCCGACTACCTTGTTAAGAACATTATACATTTTTTAATCAAAATGTCAATAGCATATTCCGGCTTCCGCAGGATGTTTTTTGTATGCCACAACTTCATAAACCCTTAAGAATTATACCTCCAGTTCTTAAACTTTAAGTTTTATTATCTGACCCAGAATAAGAAATCAGGAGACCAGCTATGAAAAGTCAAGTATAGATTAGCTGGAAATTACATTTCTCCGCTGTGGCTAAAAAAGGGTAACTTTAATAAAGCTCCCTACATAGGTGCTTTTCTAAATCTATCGATTAAGGTATCCGACCTATTA